>NZ_QXMN01000035.1:0-66056 GCF_003581445.1 Acidovorax cavernicola | reverse complement strand
CAGGGGAGGCGCCGGCGACCGAGGCGGCCGGGCCGATAGAATTCCTCACGATTTTAAGGGCCCTCCGGGCCCCCTCCATGAACCTTCCCGGGATGAAACAGCTCGCGCTCGATATCGGCATTGCGACGGGCCCCAGCTTCGACGCCTTTTTTGCCGGCCCCAACGAGGCGGCGCTGCGACACCTGCAAGTGTGGGTCGGCGGCGCCGACGGCAGCCCCGCGCTGCACTCGCCGGTGCCGACCTACCTCTGGGGCGACAGCGGCAGTGGCAAGACCCACCTGCTCGAATCCGTGCGTGTCGCACTGGCCGAGCAGGGCGCCAGCGTGGGCTGGCTGCACGCCGGCCTGCTGGAGCCGCCCGAGTTCGACGAGCGCTGGGGCGCCGTCCTGCTCGACGACGTCCACCTCTACACCGCCGTGCAGCAGCACGCGGCCTTCAACTGGTTTGTCAACGCCCAGACCCTGCAGCGCGGCGTGGTCGCCGCCGGCGCCTTGCCGCCGGCCGACCTGCCGCTGCGCGAAGACCTGCGCACCCGCCTCGGCTGGGGCCATGTGTTCCATCTGCAGGTGCTGAGCGAAAGCGAACGCCGCGCCGTGCTGCGCCAGGCAGCCGATGCGCGCGGCGTGATGCTGTCCGACGACGTGCTCGACTTCATGCTGCACCGCTTCAGCCGCGACCTCGGCAGCCTGATGGAGCTGCTGTCGCAGCTCGACGGCTACGCCCTGCAGACCCAACGCGCGATCACCATTCCGCTGATCCGCTCCATGCTCGAAAACGAATAAGAAGAAGCGCCTGCTCCTCCTCGAAAAACAACCAATGATCAAGAAATTCATCGACAAGCTGCTCGGCAAGTCCGCCGGCGGCACGCAGGGCAAGAGCCGCTTCGGCAAGCGCCAGGAGGTGCCGGCAGAGGTTCACAAGATCGATCCCGCCCTGGTTGACGAACGCGCGAAGAACGTGGTCACCACGCTCCAGCAGGCCGGCTACGAGGCCTACGTGGTGGGCGGCGCGGTGCGCGACCTGCTGCTGGGCCTGCGTCCAAAGGACTTCGACGTGGCCACCAATGCCACGCCCGAACAGGTCAAGTCGCTGTTCCGCCGCGCTTTCATCATCGGCCGGCGTTTTCGCATCGTGCACGTGGTGTACGGCCGGGGTCGCGAGCACGAGGTGATCGAGGTTTCGACCTTCCGTGCCTACCTCGACAACACCGCCGCCGAGCAGGTCACGGGCAACGAGCGCACCAGCAAGGGCGAACTTGCGAGCATGAAGCACGCCGTGGACGCCAGCGGCCGCGTGCTGCGCGACAACGTCTGGGGCCCGCAGGAAGAAGACGCGGCGCGCCGCGACTTCACCGTCAACGCCATGTACTACGACCCGGCCAACCAGGTCGTGGTGGACTATCACAACGGCATCAAGGACGCCCAGAAGCTCACGCTGCGCATGATCGGCGACCCGGCCACGCGCTACCGCGAAGACCCGGTGCGCATCATTCGCGCCATCCGTTTCTCGGCCAAGCTGGCCGCGCTCGGTTTCAAAATGGAAGCCAAGACCGCCGCGCCGCTGGTCGAGTCGAGCAAGCTGCTGGCCGACGTGCCCCAAAGCCGCCTGTTCGACGAAATGCTCAAGCTGCTGCAGACCGGCCACGCCATCGCGACGGTCGAGCAGCTGCGCAAGCTCGGGCTGGCCAGGGGCATCTACCCGCTGCTCGACGTGGTGGTGGAGCGCGCCGACCAGCCCTTCGTGAAAGCCGCCCTGCAGGACACCGACCGCCGCGTGGGCGAAGGCAAGCCCGTGGCCCCCAGTTTCCTGCTGGCCTGCGTGCTGTGGGCCGACGTGCGCGACGGCTGGGCCCAGCGCCAAGAAGGCCGTCACGGCCAGCGCCCTCAGCCGCCGTTCCCGGCGTTGCAGGACGCCATCGACGACGTGTTCAATGCCCGCATCGGCGACGTGTCGGGCCGCGGCAAGCTGGCCGCCGACATGCGCGAGATCTGGATGATGCAGCCGCGCTTCGACAAGCGCACCGGCTCCACGCCCTACAGCCTCGTCGAACAGGCGCGCTTCCGCGCCGCCTTCGACTTCATGCGCTTGCGTGCCGACGTGGGCGAGGTCGGCGAGGCCATCGCCGAGTGGTGGCAGGAGTTCAGCACCGCCGACGACCTGCGCCGCCAGGACCTGCTCGAGCAGGTGCGCGAAGAACAGAAGGTGCGCCAGCGCGTGCGCCTGCGTGACCCGGCGGCGCCTGCGTCCAAGCCGCGCAGCGAGCAACCGGCGCGCCAGAAGCAGGCCGTCGAGTCGGACGACGGCGCCGGGCCCGACTTCGAGGCCGGTGCCGTGCCGCCGGACGGCGAAGCCGCCGCGCCGCGCAAGCGCAAGCGTCGGCGCAAGCCGCGCCCGGTGGGCGGCGGTAGCGGTGGTGGCAGCGAGGGCGGCGGGAGCGCCGCAGGCGAATGAGTACGTCCGACCGACCGAAGGACAGCAGGAAGAGCCCTGCGGCCAAGGGGGGCAAGCCCGCGACGAAGGCTGCAGCACCGCGTGTCGCAGGCAAACCATCAGCGGGTGGCAGCAAGAGCGGCCCGCCCGTGCGCCGCGCACCCACGCGTCCGCGCGGTCCGCGCGAGGACTACCCGACCGTGCAGGCCTTCGTCGCCATCGGCGCCAACCTGGGCGATGCCGAGGCGACCGTGAAGGAAGCCATGGCCGCCATCGGCGAGCTGCAGCGCACCGTGGTCACGGCCCGCTCGTCGCTGTATCGCAGCGCGCCGGTCGATGCCGAAGGCCCCGATTTCATCAACGCCGTGGTGGCTGTGCGCACCGGGCTGGATGCGGAGCAACTGCTCATCGCATTGCAGCGCCTGGAAACGCTGGCAGGCCGTGAGCGGCCGTTTCCCAACGCGCCGCGCACGCTCGATCTCGATTTGCTGATGCACGGCAACTCGGCCATCGAGAGCCCCACGCTGACCCTGCCGCACCCGCGCATGCGCGAGCGTGCCTTCGTGCTCAAGCCGCTCGCCGAGATCGCACCCGATAAGGTGCCGCGTGCCGCGCTGGCACGTGTGACCGGCCAGGTCATCCAGAAAATCCGCTGATCCCCGAGCGGCCGGCAGGCCGCTGTACCTGCTCGACGTCATCGGGGCCGCGTGCTCTCGGGCGGCGTCGCGCTGATCGCTGTTTCCCGTCGGCCCGATTCCTGGTGCGGACGATCGTTCCGGACATGCCCGTTAAACTCGGGGAAGTTTTCACGAAGGCGTCATGAAATTGTGATTGGCGCGTCTCAGGAGTTTTTCCATGTTCGGCAAGCTGCTGCCCCGAGAGGGCAATTTTTTTGAAATGTTCAACCAGCATGCCGACCGCATCGTCGAGGCGGCGCGCGCGTTCGAACAGCTCGTCACCCACTACGGGGACGTGCACCTGCGCGAGCAGTACAACCGCGACGTCGACAACGCCGAGCGCGCTGCGGACCGTGTGACGCACGACGTCAACCGCCTGATCCACAAGACTTTCATCACGCCCATCGACCGCGAGCAGATCCACAAGCTCATCAACACGATGGACGACGTGGCCGACCTGATCCAGGACTCGGCGGAGACCATGGCGCTGTACGACGTGCGCCACATGACCGACGAGATCGTGCGCCTCACGGCCCTGAGCGTGAAGTGCTGCGACCGCCTCAAGGACGCCGTGAAGTACCTCGGCAAGATCGCCGACCCGACCGTGGCCGAGGCCACGCTCAAGACCTGCGAGGAAATCGATCGCCTCGAATCCGACGCCGACCGCGTGATGCGCAGCGCCATGAGCAAGCTGTTCCGCGAGGAGCCGGACGTGCGCGAGGTCATCAAGCTCAAGGCGATCTACGAACTGCTCGAGACGATCACCGACAAGTGCGAGGACGTGGCCAACGTGATCGAGGGCATCGTCCTCGAGAATTCCTGAGCGGGTAGCAGCCGATGACAACGGTGCAGGTCGCCCTCTGGGTGGTGGTGGTGCTGGTCGCGCTCGCGATCGCGTTCGACTTCATGAACGGCTTCCACGACGCCGCCAACTCGATCGCGACGGTGGTGTCCACCGGGGTGCTCCGGCCGGGACAGGCCGTGGTGTTCGCGGCTTTCTTCAACCTGATCGCCATCTTCGTCTTTCACCTGAGCGTGGCGGCCACCGTCGGCAAGGGCATCGCCCAGCCGGGGGTAGTCGATGTGCACGTGGTGTTCGGGGCGCTCATCGGCGCGATCAGCTGGAACCTCGTCACCTGGTATTACGGCATTCCGAGCAGCTCCTCGCATGCGCTGATCGGCGGCATCGTGGGCGCCGTGATCGCCAAGACCGGCACCGGTGGCCTGGTGGCCTCGGGCATCTGGAAGACCGTGGCGTTCATCTTCGTGTCGCCGCTGCTGGGCTTCCTGCTGGGCTCGCTGATGATGATCGTGGTGGCCTGGGGTTTCCGGCGCGCCACGCCGTCGCGCGTGGACCGGTGGTTCCGGCGGCTGCAGCTGGTCTCGGCCGGTGCCTACAGCCTGGGCCACGGCGGCAACGACGCGCAGAAGACCATCGGCATCATCTGGATGCTGCTGATTGCCACCGGCTACGCATCGGCCGGCGACGCCGCACCACCGACCTGGGTCATCGTGAGCTGCTATGCCGCGATCGCGCTCGGCACCATGTTCGGCGGCTGGCGCATCGTGAAGACCATGGGCCAGAAGATCACCAAGCTCAAGCCCGTGGGCGGCTTCTGTGCTGAAACCGGCGGGGCGCTGACCCTGTTCCTGGCCACGGCGCTGGGCATTCCCGTGTCGACCACCCACACCATCACGGGCGCCATCGTCGGCGTCGGTTCCGCGCAGCGCGCCAGCGCGGTGCGTTGGGGCGTGGCGGGGAACATCGTCTGGGCCTGGATCCTGACCATTCCCGCCTCGGCCTTCGTGGCGGCAATAGCCTACTGGCTCAGCTGGCAAATTTTCTAAAGCACTGAGGCAGCCCGCGCTGCCTCTTTTTCATTCGGGAGGGCCGCCGCGCACGGCCGCCCGAAGCGGCCGGCCCGCCCCCGGTAGGGGGTTGGCGAAGCGACACGAAGTGCGCGCAGCCTGGGGGCGAGCAACAGTTACTGCGAGATTTTTCGGCCTTCTTCGATCTGGTGCTCGAAGTAGTGCTGGAAGCTGTAGACGATGCTGGCCATCAGGATCGAGCTGCCGAAGAACAGCGAAGCTACCACGGCGCCGATCGTGAGCCAGTTGGTCTGGCCCGGCGCGGCGTCGGCCGGTGCGCCGGCGTTGAAGCGGGCATTCCACTTCTCGGGTGTCATCAGGCCGTAGATGATCGCCATCAATGCGCAACCCGCGATCGTGAAGCCGAGCAGCGGGATCAGTGCCCAGCTCACGCCGTCGTCCACGCCGTACATGCGCAAGCGCTCGATGCCGTAGATGCCCAGCGCGGTAGGAATGGGCAGCAGCCAACCGAGCCAGTCGCCCATGCCACGCAGGTAGAAGCGGTGCAGGCCCAGCGGGCCCCCGAGGAAGGAGAGCCAGGCGGCCACGGTCTTGCTTTTCATCTTTTTCATCATTCGGGTTTCGTGCGGCTGCCTTCGCCGAGCACTTTTTCCATCAGGACCACATCGCGCCAGGCATCGAATTTCCAGCCGCAGTCCTTCAGCACGCCCACGTGCGTGAAGCCCTGGCTGCGGTGCACGCCGACCGAACCGGCGTTGGCCGAATCGCCGATCACCGCAATCAGCTTGCGCACGCCGACCGCTTCGGCTGCCTGCGAGAGCGCCGCCAGCAACTGGGTGCCCAGGCCCTTGCCGCGCGCGGCGTCGGACATGTAGATCGAGTCTTCGGCCGAAAACCGGTAGGCCGGCCGGGGCTTGAACCAGTTGCAGTAGGCAAAACCCAACACTTCGCCGTTTTCTTCGGCCACGAGGTACGGCAGGTTTTTGCCCAGCACATCGGCGCGTCGGGCCGACATGTCGGCCTCGGACGGGGGCGCGGTTTCGAAGGTGCCGGTGCCGTGCAGCACGTGGTGGGCATAGATGGCCGTGATGGCGGCGATGTCTTCGTCGCGACTGGGGCGGATGGTGACGGGCATGTGGGCGGAAGCAGGCGGCGCAAGGCCGGATTCGGAGAAAAACCGGGGTCGGGCTATAATCGTGGGCTTTTCAGCGTGCGCTGGCCGGGTGGCCATGTCGCGTGTCTCGACGCTGGAAGAACATCGTGAGCGGGTCGCTTTCTCATTGAACTGGCTCGCTGACCACCCAAGGATAAATCATGGTCGTCATTCGACTCTCCCGCGGCGGCTCCAAAGGCCGTCCGTTCTTCAACATCGTCGTGTCGGACAAGCGCGTTCGCCGCGATGGCCGTTTCATCGAGCGCCTGGGTTTCTACAACCCGACCGCCAAGGAAAACGAAGAAAGCATCCGCATCGCCCAGGACCGCCTCGCGTACTGGAAGAGCGTCGGTGCCCAGGCTTCGCCGACGGTGCTGCGCCTGATCAAGCAAGCCGCTGCCGCGGCGCCCAAGGCGGCAGCCTAAGCCGTCCGCACGGCGATGCTGCCCACACTCGAAGCCGCCGAACTGCCGGCGGATGCGATCGAGGTCGGACGCATCGCCGATGCCTGGGGCATCAAGGGCTGGTTCAAGGTCCTGCCCCACAGCGCCCAACCCGAGGCGCTTTTTTCTTCCAAGCGCTGGTTCCTGCAGGCTCCCGGAGCCTCCACGCCTGCTGCTTTCCGGCTCGCGGTCCGCGAAGCCAAAGAACATTCCGACTGCATCGTCGCCTGGTCCGAGGATGTGCCTGACCGCAATGCGGCCGAGGCGCTTCGCGGCGCGCGCGTGTTCGTGCCGCGCTCGAGCTTCCCGACCGCCGGCGACGACGAGTACTACTGGGTCGACCTGATCGGCCTGTCGGTCGTCAACCGCGAAGGCGTGACGCTGGGTACGGTGCGCGAACTGCTCGCGACCGGTCCGCAAACGACGCTGGTGCTGGCGGCCGAAGAAGACGGCAAGACCATCGAGCGCATGGTGCCGTTCGTCTCGGCCTTCGTCGACAAGGTCGACCTGTCTGGCCGGCTCATCACGGTCGACTGGCAACCCGATTTCTGATCGGGCTCTTACGGGCTTTGCGCGCATGCGCTTCGACGTCCTCACGCTTTTCCCTGAACTGTTCGCACCCTTCGTGGCCAGCGGCGTGACCCGTCGTGCCTACGAATCGAAGCAGGTCGAGCTCGTGCTGTGGAATCCGCGCGATTTCGCACAGGGCAACTACAAGCGCGTGGACGACCGTCCGTTCGGCGGCGGACCCGGCATGGTGATGATGGCGGAGCCCCTGGCGGCCTGCCTCGACGCCGCACTGGCGGCCCGCGGGGCGCCGGCCCCGGTGGTGCTGTTCTCGCCCATCGGCGAGGCGCTGCGCCATGAGGCCGTCGAGCGCTGGTCGGCGAGTGAAGGCGCGGTGCTGGTCTGTGGTCGCTATGAAGGCATCGACCAGCGCTTCGTCGACGCGCGCATCACCCACCAGATCAGCCTCGGCGACTTCGTGCTGTCCGGCGGCGAAATCGCGGCCATGGCCTTGCTCGACGCCGTCGCCCGGCTGCAGCCCGGCGTGCTGGGTGACGAAGCCAGCCATGTGCAGGACAGCTTCAACCCGGCGCTCGACGGGCTGCTCGATTGCCCGCACTACACGCGGCCCGAGCAATGGAGCGGGCAGGGCGTTCCGGCGCCGCTCCTCTCCGGCCACCATGCACAGATCGAACGCTGGCGGCGCGACCAGCGCCTGGCCATCACGGCCGCACGGCGCCCTGAGCTGATCGATGCCGCCCGCGCTGCTGGCAAGCTGAACAAGGCCGATGAGGCTGCGTTGAAAAAAAAGCTATAATTTGCGGTTCCCCGATCCTCTGTCCGGCCGCGCCCGGTTTTCTGGCGGTTCTCCCGCCAAAGCCCACGGCGCCTTTAGTGCAGCCCGAAACGATCGATATCCAGGAAATCATGAACCTCATCCAGACCCTCGAGCAGGAAGAAATTTCCCGTCTCGGCAAGACCATTCCCGATTTCATGCCCGGTGACACGGTCATCGTCAGCGTGAACGTCGTCGAAGGCAGCCGCAAGCGCGTGCAGGCCTACGAAGGCGTCGTGATCGCCAAGCGCAACCGTGGCCTCAACAGCGGCTTCACCGTGCGCAAGATCTCCAGCGGCGAAGGCGTGGAACGTACGTTCCAGACCTACAGCCCGCTGATCGCCGGCATCGAAGTCAAGCGTCGCGGCGATGTGCGCCGTGCCAAGCTGTACTACCTGCGCGAGCGCAGCGGCCGTTCGGCACGCATCAAGGAAAAGCTGCCGGGCAAGTCGCCGAAGGCTGCGTCGGCCGCTTAATCGGTCGCCTTCCTTCTGCTGCAAAAAGCCGCCGTTCTGGCGGCTTTTTGCGTTGGTGCCGCGCACGCATGCGTGCAAGACAGACTTTCATTTTTACGCTCTACTCCCTTCATCCCGCCACAGGCTGCTTCATCTCTTGACCTCCTCTACTTCCGCCCCCACGCCCTCCGCCATCGTCGAACCCGTCAATGCCGTGGTGCCGCCCGCGTTGCTGCAGTTCGACCCGCGACAGGTGCCCTTCGTGGACGGAAGCGATGGTTTGCCGGCAGTGGCGTCGGTGCAGCTGACGGCAACGGCATTGAGGGCGCGCTTTGCCTCGCCGCCCGTGTGGACGCCCGAGTTGCGTCGGGATCGCGGCATGACCGACCGGGCGCCGGCCCAGGCGGCGGTGCTGGTGCCGATCGTGCAGCGTCCGCAAGGCGCGACCGTGCTGCTCACCGAGCGCACCACGCACCTGTCGACCCATTCGGGGCAGGTCGCGTTTCCTGGCGGCCGCGTCGACCCCGAAGACGCCAACATCCAGGCCGCCGCGCTGCGCGAAGCCTGGGAAGAGGTGGGCCTGTCGGCACAGTTCATCGAGGTGCTTGGCACGCTGCCGACCTACACGACCATCACCTCGTTCGTCGTCACGCCGGTGGTCGCGCTGGTGCAGCCAGACTTCGTGTTGGACATCAATCCGTTCGAGGTGGCCGAGGCCTTCGAGGTGCCGCTGGCCTGGCTGATGGACCCCGCCAATCACCGCCGCCATGCGGTCAGCGCGGTCGACGGCGTGCGGCGCGAGTGGTACTCGATGCCCTACGCCGACGGCCCGCACGAGCGCTTCGTCTGGGGCGCCACCGCAGGCATGCTGCGCAACCTCTACCGCTTCCTCGCCGCCTGAGTCTGATTGGGCGCAACCTGAGGCAAAAACCTTCAGGTGTGCTCGCTATCATCGAAGGATGAGCTTCTTTGCCATCCTGTGCGCGTTGCTGATCGAGCAGGTGCGGCCGTTGGGCCCGCACAACCCCGTGTACGGCGGCGTTCTGGCGTGGACGCGCTGGACCAGCCGCAATTTCGATGCGGGCAAGCCGCATCACGGATGGATCGCCTGGGGACTCGCGGTGTTCGTGCCGACGCTGCTGGCGTTGGGCGTGCACTGGCTGTTGGTGCTCACGCTGGGCCTGCCGTTCGCCGTGCTGTGGAGCATCGCGGTGCTCTACATGACGCTCGGCTTTCGCCAGTTCAGCCACCACTTCACCGACATCCGCGACGCGCTCGACGAGGGCGACGAGCCGCTCGCGCGTTCGCTGCTGGCGCACTGGCAGGGCGTCGATGCCGCCGAACTGCCGCGCAGCGAAATCGTGCGCCATGTGATCGAGCATTCGGTCATTGCTGCGCACCGGCACGTCTTCGGCGTGCTGGCCTGGTTCTCGGTGCTGGCCGCCATCGGCCTGGGACCGGCGGGCGCGGTCTTCTATCGCATGAGCGAATTCGTTGCGCGCTACTGGGCCCACAAGAACGGCGCGGCGGTGCAGCCTTCGAGCGTGGCCGTGCAGGATGCGGCCGAGCGTGCCTGGCATGCCGTCGACTGGCTGCCCGCGCGCATCACCGCACTCGGTTTCGCCGTGGTCGGCAGTTTCGAAGAAGCCATCGACTGCTGGCGCAACGATGCGCGGCGCTTTCCCAACGAGAACGACGGCGTGATCCTGGCGGCCACGTCCGGCGCGGTGAACGTGCGCCTGGGCGGTGGCTCGCTGAGCCCCATTCCGGTGACCGATCCGCTGCCACGCGCGCAGGCTGGCGAGTCGCCGACCGCCGGGCGGCGCCTGGATAGCGGCAGCACCCCGGGGCGCGAGCCCGAGCCAGGCCACCTGCGCAGCGTGGTCGGCCTGGTCTGGCGCTCGGTCGTGATGTGGATGGTGTTGCTGGCCTTGCTCACGCTCGCGCGGCTGCTCGGCTGAGCGGGCGCGAGGACACACGCCCATGACCACACCGCCCGTGCCGGCCTTCTGGAGTCCGCGTATCGGCGCGCTCGAACCCTACGTGCCCGGCGAGCAGCCGCGCATCGCCAACCTCGTCAAGCTCAACACCAACGAGAACCCGTACCCACCGTCGCCGAGCGCCATCGCGGCGATCCAGCGCGCGGCTGCCGACGGGCTCGAGCGTTACCCCGACCCCACCTCGCTCGCGCTGCGCGAAGCCGTGGCGCGCCGGCACGGCCTGCAGGTCGGCGAAGTGTTCGCGGGCAACGGCTCGGACGAAGTGCTCGCGCACGCGTTCTTTGCCTTCTTCCAGCAGGCCGAGCCGCTGTTGATGCCCGACGTGAGCTACAGCTTCTACAAGGTCTATGCCCAGCTCTACGGCATCGCCTGCGAGCAGCTGCCGGTCGATGACGGATTGCGCATCGACATCGATGCGTGCGCGGCGCGCGCCCGCCAGGGTTGCGGTGGCATCGTGATCGCAAATCCGAATGCCCCGACCGGTATCGGTCAGCCGCTGGCGCGCATCGAGCAGCTGCTTGCGGCCTGCCCCGATCGTGTCGTGCTGGTCGACGAGGCATATGTCGATTTCGGTGGCGAGAGCGCGCTGTCGCTCATCGGCCGCCATCCGAACCTGCTGGTGGTGCAGACGCTGTCCAAGTCGCGTTCGCTGGCCGGCCTGCGGGTGGGTTTCGCCTGCGGGCAGGCGCATCTGATGGATGCACTCGTTCGGGTCAAGGACAGCTTCAACTCCTACCCGATCGACCGGCTGGCCTCCGCCGGCGCCGTGGCTTCGTTGGAGGACGAGGCGTGGTTCCGGAAAACGCGCGATCAGGTCGTCGACACGCGCGAGGGCTTAGGCCTGCAGCTCGAAGACCTTGGCTTCGAGGTGCTGCCGTCGCAGGCCAACTTCGTGTTCGCGCGGCATCCGCAACGCGATGCGGCCGAGTTGGCTGCCCTGCTGCGCGAGCGTGCGGTGCTGGTGCGGCATTTCAAACAGCCGCGCATCGCGCAGTACCTGCGCATCAGCATCGGCACGCGGGCGCAGTGCAGCGCGCTGGTGCAGGCGCTGCAGGCCATCCTCGAGCCCGACGCCGCTTATACGGGTTTGCAATCAAAGTGATAACCGCGTTGCGTCGCCTTGCCGTGCTTCAGCACTGTCTGCGGCGTCGCGCCTTGTTCTCACTTTGATTGCAAACCCGTATCAGTAGCGCGTCTGGCTCAGCTCGGCGAACAGCTCGCCGTAGATCTTGTAGCGCGATGCGCTGATCGGCCCCGGCTGCGTCGGCGTTTCGACGTTCGAGATCACGCCGCAGCCGGGCTCATGCAGGTGGGTGCAGTTGTAGAACTTGCAGTCGCCCGTGTGCTCGGCAATGTCGGGCATCAGGCCCGCAAGCTGCATCGGGGCAATGTGGTTCAGGCCGAATTCCTGGAAGCCCGGCGAGTCGATGAGGCCGGTGGTGCGGGCTTCGTCGATCCAGTACCAGGTGGTGCTGGTGGTCGTGTGCTTGCCCGAATTGAGCGCCTGCGAAATCTCCTGCGTCAGCACGCTTGCACCGGGCACGAGCAGGTTGGTGAGCGTGCTCTTGCCGGAGCCGGACGGGCCGAGCACCAGTGTCGACTTGCCCGCCAGCAGCTTCATCAACGAGGCGTAGTCCGTCTCGCCCGAGGCCTTGAGCGACAGCGGCAGCACGCCGTGGTGCATGCGACGGTAGGGCGCCAGTTTGTTCCAGGCGCGCTCGAAGGGCTCGACGAGATCACTCTTGTTGAGCGCGATGATGGGCGTGATGCGCTCGGCTTCGGCCGCGATGAGCGCACGCGCCAACTGGTGTTCGGAGAACTCGGGTTCGGCCGCGATCAGGATCAGCACATGGTCGAGGTTGGCCGCGAACGACTTGGTGCGGATCTCGTCCTGCCGGTAGAAGAGGTTGCGCCGTGGCAGCACCTCTTCGATGGTGCCTTCGTCTTCGGAGGCCTGCCAGCGCACGCGGTCGCCGACCACGGCCTGGCTCTTCTTGCCGCGCGGGTGGCAGATCAGTCGCTCGCCCGTGGGCGTTTCGACGAGGCAGTGGCGCCCGTGGCTGGCGACGACGAGGCCGTCGTGGCGCGCCTTTGCAGCGCCGGAGGCTGCGGGTGCGGCGACGCGGCCGGGCTTAGCCAAGGGCGCGGTCCGTCATGCGGCGGGGCTTGCGACCAGCGCGTCGGCTTGGCGCGCGCAGTCGAAGTCGGTGATCGAGAGGCCGTTCACGTCGTGCGTGTTGAAGCGCACCACGCAGCGGTTGTAGTGCACCGACAGGTCGGGATGGTGGTCCTGCGTGTGGGCCACCATCGCCAGTGCGTTCACGAAGGCGATGGTTTCGAAGTAGTTCGCGAAGGTGAAGGTCTTTTCGATGGCGACATCGGCGCCGTCGCCGGTGAGCTTCCAGCCATCGAGCTGGGCCAGGCCCGAGACGATTTCGGTGGCGCTCAGGGCCTTGCGAGGCGGGAGGTTCTTCCAGTCCTTGGGTTTGAACATGCTCTGATTCATTGGGGGTCCTATTAAAGGCAGATCGCGGAACACCGCGGAACCGGCTTTGCCGGGCCGCAGATGTTGCCCCCTGAAAGGGGGTTGGCGAAGCGACACGAAGTGCGCGAAGACTGGGGGTGAGTCATGTCATTCGCGCGAGGCGCTCGGAGGCCGGGGGGTGGGAGTAGTAGAACTTGACGAACACCGGGTCGGGCGTGAGCGTCGAGGCATTGTCCTGGTACAGCTTGAGCAACGCGGCCGACAGGTCTGCGCCGCTGGTCTGTGCCACGGCGTAGGCGTCGGCTTCGAACTCATGCTTGCGCGACAGGCGCGCCGGCAGCGGGGCGACGAAGAAGCTGAACACCGGCACGGCCAGCATGAACAGCAGCAGCGCCAGCGCGTTGTTGGGGGCGGCTGGCGACAGGTTGGGCTGCACGCCGAGGCCGGCATAGAACCAGACCTGGGTCGACACCCAGCCCAGGAGCGCAAAGCCCGCCAGGCTCAGCGCGAACATCGCGATGAGGCGCTTGACGATGTGGCGGTGCTTGAAGTGGCCGAGTTCGTGCGCGAGCACGGCCTCGACTTCGCCGGCGTTGAGCTGGCGCAGCAGCGTGTCGTAGAACACCACCCGCTTGCTGGCGCCGAAGCCGGTGAAGTACGCGTTCGCGTGTGCGCTGCGCGTGCTGCCGTCCATCACGAACAGGCCCTTGGCCGCGAAGCCGCAGCGCTTCATGAGTGCGGTGACGCGCGCCTTGAGCGTAGGGTCGTCCAGCGGCTTGAACTTGTTGAACAGCGGCGCGATGAAGGTCGGGTAGATCAGCATCAGCAGCAGGTTGAAGCCCATCCACGCGCCCCAGGCCCACAGCCACCAGAGCGTGCCGGCCGCGCCCATGAGCCACAGGATCAGCGCGGCGATCGGCAGGCCGATCAGCGCGCCGAGCAGCGTCGACTTGAGGGTGTCGGTGAGCCAGAGCTTCCAGGTCATCTTGTTGAAGCCGAAGCGCTCCTCGAGCCGGAAGGTCTGCCACAGCGTGAACGGCAGCTCCAGCAGGCCGCCGATGGCCGCGAAGGCCGCCAGCAGCGCCAGTTGCTGCACCATGCCGCCACCCAGCCACACCAGCAGCAGCTTGTTCAGCACGTCGAGCCCGCCGAGCAGCGTCCAGCCGAGCAGCAGGGCGGCGCCCCAGGCCATTTCGACAAGCCCGAAGCGGGCCTTGGCGATGGTGTAGTCGGCCGCCTTTTGGTGCGCGGCGAGCGTGATGGTCTGGGCAAAAGCGGCCGGCACGGCGCCACGGTGGCGCGCCACGTGGCGCACCTGGCGGGTGGCCAGCCAGAACTTCACGAGCAGGCCCGCAACGAGCGCCGCCGCGAAGGCAAGGGTGAAGATGAGCGAATAAGACATCATGAAGCGGCGAGTTTAGTCCGCGGTCCGTGGGGGCGCAGGCCTTCGACGACAATCCTGCGATGCCCGAATCCCTTGACCCGACGCCCCCCGCAACCGTTCCCACCCTCAAGAAAAGCGACCAGAACCTGGTCTGGCTCGACTGCGAAATGAGCGGCCTCGACCCCGAGAAAGAGCGCCTGCTCGAGATCGCCGTGGTCGTCACCGGCCCCGACCTCACGCCCCGCATCGATGGCCCCGTGCTGGTCATCCACCAGAGCGACGCCGTGCTCGATGGCATGGACGCCTGGAACAAGGGCACCCACGGCCGCAGCGGCCTGATCGACAAGGTGAAGGCCTCCACGCTCGACGAAGCCGCGGCCGAGCAGCAACTGCTGGAGTTCATCGCCAAGTACATCCCGCGCACCGGTTCGCCGATGTGCGGCAACACCATCGGGCAGGACCGGCGCTTCCTGGTCAAGTTCATGCCCAAGCTCGAGGCGTACTTCCACTACCGCAACCTCGACGTCAGCACCCTCAAGGAGCTGGCCAAGCGCTGGAAGCCCGCGGCCTACAGCGCCTTCAAGAAGCAGCAGGCGCACACCGCGCTGGCCGACGTGCACGAGTCCATCGAGGAACTGGCGCACTACCGGGAGACCTTCCTGCGCCTGACCGATTGAGCCGATGGGCGATACGTCGACAGGGAATTAGGTAAAAACCCGAAGCCGTGCCATAATCGCAGGCTTCGCTGATTTGAACCCGTCTTTGGACACAGATCAGCGTCTCTCGCATCTCCCTATCTTGCACACCGCGCCCGATCGCATCCGCTGATCAAAAAGGGCCGCAGCCTTCGACGAGAGTCGAAAGTTGAATGTCGTTGGATGGTTGATGTTTTTAACCACCAACGGGGCGCCGCCCACGGCAGCGCTCGCGTTTGAGATTGACATTCATGACCGACGCTTTTGAAGCGCAGGGCGAACTCGCGCCTGTGCAATCCGCTACCCACAACGAATTCACCGCTGTCGCGGAAACCGTGTCCGAGGCTCCGATCCTCGACGCACTGGACGCCGCAGCCCCCGAGGCCGCCGAAGCCGAAGCGCCTGCCACGCCCAACGGTTTCATCAAGCTGGGCCTCGCCCCCGAACTGATCGCCGCCGTGGCCGACATGGGCTTCACACAGCCGACCACCGTGCAGGAAAAGGTCGTGCCGATCGCCATGGGCGAAGAGGGCTCGGCCCGTTTCGTCGACCTGATGGTGTCGAGCCAGACCGGTTCGGGCAAGACCGCCGCCTTCCTGCT
Organism: Acidovorax cavernicola; assembly: GCF_003581445.1. Classification (NCBI taxonomy): domain Bacteria; kingdom Pseudomonadati; phylum Pseudomonadota; class Betaproteobacteria; order Burkholderiales; family Comamonadaceae; genus Acidovorax; species Acidovorax cavernicola. Next base: position 50,561 of record NZ_QXMN01000035.1, on the reverse strand, counting down.
GCCTGTGCTGCACACGCTGATCAAGCGCCAGGCCGAAGCCGAGGCGCAAGCCCGCGCCGAGTTCCAGCGCCTGGCCGACGAAGCTGCTGCCCGCGGCGAAGCGCCGCCCAAGAAGCCCAAGCGCAAGGACCCGACCAACGCCCGCCACTTCAAGGCCGCCACCCCTGGCGCCCTGGTGCTGTGCCCGACGCGCGAACTCGCGCAGCAGGTCGCGCACGACGCCATCGAACTGGTTCGCCACTGCCGCGGCCTGCGCGTCGCCAACGTGGTGGGCGGCATGCCCTACCAGCTGCAGATCGCCAAGCTGCAGAACGCCGACCTCGTGGTCGCCACGCCGGGCCGCCTGCTCGACCTGCAGCGTTCGATGCAGATCAAGCTCGACCAGGTCAAGTTCCTGGTGGTCGACGAAGCCGACCGCATGCTCGACCTCGGCTTTGCCGACGACCTGGCTGAAGTCAACCAGCTCACCATCGAGCGCCAGCAGACCATGATGTTCAGCGCCACCTTCGCGCCGCGCATCCAGCAACTGGCCGCTCGCGTGATGCGCGAGCCGCAGCGCGTGACCATCGACAGCCCGCAGGAAAAGCACGCCAACATCAAGCAGGTGCTGTTCTGGGCCGACAACGCGACGCACAAGCGCAAGCTGCTGGACCACTGGCTGCGCGACACCAGCATCAACCAGGCCATCGTGTTCGCGAGCACGCAGGTCGAGTGCGACGGCCTCGCCAACGACCTGCAGCAGGACGGCTTCAGTGCCGTCGCGCTGCACGGCGCGCTGAGCCAGGGCCTGCGCAACCGCCGCCTGATGGCGCTGCGCAACGGCCAGGTGCAGATCCTCGTGGCCACCGACGTGGCCGCCCGCGGCATCGACGTGCCGACCATCACCCACGTCTTCAACTTCGGCCTGCCGATGAAGGCTGAGGACTACACCCACCGCATCGGCCGCACCGGCCGTGCCGGCCGCGACGGCATCGCCGTCACCTTCGCCGAGTTCCGCGACCGTCGCCGGATCATGGACATCGAGCACTACAGCCGCCAGCAGTTCAAGTCGGAAGTGGTGCCGGGCCTGGAGCCGCAACAGCGCATGCCCCAATCGCGCCCGCCGCAAGGCGAGTTCCGCGGTGGCCGTGGCGACTTCCAGTCGCGCGACCGCAAGTTCGGCGGCGGCAATGGCGGTGGCTATCGCGGCGGCAACGACCGCAACTATTCGGGCGCCAGCGGCTTCAACGACCGCAACTCGCGCGGTCCCGCCCAGGGCCAAGGCCCGCGCGGCTTCCAGGGTCACAACGCCGGCTTCGGCGGCGGCCGTGACGATGGCGGCAATGGCGGCGGCTACGGTCGCAAGCCGGGCTGGGGCGACAGCGCCCCGCGCGGCGGCCACGGCCATGGTGGTCGCGGCGACGGCGGCTTTGCGCCCCGTGAAGGCTTCGCTCCCCGCGAAGGTTTCGCACCGCGCGGCAACGGCGGTGGTCACGGCGGCCCGGGCAAGGTGTTCGTGCCCCGTGACGCGCAAAAGCGCGCGTTCAAGCCCAGCCGCTGATCGTCCCTTCCAGTCGGCCTGAAACCAGGCCGCTTCCCCTCGAAAGCCCGCGCTTCTCACGAACGCGGGCTTTTTCGTTGTCGGGTTTCCGAGCAGTCGGGTGCGCATGAATTTGATTGACACCTGAATCGATGAAAAGTAATGTAATGGCGCATTGCTTCTCCCGGATCCGTTCGCGGCAGCCGGTTCATCGACACCTGTTCTCGACTTTCGATCATGAAAATTGCGATTCTTGGGGGTGGTCACGGCGCCTATGCGGCGACTGCGGACCTGTCTGAAACCGGCCATGAAGTGCGCCTGTGGCGTCGCGACGCTGCGGCGCTCGAGCCGCTCGTGCAAGCCGGCGCGATCACGCTGAAAGACGCCGCCGGCGCGCGCGAAGTGCCCATCGCGCTCGCCACCGCCGACATCGGCGCCGCGCTGAAGGGCGCGGAGCTCATCGTCATTCCCACGCCTGCCATCGCCCAGCACGACATCGCGCTGGCCATGGCGCCGCACCTGGTCGACGGCCAGGTCGTGTTCCTGCCGCCCGGGACCTTCGGCAGCTACGTGATGGCGCAGGCGGTGAAGGCAGCGGGCAACCGCGCCGACGTGGCCTGGGCCGAGACCGGCACCTTGCCGTATCTCGCGCGCAAGCACGGCGAGCGCGAAGTCAACGTCACCATCCGCGCCATCCGCCTGCCCACCGGCGTCTACCCGGCGCGAAAGGAAGCGCAGGCGATCGAGGTGATCCGCCGCGCCTACCCGGCCGTGCACGGCTGCGGTGACGCGCTCTCGGGCGCGCTGATGAACGCGGGCCCCGTCATCCACCCGCCGCTGATGGTGATGAATGCCGCGCCTCTGCAGCACTTCGAGCGCTGGGACATCCACAACGAGGGCACGCAGCGCGCCGTGCGCGACGTGACCGACAGGCTCGACCGCGAGCGCATGGCCGTGCGCGAGGCCTTCGGGCAGGGCGCGCCGCACTATCCGCTGGCCGACCACTACAACAACGACCAGTGGATGTACGGCGACGCGCACAAGCAGCTCGTCAAGTCGGGCGACTGGCGCGAGAACATCGACCTGCACACGCATCGCTACATCACCGAGGACACCGAGCTCGGCTTGGCCTTTCTGGCCTCGGCCGCGCGCCACACGGGTGTCGATGCGCCCATTGCGCACGGCCTGCTGGCCATCGTCGGCGGCTTCCTCGGGCGTGACCTGCGCCAGGGCCCGCGCACCTTCGAAAGCCTGGGCCTGGCCGGCCTGAGCGCGGCCCAGCTCAAGCAGAAGCTGCACGATGGCGAATGAGTCTGCAGCGCCGCGCTTCGCCGCCGTGGGCGCCGGCCGCATGGGCCGCGGCATCGCCATCGCGTTCGCCTATGCGGGCCACCGCATCTCGCTGATCGACCTGCGCCCGCGTACCTCCGAGGCCTGGCAGCGCCTGCACGACGAGGCGCGCGCGGAAATCGCGGCGAGCCTTTCCGGCCTGGCGCAACTCGGCGTGATCGATGCATCGCAGGTCGAGCGCATCGCCGCGCGCGTGGACATCGTCGACGCCGGTGCTGCACCGCGCGCATTGGCTGCTGCCGAGCTGGTGTTCGAAGGCGTGCCCGAAACCCTCGACGCCAAGCGCGAAGCCTTCGAGCACATCAACCGCCATTGCAGCGACGACGCGATCCTCACCTCGACGACCAGCAGCATCCTCGTGACGCAACTGGCCGCGCTGGTGCGGCGCCCCGAGCGCTTCCTGAACATGCACTGGCTCAATCCGGCCTACGTGATCCCCGTGGTCGAGCTGAGCTGCCACCCAGGCACCGACGCCGGCGTGCTCGCGCGCACCAAGGCGCTGATGGAAGCCATCGGCAAGCTGCCGGTGGTCTGCGGCGCGTCGCCCGGCTACATCGTGCCGCGCCTGCAGGCACTCGTGATGAACGAGGCGGCCCGCATGATCGAGGAGGGCGCCGCCACCGCCGAGGAGATCGACAAGGCCACGCGCTACGGTCTGGGCCTGCGCTTCGCGGCGCTCGGCGTGGTCGAGTTCATCGACTTCGGCGGCGCCGACATCCTGCACCACGCAAGCCGCGAGATGTCGGCCTCGCTCGACGCAGGGCGCTACACCGCGCCGGCCGTCATCGGGCGCATGGTCGAGGAAGGACGCCTCGGCCTCAAGAGCGGCAGCGGCTTCTACGACTACGCAGGCCGCGACACCGCCGCCTACCGGCGCGACGTGCTCTCGCGCACGCTCGGCGAACTGAAGCACGCCGGCCTGTGGCGTGCACCGGCCGACGAGACCCTGTCATGACGATCCGCCGCGCCTTCGCCGATCTGTCGGTGGGGCAGGTGCACTACGCCGCGTGCGGCGATGCACAGGCGCCGGCTGTGTTGCTGCTGCACCAGTCGCCGCGCAGCTGGACCGAGTACCGCGAGGTGCTGCCGTTGATCGCCGGTGTCGGGTACCGCGCCATCGCGATGGACACGGCGGGCTTCGGCGACTCGGCGGACGGCGGCGTGCCGGCAAGCATCGCGCAGTGGGCGCGCGTGGCGTGCGAGCTGCTCGATGCGCTCGGCATTGCGCAGGCCGACGTGGTGGGGCATCACACCGGCGGCGTGGTCGCGATCGAACTGGCTGCTGCGTTTCCCGAGCGCGTGCGCAGCCTCGTGCTGTCGTCCACGCCATACACCGACGAGGCGTTCCGCCGCGCCCGCGCGCAGCGCCCGCCCATCGACGAAGTGGCGCCCAGCGACGACGGCAGTCACCTCGCGGCGCTGTGGCAGAAGCGGCAGGCTTTCTATCCGCCGGGACGCCCGGACCTGCTCGAGGCCTTTGTGCACGATGCGTTGAAGGTCGGCCTTCGCGTGGAAGACGGGCACCGCGCAGTCGCCTCGTACCGCATGGAAGATCGCATCGGCCGCGTGACGCAACCGACGCTCATCGTGCGCGCCACACTCGACCCCTTCGCCTCGCCACACGCGGCGGAACTGCAGCATCAGCTGCCGCAGGCGCGCATCGCCGACATCGACGGCGGCATGGTGCCCTTGCCCGACCAGATGCCCGACGTCTTCGCGCGCACGGTGCTCGACTTTCTAGCGACACGGCCATGAAGGCGATTCGCATCCATGGCTTCGATGCCGCGCCCACGCTGGAAGAAATGCCCGACCCCGTGGCGCGACCGGGCCGTACGCTCGTACGCATGGAGGCTGCGACCGTCGGCCACATCGATCGCACCGTCTGGCAGGGCCGTTTCCTGCGGCATCCGCCATTGCCCTACATACCGGGCGTGGAAGCTGCAGGCATCGTCGTCGCGAGCGAGCGCCATGCCGTCGGGCAGCGCGTGTGGTTGCGCGGCAGCGGCCTGGGCACGCTGTTCGACGGCACCTGGTGCGAGTTGATCGATGCGCCCGACGACGCACTCGGCGTGCTGCCCGACGCGGTGCCGATGACGCTCGGTGCGGCGTTCTTCTCGCCCACCACATCGGCTTGGGTCGCCTTGCACGACGTCGCGCGATTGCAGCCCGGAGAGCAGGTTCTGGTGACGGGTGCGAGTGGCGCGGTGGGGTCCCTGGTGATGCAGCTTGCGCGCGATGCGGGCTGCGCCGCGACGGCCGTCGATCCGAAAGTGGGACCACCAGAAGTCGCCAGCGCCGACCTGCTCATCGACACCGTCGGCGGCGACGTGCTCGCTGCCGCCTTGCCTGCCGTGAGCCCTGGCGGTCGCGCCGTGCTGATCGGCTATACCGCCGGTCCGTCGCTGCATCTGGACATCGCGCACTTCCTGCAGCGTGACGTGGCATTGCTGCCGCTCAACATGTTCCGGCGCGAAGCCGCAGGCCGCGCAGCCGCTCCAGAGTTGCTTGCACGGCTGGCCGATGGCCGCCTGCATCTCGACGTGCAGCCCTTCGCGCTCGCCGATGCCGCGCTGGCACTCGACTGGATCGCACAACGCGGCCATCGCGGCCGCGCAGTGCTCGTTCCCTAGTTCTTCCTCTTCGGCAGCGCGCCTCAGTCTTCGTCCGGCACCTCGACCGGCACATGCACATGCAGGTCGATCATCTGCCGCAGCGTCTGCTTCAGCTCTTCGGCGCGTCGCAGGCCGAAGGGTTCGAGCACGCGGCGCTCGTGCTCGCGCGCCAGTTCCATCAGGTGCTCGACCGCTTTCAACCCTGCGGGCGTGATGCGCACCAGTGTGATGCGGCGATCACTCTCGTGGGGCAGACGCTCGACCTGTCCGCGCGCTTCCATGCGGTCGAGTAGCCGCGTCACCGTCGGTTGTTTGGTCACCGTCACCTGCGCGAGTTGGCCGATGCTGACCGCCTCGCTGCCCGCGAGCGACGCCATCACGCGCCACTCCGACACCGAGAAGCCCTGCTGTCGCGCCACCTCGTGGAACTCCGAGGAGATCAGCTGGCTGGCCTGCGCGAGCAGCGCGGGCAGGTAGTCATCGACGAAGCGATGCGTTTCCCTGGATGGTTCAGACATGAAGGTGCCTCCCGTGTGCCGCAGGCATGCGGATTGCATGGCTAGGGTAATTCATGATTGTGGATACATTCATTTCTAAACATTATAGGAACCGTGATGTGACCCCTCGGGCCGCATCCTCCCACGAGAAAGAAGAAGGACATCCATGGCTGAGCGTTCGTTCGTCGAAGAAGTCAAGAAGCTGCGACTTTCTGGTGGCGATGTATTCCGTGGTGAAGGCATTCTGGCCGTCACCAAGGCCCTGCTGGAGTCGGGGGTGTCGTATGTGGCGGGCTACCAGGGCGCGCCCATCTCGCACCTGATGGACGTGCTGGCCGATGCGCAGGACATCCTCTCCGAGCAGGGCATCCGCTTCGAGAACAGCGCCAGCGAAGCCACCGCCGCCGCCACGCTGGCCGCCTCCGTCAACTACCCGCTGCGCGGCGCCGTGACCTTCAAGGCCACCGTGGGCACCAACGTGGCGTCCGATGCGCTGGCCAACCTGGCCTCGGGCGGCGTCACCGGTGGCGCGCTCATCATCGTGGGCGAGGACTACGGCGAAGGCTCGTCGATCATGCAGGAGCGCAGCCATGCGTTCGCGATGAAGTCGCAGATCTGGCTGCTCGACCCGCGTCCCAATCTGCCGAGCATCGTCGATGCGGTGAAGCAGGGCTTCGATCTCTCGGAAGCCAGCAATACGCCCGTGATGCTGCAGCTGCGCATCCGCGCCTGCCATGTGCACGGCCACTTCGTCGCTGGCGACAACAAGCGCGCCAAGTTCACGCTGAAGGAAGCGCTGGAGAACCCGCAGCGCGACGTCGGCCGCATCGTGCTGCCGCCCGCGAGCTTCGTGCATGAACAAGAGAAGGTGAAAGACCGCTGGCCCGCTGCCGTGCGCTTCATCGAGGAGCGCAAGCTCAACGAGTTCTTCTCCGAAGACGCCGACGACATCGGCATCATCGTGCAGGGTGGCAGCTACAACACGCTGCTGCGTGCGCTCGAACGCCTGGGCCTGGCCGACGTGTACGGCAACACGCAGGTGCCGCTGTATGTGATGAACGTGGCGTACCCTGTCATCGAGAGCGAAGTCATCCGCTTCTGCGAAGGCAAGCGCGCCGTGCTGGTGGTGGAAGAAGGCCAGCCCAACTTCGTCGAGCAGAACCTCGCCACCATCCTGCGCCAGGCCGGCTCCACCACCGCGCTGCATGGCAAGGACATGCTGCCGGTGGCTGGCGAATACACGACCCTCGAACTGCTGAAAGGCACGCGCACCTTCTGCGAGCGCTACGAACGCCTCGCGCCGCTGCCGGTGCCCGCACCGGTGCGCAAGGTGATCCCTCTGAAGGAGGTGGCCGCCATCGGCGTCGATGCCGCGCCCGAGCCCGTGGAGCCCTCGTCGGCACTCGGTGATGTGGTGCACTCACGCCCGCCGGGCTTCTGTACCGGCTGCCCGGAGCGCCCCATCTTCAGCGCCATGAAGCTGGTCGAGCGCGAACTCGGTCCGCACCACGTGAGCGCGGACATCGGCTGCCACCTGTTCTCGATCCTGCCGCCTTTCAACATCGGCAACACCACCATGGGCTACGGCCTCGGTGGCGCGGGTGCGTCGGCGCTCAACGCGCCCGCCGGCAAGCGCGCGATCTCGATGATGGGCGACGGCGGTTTCTGGCACAACGGCCTGACGAGCGGCGTGGCCAATGCGGTCTTCAACAAGAGCGACAACCTCACCGTCATCGTCGACAACAACTACACCTCGGCCACGGGCGGGCAGGACATCCTCTCGTCGAACGCCGTCAACAAGACGCGCAGCACCGGCCACGAGATCGAGCGCGCCGTGCGCGGCGTGGGCGTGGAGTGGGTGAAGACGATGCGCCGCACCTACGACGTCGCCGGCATGCGCGATGCACTGAAAGAAGCACTCACCACGACGAAAAAGGGCCCCAAGGTCCTCATCGCCCAGTCGGAGTGCATGCTCAACAAGCAGCGCCGCGAGAAGCCGCTGGTACGCAAGGCCATCGCCGATGGCAAGCGCATGGTGCGCGAGAAATTCGGTGTCGATGCCGACACCTGCACCGGCGACCACTCGTGCATCCGCCTGTCGGGCTGCCCGTCGCTGTCGATCAAGCCCAACCCCGATCCGCTGCGCGTCGACCCCGTCGCCACCGTGCTCGAAAGCTGCGTGGGCTGCGGAAACTGCGGCGACGTGTCGCACGCTGCCGTGCTGTGCCCTTCGTTCTACAAGGCGCAGGTCGTGAGCAACCCCACCGGCTGGGACCGCTTCCGCCAGCGCGTGCGCACCACCGTGATCGGCTGGCTGCAGCGCGGCGACGCGCGCCGCCGTGACGCCTATGCCTTCTGACGCCATGACGAACACGGTTCAACCCATCAAGATTGCCATCCTCGCCATGGGCGGAGAGGGCGGCGGCGTGCTCGCCGACTGGATCGTCGACATGGGCGAAGCCAACGGCTACGTCGCCCAGACCACCTCCGTGCCCGGCGTGGCCCAGCGCACCGGCGCAACCATCTACTACGTCGAGCTGTACCCCGACACGCAGGCGCACGCCGACGGCGGGCGCCCCGTGCTCGCGCTGATGCCGCTGCCGGGCGACGTCGACGTGGTGCTCGCCTCCGAGCTCATGGAAGCCGGCCGCGCGGTCCAGCGTGGCCTGGTCACGAAGGACCGCACCACGCTCATCGCTTCCACGCACCGTGTCTTCTCCATCGCGGAAAAGAGCGCCATGGGCGATGGTCGCGTCGACAGCCAGCAGCTGCTCGCGCACACTGCGCGCGCCGCCAAGCGCTTCATCCGCTTCGACATGGCGCAGGCCGCCGAAGCCTCGGGCAGCGTGATCAGCGCCGTGCTCTTCGGCACGCTCGCGGGCTCGGGCGTGCTGCCGTTCGGCCGTGCGCAGTTCGAAGCCACCATCGAGCGCGGCGGCGTGGGCGTGAAGCCCAGCCTCAAGGCCTTCGGCGCGGCGTTCGATCGCGCGCAGGACGGCGACGACGGCGAGCCCGCCAAGACGGCCCCCGCCGCCACGCCCGTACTGCAGCCGCGTCACCCGGCCGTGCGCGCACTGGTCGAACGCGTGCAGCGCGACTTTCCGCTCCCCGCGCAAGACTTCCTGCTTGAAGGCGTGCGCCGCCTCATCGACTACCAGGACCCGGCCTACGCCGGCCTGTACCTGGACCGCATGGCCGCCGTGGCCAAGTTGCCCGACGATGCCCACCGGCTGCTGCGCGAGACCGCGCGCCACCTCGCGCTGTGGATGTCGTACGAAGACACGGCCCGCGTCGCCGCCCTCAAGACCCGTGCAACCCGCTTCGAGCGCGTCCACGGCGAGGCCGGCGTGCAGCCGGGCCAGGTGCTGGCCATCCACGAGTACATGCACCCGCGCCTGCAGGAAATCTGCGAGACGCTGCCCGGCGGCATCGGTCGCTGGCTCATGAATTCCTCGCAGCCCCGCAAGCTCGTCGAGCGCTTCACACAGCACGGCCGCGTGATCCACACCAGCTCGCTGCGCGGCTACCTGATGCTGCGCATGGTCGCGGCCTGCAAGCGCTGGCGCCTCTCGACGATCCGCTACGCCGACGAGAACCGCCGCATTGAGGAATGGCTGCAACGCATCGCCGCCACCGCGCAACGCAACCCCGCGCTCGCCGTCGAACTCGCCCAGTGCCAGCGCCTGGTCAAGGGCTACAGCGACACGCACGAACGCGGCCTGCGCAACTACGACACCGTGATGCGCGCATTCGAACGTGCGGGTGCGGCGCTGGCGCCCGCCACCCTGCGCGAACTGCGCGACGCGGCGCTCGCCGATGAACACGGCCACAAGCTGCAGGCCGCCCTGGCGCAGCACGCCCTGGCCTGAAGAGACAAAGGGACCCGCCCCATGACCGCCCCCACGCTCCAGCTTCGCGTTGCCGAAGCGCGCGCCCTCAATCCGCTGATCCGCCTGCTGCGCCTGCGCGCCGACGACGGACGCGCGCTGCCCGGCTTCGCGGCCGGCGCCCACATCCGCGTGCAGGTGACGCTGGCGGATGGCAAGACCGACTGGCGTCACTACTCGCTCATCAACTTCGCGACCGAGCGCAACGCCACCAACGCTCCCACCGACTACGTGATCGCCGTGCGCAAGGAGGCCGAAGGCCGCGGCGGCTCGCGCTTCATGCACGAAGGGCTGGCCGAGGGCAGCGTGCTCACCATCGAGCCGCCGAAGAACGACTTCCCGCTGCACACCGGCCCTGGCGGCACGGTGCTGGTGGCCGGTGGCATCGGCGTCACGCCGCTCGCATCGATGGCCGCGCGCCGCCGCGCCGAAGGCGCTGCCGTGCGCATGCACTACGCCGGCCGCAGCCGCGACCTGATGGCCTTCCTGCCCGAGCTGCAGGCGCTTCTGGGCGACGACCTGCGCGTGCACACCGACGCCGAGGCCGGCGCGCCGCTGGACATCGACGCGCTGCTCGACGCCGTGCCCGCCGGCGACCGCCTGTATGTGTGCGGCCCCAAGGTCATGCTCGACGCCGTGCTTGCGCGCACCCAGGCCCGGGGCTGGGAACACGACCGCGTGCACTTCGAGCTCTTCACCGAACCCGTCGTCGAAGCAGGCGACCAGCCTTTCGAGGTGGAGCTGGCCCAGTCCGGCCAGCGCTTCACCGTTCCGGTCGGCCAGAGCATCCTCGACTGCCTCATCGAGAACGGCTGCGACCCGATGTTCGACTGCAAGCGCGGCGAATGCGGCGTGTGCGCCGTGCCCGTGCTCGAAGGCGAGATCGACCACCGCGACTACGTGCTCACCGCCCGCGAGAAGGCGCAGGGCGACGTGATGCAGATCTGCATCTCGCGTGCCAAGGGCGCGCGCCTGGTGCTCGACATCTGAAGAAGAAGGAAGGAGCGACGAGAACCATGACCTCGTACCGAGACAACCCCGAAGCCATCCGCGCGCTCGTGCAGAACGACCGTGTGCACCGTGACCTGTACATCAGCCAGGACCTCTTCGAGGTGGAGCAGGAACACTTCTTCGCCAACACCTGGAACTACGTCGGCCACGAGAGCCAGCTGCCCAAGCCGGGCGACTGGATCAGCAACGAGATCGCGGGCCGCCCGCTGATCGTGGTGCGCCATTCCGACGGCAGCGTGCGCGTGATGATGAACCGCTGCGCCCACAAGGGCTCGCGCCTGGTCAACGGCCCCTGCGGCAACACCGGCAAGTTCTTCCGCTGCCCCTACCACGCCTGGACCTTCAAGACCGACGGCGCGCCGTTGGCCATTCCGCTGAAGACCGGCTACGAGCACACGCAGCTGCACGAGTGCGAATCGGGCAAGGGCCTGACCACCGTGAAGCATGTGCGCAGCCACCGCGGCTTCATCTTCGTGAAGATCAACGACGCGGGCCCCGACTTCGACGCGTACTTCGGCGATTCGCTGAGCTCCATCGACAACATGGCCGACCGCTCGCCCGAGGGCGAGCTGGAGATTGCCGGCGGTTGCCTGCGCTTCATGCACCAGTGCAACTGGAAGATGTTCGTCGAGAACCTCAACGACACGATGCACCCGATGGTGGCGCACGAGTCGTCGGCCGGCACCGCCAAGCGCATGTGGGCCGACAAGCCCGAGGACGAGCCCAAGCCGATGGCGGTGGAGCAGTTCGTTCCCTTCATGTCCGACTACAAGTTCTTCGAGGACATGGGCATCCGCACCTACGACCACGGCCACAGCTTCACGGGCGTGCACTTCAGCATCCACAGCAAGTACAAGGCGATCCCCGCCTACGACGACGCCATGAAGGCGCGCTACGGCAAAGAAAAGACGGCGCAGATCCTCGGCATGGCGCGGCACAACACCGTGTACTACCCGAACCTCACGATCAAGGGCGCGATCCAGGCCATCCGCGTGGTCAAGCCCATCTCGGCCAACCAGACGTTGATCGAGAGCTGGACCTTCCGTCTCAAGGGTGCGCCGGACGAGCTGCTGCATCGCACCACCATGTACAACCGGCTCATCAACTCGCCGTTCTCGGTGGTGGGCCACGACGACCTGCAGGCCTACCGCGGCATGCAGGCCGGCCTGCACGCCAGCGGCAACGAGTGGGTCAGCCTGCACCGCGACTACGACGCCTCCGAACTGCAGGGCGGAGAGATCACCACGGGAGGCACCAACGAGCTTCCCATGCGCAACCAATACCGCAGCTGGGTCCAGCGCATGACGGAGACGATGTGATGGCCGCGCTCGATATCACCCGCCAGGACCTCGTCGACTTCGTCGTGAACGAAGCGCACCTGCTCGACACCCGCCGCTACGAAGAGTGGAACGCGCTCTTCACCGACGACGCGTTCTACTGGATTCCGCTCGTGCCCGACCAGGAGGACGGCCTGAACCACACCTCGCACCTGTACGAGGACAAGCTCCTGCGCGAGCTGCGCATCGAGCGCCTGAAGAGCCCGCGCGCCTTCTCGCAGCAACCGCAAAGCCGCTGCCACCACCTGCTGCAGATGCCCGTGGTCGAGACCTTCGATGGCGAGGCCAACCGCTTCGTGGTGCGCACCTCGTTCCATTACACCGAGTCGCAGGGCGACGAGCTGCAGTTCTACGTCGGCACCTTCTTCCACCACCTCACGGTGCAGGACGGCGCGCTGCGCATGACGCTCAAGCGCGTCAACCTGCTCAACGCCGACGCGGCCCTGCCGGCCGTGCAGCTTTTCATCTGAGGACGCGATGACCCACGCCACCGTCCATCAAGTGTTCGCCACCACCGCGGCGCGCACGCCGCAGGCCGAGTTCCTCTTCACTGAATCGGTCACGGCCGCCGCCTACGGCATCGCTGCCGGCGCCATCCGCTGGGGCGAAGCCTCCGCGCAGATCGAACGGCTGCGCACCGCCTACGCGCAAGCCGGCTACGGCCACGGCCACCGTGTCGGCCTGCTGCTGGAGAACCGGCCCGCCTTCATCTTCCACTGGCTCGCCCTCAACGCGCTGGGCGTGAGCGTGGTGCCGATCAATGCCGAGATGCGTTCGGCCGAGTTGGTCTACCTCATCGGCCACAGCGAGATCGGCCTGGCCGTGACGTTGCCCGAGCGCGCCGCCGATCTGCGCGCCGCCGCCGCGCAAGCCGGCGTGCCCTTCGAGACCATGGGCGCCGACGACCCGGTGCCGGCCGTGAAGACCGCCGCGCCGCGCGCCGGCGAGCCCATCGGCGTCGACACCGAGTGCGGTCTGCTCTACACCTCGGGCACCACGGGCCGGCCCAAGGGCTGCATCCTGAGCAACGCGTATTTCCTGCGCGCTGGCGAGTGGTACGCCGCGCTCGACGGCGTGTGCAGCATCCGCCCCGATGCCGAGCGCGTCATCACGCCGCTGCCGCTCAATCACATGAACGCGATGGCGTTCTCGACCATGGTGGTGCTGATCGCAGGCGGTTGCCTGGTGCAGCTCGACCGCTTCCATCCCAAGAGCTGGCTGGCCAGCGCGAAGGAAAGCGGTGCGACCATCGTCCACTACCTCGGCGTGATGCCCGCGATGCTGCTGTCGGCGCCGCCGTCGCCGGCCGACCGCGACCATGCCATCCGCTGGGGCTTCGGCGCCGGCGTGGACCGCAAGAACCACGCGCCCTTCGAGGAACGCTTCGGCTTCCCGCTGGTCGAGGCCTGGGCCATGACCGAGACCGGCGCGGCCGCCTGCATCATGGCCAACCGCGAGCCGCGCCTCGTGGGCACGAGCTGCTTCGGGCGACAGGAAGATTTCGTCGAGATCCGCCTCATGGGCGAGGACGGCAACGACGTCGGCACCGACATGCCCGGCGAGCTGCTCGTGCGCTCCACGGGCGACGACCCGCGTCGCTACTTCTTCTCCGGCTACCTGAAGGACGAGGAAGCCACGCGCGAGGCCTGGGCCGACGGCTGGTTCCACACGGGCGACCTCGTGCGCCGCGACGCCGACGGCAATTTCTTCTTCGTCGATCGCAAGAAGAACGTGATCCGCCGCAGCGGCGAGAACATCTCGGCCGTCGAGGTCGAGAGCGTGCTCAACCAGCATCCGGCCGTGAAGACCTCGGCCGTGGCCGCCACGCCCGACACGGTGCGCGGCGACGAGGTGCTGGCCTGCATCGTGCTGCGCGAGGAGGCCGATGCCGCGCAGCGCGCGCAGGTTGCTGCCAGCATCGTGGCCCATGCGCTCGACCAGCTCGCCTACTACAAGGCGCCCGGCTACGTGGCCTTCGTCGATGCGCTGCCGCTCACGCCCTCGCAGAAGATCCAGCGCGGCCAGCTGCGCGAGATGGCGCAGTCGCTGCCGGGCCAAGAGCATTGCATCGACACGCGCTCGATGAAGAAACGACAAGTGGGGCAGGCATGACGAAACGCAATCGCCTCTCCTACGAAGGCGTCGCGGTCGCGGTGCCCATTACCGTGCCCTACGTGCGCTATTCCACGCGCACAGCCCACTGGTTCGTCGGCCAGGCCATCGAGGCGCTGGTGCAGGCCAGCGGCGTGCCCAAGGAACAGATCGACGGCCTGTGCCTGAGCAGCTTCTCGCTCGCGCCCGACACGGCCGTGGGCGTCACGCAGCACCTGGGACTGTCGCCGCGCTGGCTCGACCACATGCCCACGGGCGGTGCCTCGGGCGTGATGTGCCTGCGCCGCGCCGCGCGCGCCGTGCAGGCGGGCGATGCCGACATCGTGGCCTGCGTGGGCGCCGACACCAACCATGTCGACTCCTTCCGCCAGACACTGGGCAGCTTCAGCAGCTTCGCGCGCGACGCGAGCTACCCCTATGGCTCGGGCGGCCCGAACTCGATCTTCGCGTTCATCACCGCCAACTACATGCGCACCTACGGCGCGACGCGCGAGGACTTCGGCCGCATCTGCGTCGACCAGCGCACCAATGCGCTCGGCAACCCGAACGCCATGTTCAAGAAGGGCCTCACGCTCGACGAGTACATGGCCGCGCGGCCGATCTCCGACCCGATCCATCTCTTCGACTGCGTGATGCCCTGCGCCGGTGCCGATGCCTTCCTCGTGATGAGCGAGGAGCGTGCGCGCGACCTGGGCCTGGCGCACGTGGTGATCCGCGGCGCCATCGAGCGCCACAACGCCTACGCCGAAGACCCGGTGATGGTGCAGGGCGGCTGGCGCAAGGACCGCGACGACCTCTATGCACAGGCCGGCATGCAGCCCGCGCAGCTGGACTTCGTGCAGACCTACGACGACTACCCGGTGATCGTGATGATGCAGTTCGAAGACCTGGGTTTCTGCGAGAAGGGCGAGGGTTCCGCCTTCGTGCAGGCGAACACCATGACCTTTGACGGCAGCTTTCCGAACAACACCAGCGGCGGCCAGCTTTCGGCCGGGCAGGCCGGTGCGGCGGGCGGTTTCCTCGGCATGGTCGAGGCGATCCGCCAGCTAACGGACCAGGCCGGCGCACGCGCCGTGCCGAATGCCCAGACGGGCCTCGTTGCCGGCTTCGGCATGGTGACTTACGACCGTTGCCTGTGCACAGGCGCGGTGATCCTGGGGAGACCCGCATGACGATGCCCATGATGCGCCCCCCGCGCAAGAACCCGGTGCTGCGCACCCGGCAGATGAACCTGCCGCCCGGCGCGCGCGGCCGCGTCGCGCTCGGCCTCACGGCGGCCGCCGCCGAAGGCCGCTTTGAGCTGCAGACCTGCGAGGACTGCGGCACGGTGCAGTACCCGCCGCGCGAGGTCTGCCACAAGTGCCTGTCGGCCGCGCTGCGTTGGCGCCAGCAGAGCGGCGAGGGCGCGCTGCTCGGCAGCACCACGCTGCACCACAGCAACGACCTGTTCTTCCGCGAGCGGCTGCCGTGGCGGCTGGGCCTGGTGCACCTCGACGCCGGCCCGACGCTCATGGTCCACCTGCACGGCGAGGTCGGCGAAGCGCCGCAGCGTGTGCGCGTGGGCGCCCGGCTCGACCGTGCGGGTCAGGCCGTTCTCATTGCTTTTCCGAATGAAGGGAGTCCCCACATGGCCGACGACAAGATGCTGCGCGAAATGACCAGCGACCCGAAGTTCCGCAAGGTGCTGGTGACTGACGGCAAGACCGAGACCGGACAGGCGATCGTGCGTGCGCTGGTGAAGGCCGGCGCCGACATCGTCTGGGTCGGCCATGCCGAGCCCTGGAAGAAGATGGGCGACGGCCTGGACGACATCTCGGCGCTGCCGCAGGTCACGCTGGTGCCGCTGGACCTCACCAACGGCCGCCAGGTGAGCGAGCTGGCCGGCTCCATCGGCGGCAAGGTCGACATCGTCATCAACAACGCCGAGGTGCACCGCACCTTCGGCATCGGCGCGAGGCGCGGCACCGACGTGGCCAAGGCCGAGATGGACATCAACTACTTAGGCCTGCTGCGCCTGGCGCAGGAGTTCGGCCCCGCGCTCAAGGGCCGCTCGGCCGACGGCGCGACAGGTGCGACCGCGTGGGTCAATCTGCTGTCGATCTATGCGCTGAGCAACTTCCCACCGCACGGCACCTTCAGTGCCTCGAAGGCCGCCGCGCACTCGCTGGCGCAGTGCCTGCGCGCCGAGATGCGCCCGGCCGGCATCCGCGTGATCAACGTGTTCCCCGGTCCCATCGACGACGAATGGAACCAGCACACGCCGCCGCCCAAGCTGGCGCCCACGGCCCTGGCCAATGCCATCGTCAAGGCGCTGCGCGATGGCGTGGAAGACGTGTACCCGGGCGACGTGGCGCAGGAATGGCTGGAGCGCTGGCGCGACAACCCCAAGGTATTGGAGCGCGAACTGGCCGCCGGCGGCTGAGCAGAGGAATCACACGATGACAACCACCACCGAACTGATGTCCACCGCCGCAATCCTCGGCAACCTCGTGACCGCGATGGCCAGCGGCCGCATCCGCGTGATCGACCTCACGCAGACGCTCACGCCCGAGTTCCCGCAGATCGCGCTGCCGCCCGAGATGGGCCAGTGCTGGCCCTTCCGCATCGAGGAAGTCTCGAAGTACGACGAGCGGGGCCCGGGCTGGTACTGGAACAACTTCTCGTGCGGCGAGCACACCGGCACGCACTTCGATGCGCCGATCCACTGGATCTCGGGCCGCGACCTGCCGAACAACTCGGTCGACACCATTCCCGTGCAGCACTTCGTGGCGCCGGCCTGCGTGATCGACTGCTCGCCGCAGGTCAAGGACGACCCCGACTACCTGCTGACGCCCGAGGACATCGAGGCCTACGAAGCCGCGCACGGCCGCATCCCGAAGGGTGCGTGGGTGCTCATGCGTACCGACTGGTCCAAGCGCACCGACCCCGAGGCGTACCAGAACTTCGATGCGACCGGCCAGCACACGCCCGGCCCGAGCACGGAGGCCGTGCGCTTCCTGGTCGAGCAGCGCGACGTGCTGGGCTTCGGCTCCGAGGCCATCGGCACCGACGCCGGGCAGGGCTACCACCTGCGCCCGCCGTACCCCTGCCACTACTACATGCACGGCGCGGGCCGCTACGGCCTGCAGTGCCTGAGCAACCTCGACTTGCTGCCGCCCTCGGGCGCGGTGCTGATCTGCCCGCCGCTGAAGATCGAGAAGGGCAGCGGCAGCCCGCTGCGCGTGCTGGCCCTGGTGGGAGCCTCGGCATGAGCGCGGGCGCACCCCGCAAGGTCGCGGCCGTCACCGGCGGCAGCGCCGGCATCGGCAAGGCCATCTGCGAAGACCTGCTTGCGCAAGGCTACGAGGTGATCTCGCTCGCGCGCCGCACCGCCGATATCGATCACCCCCGGATGCACAGCCTCGAGGTCGACCTGGCCGACCGCACCGCCACCGGCGACGCCGTGCGCGAACTCGTCGAGCGCTTCGCGCCGACCACCATCGTCCACAACGCTGGCGTGATCCGCGCCGCGCTGCTGCCCGAGGTGAAGCTCGACGACCTCGACGCACTGGTCGATCTGCACCTGGGCTGTGCGATCCAGCTCGTGCAAGGTGCGTTGCCCGCGATGCGTGCACAACGCTTCGGCCGTGTGGTGCTGCTGTCTTCGCGCGCCGCGTTGGGCCTGGCCACGCGCACCAGCTACTCGGCCACCAAGGCCGGCATGCTGGGCATGGCGCGTACCTGGGCGCTCGAACTCGCGGCCGACGGCATCACGGTGAACGTGGTGGCGCCGGGCCCGATCCGCACCGACATGTTCTACGACGTGGTCGAGGCCGGCAGCGAGAAGGAGCGTGCGCTCGCCGCTTCGGTGCCGGTCAAGCGCCTGGGCGAATCGGCCGACGTGGCACGCGCCGTGCGTTTCTTCGCTTCGCCGGAGAACAGCTTCGTCACCGGTCAGGTCTTGTACGTCTGCGGCGGCACCAGCGTCGGCAGTCTCGCCCTCTAGTTTTTTCCTGCGTTCGTTTCGTTCCGTTCCGTCCAAAAAACATCACCTCTGGAGCATCGCCATGAAAGTCCTGAACCGCATCCGCACACTCGCCGCCATCGCCGCGGGCTTCGGCGCGCTGAGCGCCGGGGGCGCCTGGGCCGCCGACCTCAAGGTCGGCTTCATCACCTCGCTGTCGGGGCCGGTGTCGTCGCTGGGCATCCCCTACGAGAAGGGTATGAAGGCCGCGCTGGCGTACAAGGCCGACCTCGGCGGCCGCAAGATCCAGCTGGTGCAGCTCGACGATGCATCCGACCCCACCACGGCCGCGCGCAACGCCCGCAAGATGATCGACGAGGACAAGGTCGACGTCATCATCGGCACGGCCGGTTCGCCCGGCGCCCTGGCCATCGCCGGCGTGGCGCGCGAGACCAAGACGCCGCTGATCTCCATCGCCAACGCCAACCTGCCGGGCGAAGAAGGCGCGTGGATGGTCACGGTGCCGCAGCCCGCGCCGCTGATGCTCAGCGCGGTGGTCGAGCACATGAAGAAGTCCGGCGTGAAGACGGTGGGCTACATCGGCTTTTCCGACGCCTGGGGCGACCTGGTGTACGACGCGCTGACAAAGAGCGCGCCGGCCGCCGGCCTCAAGGTGGTGAGCAACGAGCGCTACGCGCGCGGCGACGCTTCGGTCACCGGCCAGGTGCTGAAGATCGCGGCGCTGCGCCCCGACGCCGTGATCACCGGCACCTCGGGAACCCCCGGCGCGTTGCCCTACCTGGCACTGGCCGAACGCGGCTACAAGGGCCAGATCTACGGCATGCACGCGCTCATCAACCCCGACTTCGTGCGCGTGGGCGGCAATGCCGTCAACGGGCTGCTGGCGCCCACCGGTCCGGTGATCGTGGCCGAGCAGCTGCCCGAGAGCAATCCGATCCGCAAGGTGTCGATGGACTTCCGCGCGGCCTACCAGAAGGCCAACGGCGCACCGCCGACCGACGCCTTCTCGGCCTACACCTTCGACGCCTGGTTGCTGTACCTCGACGCCGCCCAGCGCGCGCTCGCCACCAAGGCCGAGCCCGGCACGCCGCAGTTCCGCGTGGCGCTGCGCGACGCCATCGTGAGCACCAAGGAGCTGGTGGGCACGCACTCGGTCTACAACTTCAAGCCCACCGACCGCTACGGCTCCGACGATCGCTCGCGCGTCGTGGTGAAGCTCGACAAGGGCCAGTGGAAGCTGGTGCCCTGATCGCATCCACGCAACGACGAGCGACACGATGAACGGCCCGCACGCCATGCATTCGCTGCTTCCCGCCTCGCGCTTTCGCGCCACCGGCACGGCCCTGCTCGCTGCCGCGCTGCTGGCCGGCTGCGCCGCCACCGCCCCCGGTGGCAGCGGCGAGGTGACCATCAAGCGCGACCGCTACGGCGTGCCGCATGTCTACGCCGGCGACACGCGCGGCCTGTTCCACGGCTTCGGCTATGCCGTCGCCGAAGACCGGCTCTACCAGCTGGAGATGGCGCGGCGCTCGGGCAACGGCAGCGTGGCCGAAGTGCTGGGGGCCGACTTCGTGGCGACCGACAAGGCGACGCGTTCCAACATCGATCCGGTGTCGATCCGCCGCCAGATCGATGCGCTGAACGCGAACGACCGCGCCATGTTCGAAGGCTACGCCGCCGGCGTCAACGCGCGCATCCGCGACGTGCTGGCCGACCGCGCCAAGCTCATGCCGCGCGAGTTCATCGACAACGGCTTCGAGCCCACGCCCTGGACCGCGGACGACGTGGCCATGGTCTGGATCGGCCTGATCCTCAACCGCTTCTTCGCCGGCACGGCCGAGGTGGCGAACCTGTCGCTGCTCAACCAGCTCAAGGCCGCGCGCGGGGATGCGGTGGGCACGCAGCTCTACGAGCAGCTGCGCTGGCTCGAAGACCCTACCGCGCCGACCATCGTGCCGCGCGGCGGGCAGCACCGGGTGGCAAGCGTCGAGCCCGGAGACGCCGCGCTCGCGCCGGTGCCCGCGCAGGCCGCCGCCGACTTCCGTGCCACGCAGGTCGCTCGCATGGGCCTGGCCGCCACCGAAGGCATGCCGACCGCGAGCAATGCCTGGGTGCTCGGCCCCTCGCGCACGAAGGAGGGCGTGGCCGTGCTCTACAACGGGCCGCAGCAGGGCTTCAACAACCCGTCGTTCGTGCATGGCATCGGCCTGCATGGCGCGGGCTACGACCTCACTGGCCTGACGCCGATCGGCCTGCTGCCGGTGCTGTTCGGCACCAACGGCACCATCGCCTGGGGCTCGACGGTGGGATCGCTGGACACCAACGACATCTACCAGGAAGCGCTGAACCCGGCCAACCGCTACGAGTACCGGTACAACGGCGCCTACCGCCCGATGACCCGGCGCACCGACGTCATCCGCGTGAAGGGCGCCGCGCCGCAGAGCGTGGACATCTACGCCACCGTGCACGGCTTCGTGCAGAGCTGGGACGTGGACAACGGCCGCGCCTACACCGCGCGCAGCACCTGGCAGGGCCGCGAGGTCGAGACCATGCTGGGCTGGGCGCAGGCCGCACGGACACGCGACTGGTCCGGCTTCCTGGCGCAGGGCGAGCGCGTGGCGGCGTCCATCACCTGGTTCTATGCCGACGTGGCGGGCAACATCGGCGCCGTGGGGCTGGGGCGCATGCCGAACCGCCCGGCCACGCAGGACATCCGCTTTCCCGCGCGCGGCGACGGCAGCATGGAGTGGCAGGGCACGCTGCCGTTCAGCGCCAACCCGCGTTCGTACAACCCCGCGCAGGGCTACCTCGCGAGCTGGAACAACCAGATCGCCGAAGGCCTGCGCGCGGACGGCGCGAACTTCTCGCACGTGGACCGCGTGGCCGAGATCCACGCGCAGCTGCAGGGCACGGCCAAGCTGGGCGCCGACGAGATCTGGCGTGTGAGCCAGGGCGCGGCGCTGGCCGATTTGAACGCTCGCTACTTCGTGCCCCTGATCGTCGACGCGGCGAAGGGCCTGCCGGCCAACGACCCGGCGCGCCGCGCGGCCGACCTGCTCGCGAACTGGGACTTCAAGAACCGCGTCGCCCCGGGTGGCGAGGTCTACGACAACCGCGCCACCACCGTGCTGCGCGCGTGGCTGGGCGCGATGTCCAAGCGCCTGCTGGCCGACGACCTGCCGCCGGCCGTGTTCGCGACCTACGCCAACCTCGGCTACCCGACGCTCACGCCGCGCGGCTCGCCGGGCAGCGCCCAGCCCGCCGCGGTGGCCAAGCTGCTGTGGAACGCGCTGAGCGGCCCGGCCTCGGGCGTGCCGCAGCGCCACGACTTCTTCAACGGGCAGGACCCGCGCACGATGGTGCGCGCGGCGCTGTCCGATGCCGTCGGCGAATTGCGCACGCGCCTCGGGCCCGACATGGCCGCGTGGACCACGCCCGTGGTGCGCCACCGCTTCTCGCGCATCAACGCCATCGGCGTGCCGTGGGCCGGCGCGGGCGAAGAGCCCGAGGTCAGCCCCTACATGAACCGCGGCACGCTGAACTACCGCGTGGTGCTCAAGCCGGGCGCGCTCGACATGTGCTCGGTCGCGGCGCCGGGGCAGAGCGGCTTCGTGAGCCCCGCCGGCGTGCGCGACCGCCATTACGGCGACCAGCTCGCGCTGTTCGAGCGCTTCGAATGCAAGCCGGAGCGGCTCACGCCCGCGCAGGTCGATGCCGACCTGGAATCGCGCCGCACCTTGCGCTACTGACCCTCCCTCGTCCCCGTCCACCCCGAAGAACCCTCGAAGAGAAAGTACCCATGAAGAAAATCTCCCGCCTTGGTCTCGCGCTGCTGGCCGCCTTCAGCACTGTCGGTGCCGCTGCAGCAGACCTCAAGATCGGCTTCATCAGCTCGCTCTCGGGGCCGGTGGCGGCCCTGGGCGTGCCGTACGAGAAGGGCATCCGCGCGGCCATCGCCGAGCGGCCCGAGATCGGCGGGCGCAAGGTGCAGCTCATCGTGCTCGACGATGCGTCGGACCCCACCACCGCCGGGCGCAACGCGCGCAAGCTGGTGACGGAAGACAAGGTCGACGTGCTCATCGGCACCTCGGGCGTGCCCGGCGCGATGGCCATCGCTTCGGTGGCGCGCGAGCTCAACACGCCGCTGATCTCGCCCACGCCCGTGACCATTCCGGGCGCGGATGGCGCATGGACCGTCACCGTGTCCCAGCCGTTCCCGCTCATGGTGGAAGGCGTGGTCGAGCGCATGCAGAAGTCGGGCGTGAAGACGGTCGCCTTCATCGGCTTCTCCGACGCGCTGGGCGACCTGGCCTACGACTCGCTCATGAAGAGCGCGGCCACCGCCGGCATCAAGGTGGTGGCCAACGAGCGCTATGCGCGCACCGATTCGTCGGTGGCGGGGCAGGTGCTGAAGATCGTCGCGGCGCGCCCCGACGCGGTGTTCGCGGGCAACTCGGGCACGCCGGGGGCGCTGCCCTACCTGGCACTGACCGAGCGCGGCTACAAGGGCAAGATCTACGGCACGCACGGCCTCATCAACGCCGACTTCGTGCGCGTGGGCGGCGCGGCCATCGAAGGCCTGCAGGTGCCCAGCGGTCCGGTGCTGGTGGCTGACCAGCTGCCCGACAGCAACCCGATCAAGAAGGTCGCGATGGGCTTTCGCAGCGCCTACCAGAAGGTGAACGGCGCGGTGCCCACCGATGCGTTCTCGTCGTACACCTACGACGCCTACCTGCTGCTGGCCGACGCGGCCTCGCGCACCAAGGGCGAGCCCGGCACGCCGCAATACCGCACGGCGCTGCGCGATGCCATCGTGGGCACGAAGGAGCTGGTGGGCACGCACGGCGTCTACACCTTCAAGCCCGACGACCGCTACGGTTCGGACAAGCGCGGCGTGGTCATCGTGCAGATGAATAAAGGCCAGTGGAAGCTGGTCCCCTGACCTCGGTTCAACCGAAGCCCACCACCATGACCACCTACCGCAACCGCCCCGATCTCGTCGCGGCGCTGGTTCGTGACGACCGGGTGCATCGCGACCTGTACCTGAGCGACGAGCTGTTCGCGCTGGAGCAGGAACGCCTGTTCGCCAACACCTGGGTCTTCCTGGGCCATGCGAGCCAGGTGCCGGCGGCGGGCGATTTCGTCACGCAGGAGATCGCGGGCCGCCCGCTGCTCATGGTGCGCCAGCCCGACGGCGCGGTGCACGTCATGTACAACCGCTGCGCCCACAAGGGCACGCAGCTCGTGACCGACGAAAGCGGCAACACCGGCCGGTTCTTTCGCTGCCCGTACCACGCGTGGACCTACAAGCTCGACGGCGCGCCGCTCGGCCTGCCGCTGAAGAACGGCTACGAGGGCACGCAGCTCAAGGCCTGCGAGTCGGGACAGGGGCTGTCGGTGGTCAGGCACGTGAAGGTGTACCGCGACTTCGTGTTCGTGCGCCTGTCCGATACCGGTCCTTCGTTCGAGGACTACTTCGGCGACGTGCTGGGCGCGCTCGACAACATGGTCGACCGTTCGCCCGAAGGCAAGCTCACCGTGGGCGGCGGCGTGCTGCGCAACATCGTCCATTGCAACTGGAAGATGTACCTGGAGAACATCAACGACACGGTGCATCCGATGTCGACGCACGAGTCGGCCACCAAGGCCGCCGAGGCGCTGTGGGAAGGCCATGCGCCTTCAGACCCCAAGCCGATGGCGATGGAGCAGATATTGCCCTTCGGCTCGGGCTACGAGTTCTTCGACAAGATGGGCGGGCGCGTGTTCGCCAACGGCCACAGCGTGCTGGGCGTGAACTTCAGCATCCACTCCAACTACGCGCAGCTGCCCGAGTACGAAGCCGCGATGCAGGCGGCGCACGGCGTGGAGCGCGCCACCGAGATTCTTCAGCGTTCGCCGCAGAACTCGGTGCTGTACCCGAGCCTGTCGGTCAAGGGTTCGCCGCAGGCCATCCGCGTGATCCGTCCGCTGGCCGCGAACCGCACGCTCATCGAGGCCTGGAGCTTTCGCGCGGCCGGTGCGCCCGCGCTGCTGTTCGAGCGCGCCATGAGCTACAACCGGCTCGTGTTCTCGCCGATGTCGGTGGTGGCGCACGACGACGTGCACCTGTTCGAGAGCATCCAGCAGGGCCTGCGCGCGGGTGGCAACGAGTGGATCAGCCTGCACCGCAACCACGACCCCGCCGAGACGCTGCAGGCCACGGTGACCACCAACGGAACCAACGAGCTGCTGATGCGCAACCAGTTCCGCGCCTGGGCGAAAGCCATGACGGCAACGACGGCGGAGGTGGCGGCATGAACGACCCCCGCGACTTCGTCGCCCACGAAGCGGCGCTGCTCGACGAGCGGCGCTTCGACGACTGGCTGGCCCTGTTCGCCGACGACGGCCACTACTGGGTGCCGCTGCTCGGTGCGGCGCAGGCCGATCCGTTCACGCACAACTCGCTGGCCTATGAAGACCGGCTGCTGCTGCAGCTGCGCGTGGAGCGCCTGAAGAATCCGCGCGCCCATTCGCAGCACCCGGCCAGCCACAGCCAGCACGTGTTGCAGCCTTCGCGCATCGAGGAAGAGAACGACGGCGAGGTGCGCCTGCGCACGCCGTTCCTTTATGTCGAGGCGCGCGGCGAGGGCCAGATCCTGCTGAGTGGCACCGCACGCCACCACCTCATCCGCACATCGACGGGCTGGTCCATCCGCGAGAAGCGCATCGACCTGCTCAACGCCACGCGCGCGTTGCCCGCGGTCCAACTGTTCATCTGAGTTTCTGTTCCTTCCATCCTTCCTCACTGGAGCTACGACATGAAGAACCTGATGCTGACCTTGACGCGCGGTGCCCTCGCCGCGGCACTGACCGCCTGTGGTGTGGCCAGCGCGCTGGCGGCCGACCTCAAGGTCGGTCTCAGCGTGTCGCTGTCGGGGCCCAACTCTTCGCTGGGCGTGCCGTATGCCAAGGGCATGCAGGCTGCGTTGGCCTACAAGGGCGAGGTCAACGGCCGCAAGATCCAGCTCGTGGTGCTGGACGACGGCTCCGACCCGACGACGGCCGGGCGCAACGCGCGCAAGCTCATCGAGGACGAGAAGGTCGACATCCTCATGGGCACCTCGGGCGTGCCCTCGGCCATCGCGATGGCGCAGGTGGGCAAGGAAGCGAAGACGCCGATGATCGGCCTCACGCCCATCCTGCTCGACCCGAACGAGAACCCGTGGGTCATGACGGTGGCGCAGCCCACGCAGCTCATGATCGACGCCGTGGTCGAGCGCATGAAGCGCAACAACGTCAAGACCGTGGGCTACATCGGCTTCTCCGACGCCTGGGGCGACCTGGTGTACGAGGCCCTCAACAAGGCGGCGCCCGCCGCCGGCATCAAGGTGGTGAGCAACGAACGCTACGCGCGCGCCGACGCCTCGGTGACCGGCCAGGTGCTGAAGATCGTGGCGCTGCGTCCCGACGCGGTGATGACCGGCGGCGCCGGCACGCCGGGCGCGCTGCCGTTCCTGGCGCTGCAGGAGCGCGGCTTCAAGGGCGGCGTGTACGGCCAGCACGGCCTCATCAACCCCGACTTCGTGCGCGTGGTCGGCGCGGCCGGCCAGAACGCGCTGATGCCCACGGGCCCGGTGATCGTGGCCGAGCAGCTGCCGGCCGACTACCCGACCAAGAAGATCGCGACCGACTTCCGCGCCGTGTTCCAGAAGGTCAACAACGCGCCGACCAGCGACGCCTTCTCGGCCTATTCCTTCGACGGCTGGCTGGTGTTCGCCGACGCCGCCTCGCGCGCCATGAAGAAGGCCGAGCCCGGCACGCCCGAGTTTCGCGTGGCGCTGCGCGACGCCATCTTCAGCACCAAGGAAGTGGTGGGCACGCACGGCGTCTACACCTTCAAGCCCGGCAGCCTGTACGGCGTGGACGAGCGCGCCCGCGTGATCGTCAAGCTCGACAGCGGCCAATGGAAGCTCGCCCCTTGAATCTCCTGTTTTCCTTCACGACAACGACAACGATGACTCCGACAGAGGTTTTTCTATGAACTGGGACGTGGCGCTGATCCTCGTCACCGATGGCCTGGCCAACGGTGCCGTCTATCTGCTCGCCGGCCTCGGGCTGGTGCTGATCTTCTCGGTCACGCGGGTGGTGTTCGTGCCGTTCGGCGACATCGCGGCCTTTGCCGCCCTGTCGCTGGCGGCCTTCGAGACCGGCCGCGTGCCGCCGACCATCGGCATGGTCGCGGTGCTGGCCGCGCTGGCGCTGGCCACCGAAATCGGCAGCCTGCTGCGACGCGGCGAGGCCGCGCGCATTCCGAAGGCGGTGCTGACCTGGGGCGTGCTGCCCGCCATTCCGTGCGTGCTCGCATGGCTGGCGGCGCGGCCCGGCGTGCCGGTGGCGGTGCACATCGCGGTGGCGGTACTGCTGGTGGTGCCCATCGCGCCGCTGCTGGCGCGCGTGGTGTTCCAGCCGATCGCCGATGCCTCGGTGCTGGTGCTGCTGATCGTGTCGCTCGCGCTGCACTTCCTGCTGTCGGGCCTGGGCCTCTTGTTCTTCGGGCCTGAAGGCTCGCGCACCACGCCGCTCACGAGCGCGGTGTTCACGCTGGGCGACGGCTTCACGGTCAGCGGCCAGGTGGTGCTGATGGTGGGGGCGGCCATCGTGCTGAGCGGGCTGTTCTTCCTGGTGTTCGAGCGCACGGTGGCCGGCAAGGCGCTGCGCGCCACGGCGGTGAACCGCGTGGGCGCGCGGCTGGTCGGCATCCGGCCGGTGCGCACGGCGCTGCTGGCCTACGGTTGCGCCTCGCTGCTGGCGGGGCTCATCGGCGTGCTGATCGCGCCGGTGACCACCATGTACTACGACTCGGGCTTCATCATCGGCCTGAAGGCCTTCGTGGCCGCGATCATCGGCGGGCTCGTGAGCTACCCGATGACGGCCATCGGCGCGCTGGCGGTCGGCGTGGTCGAGAGCTTCGCGTCGTTCTGGAGCGGCGCGCTGAAAGACGTGATCGTGTTCAGCCTGCTGATCCCCGTGCTCATGCTGCGTTCCTTCATGGCAGCCCATTCGGAAGAGGAAGAAGACGAGGTGGACCAATGAACGGCAACCGCAAACGCACGGGCTGGATCGCCCTCGTGGTCGTCGTGCTGGCCCTGGTGCCGGTGCTGGCGGGCAGCTTCACCGTCTCGCTGCTCAACGACATCGGCATCGGCGCACTGGTGGCGCTCGGGCTGGTGCTGCTGACCGGCGTGGGTGGCGCGACGTCGTTCGGACAGGCGGCCTTCGTGGGCATCGCGGCCTACGCCACGGCGTGGCTCACCACCACGCAGGGCATGTCGCCGTGGATCGGGCTCGCCTTCGCGCTGCTGCTCACGGGCATTTCGGCACTGGCCATCGGCATGCTCACTTTGCGCCTGGGTGGGCACTTCCTGCCGCTGAGCACCATCGCCTGGGGGCTGTCGATCGCGATGCTGTTCGGCAACGTCGATGCGCTCGGCCGGCACACGGGCTTGTCGAACATTCCGCCGCTGCAGATCGGCGGCTGGTCGCTGGCCGATCCGCGCGCGATGTACTACCTGATCTGGGTCGTCGTCGGGCTGGCCTGCCTGTTCAGCCACAACCTGCTGCAGTCGCGCCCCGGCCGCGCCATTCGCGGGCTGCGCGGCGGCGCCACGCTGCTGGCGAGCGTGGGCGCCGACGCCTACCGCGTGCGGCTGTCGCTGTTCGTCACGGCCGCGCTGTTCGCGGGGCTGGCGGGCTGGCTCTATGCGCACATGAACCGCTTCGTGAGCCCGTCGCCCTTCGACGTGCGCATGAGCATCGAGTACCTGCTGATGGCCGTGGCCGGTGGGCTCGGCCAGCTGACGGGCGCACTCGTGGGTGCTGCGCTGGTGCTGGTGCTGAAGAACGGCCTGCAGGACGTGCTGCCGCTGCTCACGCAGCGCGCAGGGCAGCTGGAGGCCGTGGCCTTCGCGGCGCTCTTCATCCTGCTGCTGCACTTTGCGCGCGGTGGCGTGATGGGCCTGCTGCGTCGCTGGACGCGCCGCCGCGCCGGCACGCCCGCCGCCTCGCGCCACGAGGCACCGCTGGTCGAGCCGCTGCCGCATCGCACCTTGCCTGCACGCGGCACGCCGGTGCTGTCGGTCAACGGCGCCGTGAAGCGCTTCGGCGGACTGGTGGCGGTGAACGACGTGAGCTTCGACGTCAAGGCCGGCGAGATCATCGGCCTCATCGGACCCAACGGCGCGGGCAAGTCGACCATGTTCAATCTGCTGACCTGCACGCTGCCGATGAGCGCGGGCCAGGTGCGCTTTCTGGAGCACGACATCGCCGGCATGCCGCAGCGCGAGGTGGCGCGGCTGGGGCTGGCGCGCACCTTCCAGCACGTGAAGCTGCGCCCGCAGATGAGCCTGCTCGACAACGTGGCGCTGGGTGCGCACTCGCGCACGCGCTCGGGCATCCTGAAGGCGGGCCTGCGCCTGGACCGCACGGAAGAAGCCCAGATCCTGCAGGAAGCGCAGCGCCAGCTCGACCGCATCGGCCTGGGCGATCGCGCACACGAGCTTGCCGGCAGCCTGCCGCTGGGCACGCAGCGCATCCTGGAGATCGCGCGCGCACTGGCCGCCGACCCCGTGCTGCTGGTGCTCGACGAGCCCGCCGCCGGCCTGCGCCGCAAGGAAAAGATGGCCTTGGGCGACCTGCTGCGCAAGCTGCGCGAGGAGGGCGTGACCATCCTGATCGTCGAACACGACATGGACTTCGTGATGAAACTGGTGGACCGTTTGGTGGTGATGAACTTCGGCTCCAAGCTCGTGGAGGGCGTGCCGTCGGCGGTACGCGCGGACGAGCGTGTGCAGGCGGCTTACCTGGGGAGCGTTGTATGACCGCGATGCTCGAGATTGGAGACCTGCATGTGTCCTATGGGCAGGTCGAGGCCGTGCGCGGCGTGTCGCTCGATTTGCAGCCGGGCCAGATCATCTCGGTGATCGGCCCCAACGGCGCGGGCAAGACCACGCTGCTGGCCGCGGCCATGGGCCTGTTGCCCAGCAAGGGCACGCTGCGCTTCGAAGGCGAAGACCTGCGAGGCCTGGACGTGGAGGCGCGCGTGGAGCGCGGCCTGTGCCTCGTGCCCGAACGGCGCGAGCTGTTCGGTGAACTCACCGTGCTCGACAACCTGCAGCTGGGCGCCTACGCCAAGCGGCTGCGCGGCGATGCGATGAAGCGGCAGCTGCAGTCGGTGTACGACCGCTTCCCGCGCCTGGCCGAGCGCCGCGCACAGCGCGCCGACACGCTCTCGGGTGGCGAGCGGCAGATGCTGGCGGTGGGGCGCGCGCTGATGTCGGCGCCGCGCCTCTTGATGCTCGACGAGCCCAGCCTGGGCCTGGCGCCGCTGATCGTGCGCGACATCCTCACCATCGTGCGCAAGCTGCGCGACGACGGCGTGTCGATCCTGCTGGTGGAGCAGAACGCGCGCGCCGCGCTCGAAAGCTCGGACGAAGGCTATGTGCTGGAGACGGGCGAGATCGCGCTGTCGGGCGCCTCGGCCGAACTGGCCAGCGACCCGCGCGTGCAGGCGACGTATCTGGGCGGAGGCACGCACGATGACGAGTGACCCGCGCGCGGTGCCGCCGCCGCAGCGCACGCTGCCGGCCATGCTGCAGCGGCAGGCGTCATTGTTCGGCAGCCGACCGCTGTTGCGCATCGCGGGCCGGCAATGGACGCACGCCGACGCCGCCGCAGCCGCGGCCACGCGCGCCGGTGCGCTTGCGCAGCACGGCGTGGCGCGCGGCGACCGCATCGCGGTGATGTGCGGCAACCGCATCGAGTTCCTCGACACCTTCCTCGGCGCGGGCTGGCTCGGCGCGTCGGTCGTGCCGGTCAACACGGCGTCGATGGGGCCGCAGATCGAATACTTCCTCGCGAACAGCGAGGCGAAGCTGCTGGTGATCGAGGCCGGTTTTCTGGATCGGCTGGCGACGGCCGACCTGGCCCGCACGGCGCTGCGCGAGGTGTGGGTGGTGGGCGATGCGCAGGCCGAAGCGCCGTGGACGCCGCCCGCCGGCGTGCGTGTGTCGGCCTACCCGTCGGGCGCGCAGGCCCTGCCGCCCGCCGCGGTGCAGCCGGGCGACCCGCTCGCCATCCTCTACACCTCGGGCACCACCGGCCCGGCCAAGGGCGTCATCTGCCCGCAGGCGCAGTATTTCTGGTGGGGCGTGAACAGCGCCGAAGTGCTCGGTGTCGGCCGCGACGACGTGCTGTGCACCACACTGCCGCTCTTTCACATCAACGCGCTCAATACCTTCGCGCAGGCCGCGCTCACCGGCGCGGAGGTGGTGTTCGAGTCGCGCTTCTCCGCCTCGGGCTTCTGGCCGTCGATGCGCGCCAACGGCGCGACCGTGGTCTACCTGCTCGGCGCGATGGTGCCGATTTTGCTGGCCCAGCCCGAAGGCGAGGGCGAGCGCAACCACCGCGTGCGCACCGGCCTCGGGCCCGGCGTGCCCGCGGCGGCAGGGCAGGCCTTCAAGGCGCGCACGGGCGTGGCGCTGCTCGAAGGCTATGGCTCCACCGAAACCAACTTCGCCATCGCCACCGCGCCCGATTCGCCGCGCGGCGGTGTCATGGGCTGGCTGCGCCCCGGCTTCCAGGCCTGCGTGGCCGACGAAGACGACGTGCCGCTGCCGCCCGGCGAGGCCGGCGAACTGCTGCTGCGCGCCGACGAGCCCTATGCCTTCGCAAGCGGCTACTTCCACATGCCCGAGAAGACCGTCGAGGCTTGGCGCAACCTGTGGTTCCACACGGGCGACCGCGTGGTGCGCGATGCCGACGGGGCGTTCCGCTTCGTCGACCGCATCAAGGACGCGATCCGCCGGCGCGGCGAGAACATCTCGTCCTTCGAGGTCGAGCAGGTGCTGCTGAGCCACCCCGGCGTGGCCTCGTGCGCGGTGTACCCGGTGCGCTCCGAACTGGCCGAAGACG
The DNA here is from genome assembly GCF_003581445.1 of Acidovorax cavernicola. Classification (NCBI taxonomy): domain Bacteria; kingdom Pseudomonadati; phylum Pseudomonadota; class Betaproteobacteria; order Burkholderiales; family Comamonadaceae; genus Acidovorax; species Acidovorax cavernicola. The sequence goes on along the minus strand of NZ_QXMN01000035.1, from coordinate 19,324 downwards.
AGGTGATGGCCGCGCTGGTGGCGCGCGAGGGCGTGGCCATCGACCCGGCCGAACTGGCGCGCTTCTGCGAAGGCCGCCTGCCGTACTTCGCGGTGCCGCGCTACATCGACCTGCTGCCCGACCTGCCGCGCACCGAGAACGGCAAGGTGCAGAAGTTCAAGCTGCGCGAGCGCGGCGTGGGGCCTCAGACCTGGGACGGTCGGCCCGTGAAAGCGGGATGACGCACGCCACCGCGCTTCCGCTGGCAGGGCGCGTGGCCTTCGTCACCGGCGCGGGGCAGGGGCTGGGCGCGGCCATCGCGCGCGGGCTGGTGCAGGCCGGTGCGCACGTGGCAGTGGCCGACATCGACTTGGCCAATGCACGAGCCATCGCCGCCGAGGTGGGTGGTCTCGCGCTGGCGCTCGACGTGCGCGACGAGCAGGCTTTCAGCGATGGTTTCGCGCAGGCGGTGACGCACTTCGGCGGCGTCGACATCCTGGTCAACAACGCGGCGCGCACGCCGACCACGTCGCTGTGGGACATCACGCCCGCCGAGTGGGACGACGTGCTCGCCATCAACCTGCGCGGCAGCTTTTTCGGCTGCCGTATCGCGGGAAAGCACATGCGCGAACGCGGCGCGGGCCGCATCGTCAACCTGGCCTCGCTGGCGGGGCAGCAGGCCAGCAGTGCCACCGGCGTGCACTACGCAGCCAGCAAGGCCGGCCTGCTGGCGCTGACGCGTTCCTTTGCGCAGGAACTGGCACCGCACGGCGTGACCGTGAACGCGCTGGCGCCGGCCGCCATCGACAGCCCCGCGCTTGCCGCGCTGGCCCCCGAGCGGCAGCAGGCGCTGAAAGCCGGCATCCCGCTGGGCCGCTTCGGGCTGGCCGAAGAGGTGGCCGCCGCCGTCGTCTACCTGGCCTCGCCGGCCGGCGCCTTCATGACAGGGGCGACGCTGGACCTCAACGGCGGCCGTTTCATGCGGTAGCAGCACGGGAGACACACGCCTGCCGCAAACCGCTAAAATGATTCAGAACTAAAACATTCAGGTATGCATACAAATTCGCTCACTGGTCGTCATGCCCTCGTCACCGGCGCCGCTCGCGGCATCGGCGCGGAGATCGCCCGCACCCTCGCCGCCCAGGGGGCCGTGCTCACCCTGCTGGGCCGCGATGCGCAGGCCCTGCAGCGCGTGGCCGACACCCTGGCCGGCAGCGGTCACGGCGTGGCGGCGGCCGACGTGGCCGACCCGCAGGGCGTGCAGGCGGCCTTTGCGCAGGCGCGGGCGGAACGCGGCCCTGTGACCGTGCTGGTCAACAACGCGGGCGCCGCCGAGAGCGCGCCGTTCCTGAAGACCTCGGTCGAGCTGTGGCAGCGCATGCTGTCGGTCAACCTCACCGGCAGCTTCCTGTGCGCGCAGGCCGCGCTGCCCGACATGCTCGACGCCGGCTGGGGCCGCATCGTCAACATCGCCAGCACGGCGGGGCAGAAGGGCTACGCCTACGTGTCGGCCTACACGGCGGCCAAGCACGGCGTGATCGGCCTCACGCGCTCGCTCGCGCTCGAAGTGGCGCGCAAGGGCATCACCGTGAACGCCGTGTGCCCGGGCTACACCGACACCGACATCCTGCGCAACAGCGTCGCCAACGTGGTCGGCAAGACCGGCCGCAGCGAAGCCGATGCGCTGGCCGAGTTCTCCAGCGTGAACCCGCAAAAGCGCATCGTGCAGCCTGCCGAGGTGGCCGATGCCGTGCGCTGGCTGTGCGGCGAAGGCGCCGCGTCGGTCACGGGCCAGTCGATCTCCGTTTCCGGAGGAGAAGTCACATGAGCCGCAACGATGCTTCCCACGCCGTGCTGAGCGACGCCGAAGAACTCGGCCACGAAGCGCGCGCCGGTCATGAAGACCACGCCATGCTCAAGCTGTGGCTGCGCATGCTCGCCAGCACCACGCAGATCGAGGCCGAGATCCGGCGTCGCCTGCGCGAGCGCTTCGGCATCTCGCTGGCGCGCTTCGACTACATGGCGCAGCTGTACCGCTACGAAGACGGCCTGAAGATGCGCGTGCTCTCGCGCTACCTGATGGTCACCGGTGGCAACGTCACCGGCCTGACCGACGAACTCGAGCGCGAAGGCATGGTGGCACGCGCCCCCAGCCCCGACGACCGCCGTGCGTGGATCGTGAGCCTCACGCCCGAAGGCCGCAGCGCCTTCGAAGCCATGGCCAACGAACACGAGCAGTGGATCCTCGAGATGTTCTCGGGTCTCGACATGAAGACCGTGAAGCAGATGTACAACCAGCTCGGACTGCTGCGCGTGCACGTGATGCGCGGCGACGGCGCGGGCGAGGAAGGGCAGGCATGAGCGGCGAGAGCAACGGCGTGGAGTTCCAGCGCCCGCGCCTCATCCGCTTTTCCGACTGCGACCCGGCGGGCATCGTTTTCTATCCGCAGTACTTCGTGATGCTCAACGGCCTGGTCGAAGACTGGGTGAGCGACGGGCTCGGCGTGGGCTATCACGCACTCATCGGCGAGCGCCGCGTCGGCCTGCCGACCGTGAAGCTCGACGCCGACTTCCGCGCCGTGAGCCGCATGGGCGACCGCGTGACGCTCGGCCTGTCGGTGGCACAACTGGGCTCGCGCTCGATCACGCTTTCGTTGCGCTGCTTCGAGCCCACCTCGGGCGAGCTGCGCATGCAGGTGCGTCAGGTGCTGGTGACGACCTCGCTCGACACGCACCGTGCCATCGCCGTGCCGGACGACATGCGCGCGGCCATCCTGCGCGATGCGCCGGCGTTGGCCGCTGCCGAGGCTGCAGGCAAGGCCTGAAGAAGGCTAGGGCGCCGGTGCCGCGCTGTCGGCAGCCTCGGGCGCCTTCTTCTCCTGCGCGTGCTTCTTCAGCCAGCCGCTGAGTTCTCGCTTCCCCTTGGCATTGGCCTGGCGCCACGCGTCGCGCGCGGCCGCCACGAAGCGTTCTTCCGCCGCATCGGGCAGCGCTTCTGACTGGGGGGTGTCTTCCCGGTCGAGCCAACCGGCTTCCATGTCGCAGTGCCGTTCGATCTGCCGCGCCAGCTTGTCGCCGATGGGCCGCGCACTCTTGATCTGGCTCCACATGCTGGGAGAGATCTCGATCTTTCGTGCAAACGCCTGGTCCAGTCCCTTGGCGGGCAGGCCCGCCGCGACGGCGTCCTCGAGAAAGCGGCGATGCAGCACGAGCGCATTGCGGCGGCGCGCGACGGTGGTATGGGGCACTGTTCAAAAACAACAACAAGACAAGAAAAGATTGTCCCGGTTGTTGACGTCGCCGTAAACACTCTTTACAGTTGCCAGCAATTCACGGCGCAAGCCGTCCTTTTTCCAACCCCTTACAGCCGACAGCGGCAATTTTTGACCAGGAACCATCGTGAACACCGCACTGACTCTCACCAGCATTCGACCCGCTTCGGGCCGACCGCTCGTGCGCGTCGGGTTCTGCCATGGTTTCGACATGCCGTCGCCCCTGTCGTTGTTTTCGCACCAGAACACCGCGTACGCCACCAAAGCCGCAGCCCGTCTGCGCGTTGGCGGTCAGTTCGAGGCTCAGGTGCCCCCGGGTGGAGGTCGCGCGTAGACGCGCATCTCTCAAGCTCTCTCGCAAAGAGGCCCGGACACCGCAAGGTTCCGGGCCTTTTTGTTTTTGCCGCTTTCCATTTCGGGTGTGCCTTCACCCCACCGCCAGAAATTGCCGCGTCGACGGTCTGGCGGGATGTGCATGAGTTGATCACTCCTGTGCAGCGACGTTCGACGGGGCCGCGCCCAGCGCGTGGCCTGTCGCGTGAGGACACAACCGAAATGGAAGCGCGGGCAGGCTTTTTTTGTTTTTCTTCCGTGTGTGGCGCAGCCTGGTAGCGCATCTGGTTTGGGACCAGAGGGTCGCAGGTTCAACTCCTGCCACACGGACCACACCCGAGCGGGACCGGGCCATGCCGATGCGTGGTCCTCCCGCGGAAACCGGCCGCAAAGATTGGGCGGCGCCGGAACCCGTCACCGGACATTTTTCAAGTCATCACTTTTGTTTTTCTGTCACTGACCCAGGAGGCCCTCATGCGCAAGCGCAACACACCGATCCGGATGATCGCCGTGCACCCGGCACCGAAGCCGCGCAGGCACATGGTGTGGTCGCTGGCCCAGCGCTTCGGCGTGGGGCTCGGGCCGCGCTACGTCGAACTTCGTGCTTCGGCATTGCCCAGCGGCAACGAGGCGTTGCTCGACAACCTCGACCTCGACCAGCGCGTGCGCGCATCGGGCGAGTGGTAGGCGGCGTCGCTCGTCTTCTTCTTGTTTTCCATGGTGCGCGTAGCTCAATGGCAGAGCCGCGGGTTGTGATCCCGCTGACGGCGGTTCGATTCCGTTCGTGCACCCCATTCATTCACCCATCCACTCACTTTTTATCGCCGCGAAGGGAGGCGAACCGTCATGCATCCTCACGTCCTGCAACTCGACATTCAGGGCACGCCGCAAGCCTGGATCTCGCTGGAGCAGGCGGTGTTGCACTACGCCACCGGCTCCGTCGCCTGGGAAGACGGCGACCTGCCGCTGGCCACGCTGCGCGGCGGCTTCAACGTGGCGCGCGGTGTGCAGTCGCGCATCGAAGTCGCGCCCATCATCGCGCTGCGTGGTGCGTCGAAGATCAACCTGTTCGACGTCGTGCCCGGCGTGACCAAGGCCAAGCTGCTGCGCCGCGACCGCCACACCTGCGCCTATTGCGCGCAGGTGTTCGCCGACCGCGACCTGCAGTGCGAACACGTCATGCCCGAATCGCGCGGCGGCCCGTGGAGCTGGACCAACCTCGTGAGCGCCTGCGCCGCCTGCAACAACCGCAAGGCCGCACGCACGCCCGAGGAAGCCGGCATGCCGCTGGTCTACCTGCCGTACGTGCCGAGCCGCTTCGAGAACTTCCTGCTCGAAGGCCGCAACATCCGCGCCGACGTGCACGAGTGGCTGGCCAAACGCCTGCCGCGCGGCTCGCGACTGCAATAGATGGCGCCGCATGCACCATGAGAAAAGCCCGCTTCCGTTGGTCCAACGGAAGCGGGCTTTGTCTTGTGCGGCTTGCGCGTGTGCTTGTTTGTGTGGGTGTTCAGCGCCCCGCGCCGAAGAAGCTGTAGGCCACCGCGGAGGCCGCTGCGAGCCCACCGAGCAGAAGGAAAAGCACCTTCGTCGTGCGGCGGGAGCCGCGCCTTGAACGCACCCAATGCTCTGGCCCGATCAGATCGATCGGAACCGTGGGTTTACCTATGTCAGACGCCTTTTCCATGACAACAAATATAGCTCAGGCGCCAAGACACGAAGTTACAGCGGCCTTTTGACCGGCTCGCACCGTGGCCGCTTGCCGACACCAGATGGAAACGTGTGAAATATTGCCCATGAACCAACAAATCATTCTCGAGAGCTTGGTCCGCGCACTGGAGAGCTGGGTCCGCAACGCCTCCGCGGTCGAGCTGTGGCGCGTGCACCGCGAGGGCGGCCTGGGTGCATCGATTCGCACCGAAGGCGAGAGCGTCGTGCACGTGCGCATCGCACTCGACGGCCCGCCCGATGCGCTGTCGAGCCTAGGCAAGACCGACGGCCGCCTGCCCATGACCGAGGCCTTCCGAGGCGCTGCCGGAGAAGCAGGGTGGGGCACGCCACCGCCGCAAGGCAGCGCCGAGCGCGAGCAGTGGTTTCTGTCGAACGACGTGGCGCAGGAGCAGGCGCGGCAGTACCTGTTGGCGGAGGTGGTGGCGCGTCGGGATGTGTTGGTGCGGCGGGTGGAGGCGTGGGCTGCGGCTGCGGGTTGAAACCGGCGTGGCTCGCAGAAACGCTTCTTGATCGACCTGTAGAACGGGCCTGCTGGCACGTCCAACTTCTCATGCAGGATTCGTGACGATGGTCACGATTCGGTGGGCGTAGAATATACGCCATTGGCGTACATTTTCGCCATGCTCACCGTCGTCGAAACCCCAACCTTCCAGAAGCTGTGGCCGAACTATTGGGCAGAGGAAGAGCGAGGCGAGTTTGCTGCCTACATCTCGGAACACCCCGATGCGGGAGATCTCGTTCAGAAGTCGGGCGGGGTGCGCAAGGTGCGCTGGAGCCGTGTCGGCTCGGGCAAGAGCAGTGGCGTGCGGGTGGTGTACTTCAACCGCACGAAGCGCGGTGAAGTCGTCCTGCTGTTGATTTATGCCAAGGCGAACCTCGATTCGATCTCTGGTGAAACCTTGAAGGAGTTGCGCAATGCCGCAGAAAAAGCCGATGAATGATGCCGAGCTGGCTGCCTTCGAAGCAGGCCAGGACTTCGAGGCGTTGCTCGTGCAATCGGCGCGCGAGATGGGCGCTGGAAAAACGCGCAAGGTCTACACGCCTGTTGTTGCTGCACGCGAGAACGCAGGCCTTTCGCAAGCGGGCTTTGCTGAACTGCTCGGCGTGTCGGTTCGTACCTTGCAGCAGTGGGAGCAAGGGCGCCGAGAACCAACAGGCGCTGCGAAGACACTGATCGCCATCGCTGAAAAGATGCCCGAAGCACTCCGGGCGGCAGACCCGAACTACAAGGCGCCGCGACGCGTACCGAGTCGATCGAAAGCCAGACAGATCAAGGCCTGAGTGCCGGCTTCGTCGCGTCCATGACGATCGCAGTCGCACGCCACAGAGTCGACGCGAGTCCTCATTTGTTCACCGTGTGAGGCTTCCGCTGATGCGCTTCTCTGCCTACATTTGAACGCCCGCCGCGCCTCACGGCGGGACATCGATGCACACCGCCGCGATGTCGATGTGAGGCACAAAAGGCGACGGCCAGGGTGCGCTAACACCCAGACCGTCTGACCAAGTGACGTGCACAACCTCGGAAAGGACGCACACCAAATGGCTGATGAAATTATCGCCGGGCAAGCCACGCCTGATTCCCCCAGGGCAAATCGCCCTGACGCTGCCGATCTTCTAGAGAAGAAGTCCTCTCAACTGCAATCGTTGCTGACCTGTTGCTACGGAGACTGCAGTGAATGGTTCGACGCAATCGGTGCGGTGCACCGGGACCATGTGATGTGGATCGCGTCAGACCTGGCTGGCGAAGTTGCAGAGCTTGCGCAGCAACTGTTGAGACGGATCAACGCAGCGGACGCGTCGGCGCCTACGTGAGCGCTGCAGAGGGCGACAGCCGCGCGCGAAAGTAGTTCGCGGTCTCTTCGTTGCTGCAGTAGAGGTGGCACCCCTTCATGCCGCGCGTCATCAGCGTGCGGTGTTCTTGATGATCGGGTCTGCTTTGAGCCGCGCCTTGTAGCCGCGCGAGGTGCTGTCGTGCCGACCGCAGGCCTTCGGCTCTGCCACGTCTTGTTGGTTCTCGCCGATGAAGAACATCGTGCGCTTGGCGGCGGCAATCAACTCATTCACTTGGTGCCGGCCCTGCTTGTGAGCGGCCTGCTCTTCTCATTCAGGCGAATGAGGGGCGTCGCCGAGAAGCACAGAAACAATGATTGCTTAGAGCGCGCCAGACAGTGAATCACCCGATCAATTGACGCTAAAGTGTGGTCAATTGTTAACGAAAGGCGGGTGATGTCAGGCTATTTCGGTGCAAATCGCGGAGCGCAGTGCGATGTAGGTTCTTCCAGATCGAAGGATCAGTATCGGATTGGGAGCAATCAGGTCGTTTTTTCGGTGAGATGGCGTGGCTAGCAAGGCGCCTTCGCTCTCAATCGCTGGGGCGCTTCCATCGTTTGCACTTGGGAAGATTTATCGACGCTGGCCAGACCTGAATGACCCGTTTGGCGGCGGTCGGCAAGGCGGAATCTCTGATTCAGCGCAGGCACCGGTGACGTTCTTGTTCACTGGCGATAGTGGCGAGCAGTATGGTTACGCCGATCGATTCGATGACGAGGGCACTTTCTTTTTCTCGGGCGAAGGCCAAGAAGGCAACATGCAGTTCGTTCGCGGCAACAAGGCAGTTCGCGACCACTCAGCCAGAGGAAAAGCGCTGCATTTGTTTCGGACCATCGGCAAAGGCAAGGGCCAAAAGTATCTCGGCGAATTTGTTTACCAAGGATATGACTGGGTCCGTGCGCCAGACAAGAAACAAGTTCTTCGAGACGCGATCATTTTTCGGCTTGTACCGGTTGCGCGTCTCGAACAACTGGAGCTTGCTGCGGCGGAGAATTCCGCTGAAGGTCTGACGTTGCAAGAGTCCCGAAGCAGGGCAATTGCCGCGTCCAAGGTCGATGGCGTGAAGGACGCGACAACAGGAAGCCGCACGATCTACGACCGGAGCCGTGCGGTGCGGGACTACGTGCTTTTGCGGGCAGCGGGGAAGTGTGAGCTATGTAATGAGCCGGCGCCGTTTCATCGAAGTGGCGGGTCCCCGTATCTAGAGCCCCATCACACCACGCGCGTATCTGACGGAGGGCCAGATCATCCGCAGTTTGTGGCTGCGCTGTGCCCGGCGTGTCATCGGGAAGTGCACTATGGGGAGCATGCTCATACGAAGAATCTGGCGCTGATAGAACGACTTCGCAGTCTTGAACCGACGGGGTCTCATCGACCCTAATTTCTAGACCGCACAGCAAAAAGCCCCGCTATCGAAAAAATAGCGGGGCTTTTGATTTGGTGCCGGAGAGATGAATCGAACACCCGACCTTCTCATTACGAATGAGCTGCTCTACCGACTGAGCTACACCGGCGAAGCCTCAGATTATAGCCAAGAAATCAAGGCTTCTCGGCGTGGTACTGCGTCAAACGCTCAACTTCGTTACGCGAACCCAACATCACGCTCACGCGCTCGTGCAGTTTGGTGGGTTTCAGGTCCAGGATGCGCTGCTTGCCGTTGGTGGCGGCGCCGCCGGCCTGTTCGACGAGCCAGCTCATGGGGTTGGCCTCGTACATCAGGCGCAGCTTGCCGGCCTTTTCGGGCTCGCGCTTGTCCCAGGGGTACATGAAGACGCCGCCGCGCATCAGGATGCGGTGCACGTCGGCCACCATGCTGGCGATCCAGCGCATGTTGAAGTCCTTGCCGCGCGGGCCTTCCTTGCCGGCCAGGCATTCGTCGATGTAGCGCTTCACGGGCTCGTCCCAGTGGCGCATGTTGCTCATGTTGATCGCGAATTCCTTGGTGTCGGCCGGAATCTGGATGTCTTCCTGCGTGAGCACGAAGCTGCCTTGCTCGCGGTCGAGCGTGAACATGGCGACGCCGTTGCCCACGGTGAGCACCAGGGTGGTCTGGGGGCCGTAGATGCAGTAGCCGGCGGCCACTTGCTGGGTGCCGGCCTGCAGAAAGTCGGCTTCCTGCACGCCGGGGGTGTCGTCGGGCTTCTTCAGCACGCTGAAGATGGTGCCGATGCTCACGTTGACGTCGATGTTGCTGCTGCCGTCGAGCGGGTCGAACATGAGCAGGTATTCGCCCTGCGGGTAGCGGTTGGGCACCACGTAGATGCTGTCCATTTCCTCGCTGGCCATGGCCGCGAGGTGGCCGCCCCATTCGTTGGCCTCGATGAGCACTTCATTGGCGATGATGTCCAGCTTCTTCTGGACTTCGCCCTGCACGTTCTCGCTCTCGGCCGAGCCGAGCACGCCGCCCAGCGCGCCCTTGTTGACAGCCTGGCTGATGCTCTTGCAGGCACGGGCGACCACTTCGAGCAGCAGGCGCAGCTGACCAGGAATGAGGCCGTCGGCGCGTTGTTGTTCGACGAGGTAGCGGGTGAAGGAGATTTTTTGCTGTGCCATGGGGTCTGTCCTATCCAAATGAGAGGGTCTGTTCGTGGAACACCGCGGAACCGGCTTTGCCCGGCCGCTGGTGTTGCCCCCGGTGAGGGGGGAGGAGAAGCGACACGAAGTGCGCGAAGCCTGGGGGAGAGCTCAATTCCCGGCAAGAGCGCGGGTCACCACTTCGTGCGTGTCCTTGCTCAGATCGGGCTTGGCGGCCACGCGGGCGATGGCTTCGCGCGCGGCGCTGCGGTACGGCTCGGCCAGCTTGCTCCAGCGGTCGAGCGCGCGCGCGAGGCGGGCAGCCACCTGGGGGTTGATGGCGTCGAGCTCGATCACGCGCTCGCTCCAGAACACGTAGCCGGCCGCGTCGGCGCGGTGGAAGGCGCCGGGGTTGCCGCTGCAGTAGCTGAAGATCACGCTACGCGCGCGGTTGGGGTTCTTCAGCGAGAAGTCGGAGTGCTTCATGAGCTGCTTCACCAGCGGCAGGATGTCGCCGCCGCGGTCGCTGGCGCCAGCCTGCAGCGAGAACCACTTGTCGATGACCAGCGCCTCGTCCTTGAACATGGCGTGGAAGCGTGCGAGCGCCTGCGCCGCCAGGGTGTGGCCCGACGACACGAGCGCGTTGAGCGCGTTGAAGCGGTCGGTCATGTTGCCCGCGTCCTTGAAGCGCTGCAGGGTCTTGCCCGGCCACACGGTGTCGCCCGAGGCGCGCGCCGCCAGGCACAGGAAGTTCAGCGCCATGCCGGCCAGTGCGCGGCGGCCCGACGAGGTCGGGTCGGGCGTGTAGGCGCCGGTGTCGTGGTTGGCTTCGTACACCTGCTCCCAGTCGGCGAAGAGGGCGGTGGCGAGCTGGGCGCGCATGGCTTCGCGCACGAGGTGCACGCGCTGCGGGTCGACCACGTCGAGCTGTTCGGCGATGTAGGTTTCCGACGGCAGCGTGAGCACCAGTTCCTTGAAGGCGGCGTCGAGCTGCGGGTGGCGCAGCACGCTGCGCATGGCGTCGAGGTACGCGTCGTTCAGCACCGGCGTGGCGTCGGTGGCGTTCGCTGCTGCAATGGCTTGCAGCGCGGCGCGCAGGCCCAGGCGCTGGCCGGCTTCCCAGCGGTTGAACGGGTCGGGGTCGTTGGCCAGCAGGGTGAGCAGCTGGGCGTCGGTGTACGCAAAGTCGAGGATCACCGGCGCGCTGAAGCCGCGCAGGATCGACGGAACGGGCTCGGCGTCCAGGCCCGTGAAGGTGATCTGCTCGCCGGCGCGCGACAGCACGATGGTGCGAGTGCCGTGTGCCACATCGCTTTCGCCCTCAAGCTGCATGGGCAGCTCGCGGCCGGTGGCGGCGTCGAGCAGGCCGATGTTCAGTGGAATGACGAAGGGTTCCTTCGTCTGCTGGCCCGGCGTGGGCGGGCAGCTTTGCACAACGCTCAGGGTGTAGCTGCGGTTCTGCGCGTCGTACACGCCGTGCGCCGCAAGGCGGGGCGTGCCGGCCTGGCTGTACCAGCGTTTGAACTGCGGCAGCAGGCGGGCCAGTTCCGAGTCGGGGTTGGCGTCGGCGATGGCCTGGGCGAAGTCGTCGCAGGTCACGGCCTGGCCGTCGTGGCGCTCGAAGTACAGGGTGATGCCCTTTTCGAAGCCTGCGCGGCCGACCAGCGTCTGCATCATGCGAACGACCTCGGCACCCTTTTCGTAGATGGTGACGGTGTAGAAGTTGCTGATCTCGATGTAGCTGTCGGGCCGCACCGGGTGGGCCATGGGGCCGGCGTCTTCGGGGAACTGGGCGGTGCGCAGCACGCGCACGTCCTCGATGCGCTTGACGGCGCGCGCCGAGGCGTCGGCACACAGGTCCTGGCTGAACTCCTGGTCGCGGAAGACGGTGAGGCCTTCCTTCAGCGAGAGCTGGAACCAGTCGCGGCAGGTCACGCGGTCGCCGCTCCAGTTGTGGAAGTACTCGTGGCCGACCACGCTTTCGATGTTGCTGTAGTCGGCGTCGGTCGCGGTGGCCTGGTTGGCCAGAACGTACTTCGTGTTGAAGATGTTCAGGCCCTTGTTCTCCATGGCGCCCATGTTGAAGTCGCTGGTGGCGACGATCATGAAGCGGTCCAGGTCCAGCGGCAGGCCGAAGCGGGCTTCGTCCCACAGCACGGAGTTGACGAGCGAGTTCATGGCGTGCTCGGTCTTGTCGAGGTCGCCGGCGCGCACGTACACCTGCAGCAGGTGTTCCTTGCCGTTGCGGGCCTTGATGCGCTGCTCGCGCGCCACGAGCTTGCCCGCCACCAGGGCGAACAGGTAGCTGGGCTTCTTGAAGGGGTCGACCCACTTGGCGAAGTGGCGGCCCTCGGGCAGTTCGCCCTGGTCGACGAGGTTGCCGTTGGACAGCAGCACCGGGTAGGCGGCCTTGCTGGCGCGCAGCGTGACGGTGTACATCGCCATCACGTCCGGACGGTCGAGGAAGTAGGTGATGCGGCGGAAGCCCTCGGCCTCGCACTGCGTGAAGAAGGTGTCCTCGCTCACGAACAGGCCCATCAGCTTGGTGTTCTTGATGGGGCAGCAGGTGGTGAAGATCTCGAGTTCGAACGCGTCGGGCAAACCGTCGATGACGAGCTGCTCGCCTTCCATGCGGAACGAGGCGCCCTGGCCGTTCACGAGCACGCGCGCCAGGTTGAGCTCGTCGCCGTCCAGGCGCAGCGGCTGGGCCGGCACCTCGGGGTTGCGGCGCAGCTGCATGCGGTTGAGCACGCGGGTCTTGGCGGGGTCGAGGTCGAAGGTCAGGTCGACGGTGTCGATCCAGAACGCCGGCGCGGCGTAGTCTTCGCGGCGGATGGCAATGGGTTGCCCTTGGGCGTCACGCTGAAGCAGCATCGAGGGTCTCCAGAAAATTCGAATGGGCCAGTTCGTTGTAGTCGCGAACGGCGGCGATCACGTGAGGGCCGGCCAGCTCGGCGGCCGTATGGGTGCTGCACACGGCCACGGCGCGCATGCCGCCACGGCGGGCGGCTTCGATGCCGAAGGGCGCGTCTTCAAACACGATGCAGCGCTCGGGCGCCACGCCGATGCGGCGCGCGGCTTCCAGGAAGATCGCGGGCGTGGGCTTGCCCGAAAAGCCTTCGTCGCCGCCGACGATGGCCAGCGGCAGCGGGTCCATCTTCAGGCGCGACATGGCGAATTCGATGTTGTGCCTGTCGCCGGCCGTGCCCACCGCCACCTTCAGGCCGCGTGCAACGGCGGCCTTGGCGAAGGCGGTGAAGCCCGCCACCTCGGTGAAGTTGTCGTGGAAGAGTTCGCGGTAGATCTCTTCCTTCTCGTGCACGAAGCCCAGGCACTCGGCATCGGAGAGCTCGCGCTCGAACAGCTCGCGCATGCTCTCGGTGCCGGTGCGGCCCGTGGTGCGCGCGAGGATCTCGCTCACGTCGAGCTTCACGCCGTGGCGCTCCGCGAACGTCACCCACGACCGCGCATGCCAGGGCATGGAGTCGATCATGGTGCCGTCCATGTCGAAGATCAGGGCTTCGACCCTGCCGGTGTTCAGGCTCATCGATCAGACGCCTTGCTTGAGCGACGCTTCGATGAACACGTCGAGGTCGCCGTCGAGCACCTTCTGTGTGGCCGAGACTTCGACGTTGGTGCGCAGGTCCTTGATGCGGCTGTTGTCCAGCACGTAGCTGCGGATCTGGTGGCCCCAGCCCACGTCGGTCTTGCTGTCCTCGAGCTTTTGCTGCTCTTCCTGGCGCTTGCGCATCTCGTGGTCGTACAGGCGCGAGCGCAGGCGCTTCCACGCCACGTCGCGGTTGCTGTGCTGGCTGCGGCCGTCCTGGCACTGCACCACGATGCCGGTCGGGATGTGCGTCAGGCGCACGGCCGAGTCGGTCTTGTTGATGTGCTGGCCGCCGGCGCCCGAGGCGCGGAAGGTGTCGGTGCGCACGTCGGAAGGGTTGATCTCGATCTCGATCGAGTCGTCGATCTCGGGGTAGACGAAGATCGATGCGAAGCTGGTGTGGCGGCCGCCCGACGAGTCGAACGGCGACTTGCGCACCAGGCGGTGCACGCCGGTCTCGGTGCGCAGCAGGCCGAAGGCGTAGTCGCCTTCGACCTTGATGGTCGCGCCCTTGATGCCGGCGGTGTCGCCGGGCGTTTCGTCTTCGATCTGCGTCTTGAAGCCCTTGCGCTCGGCGTACTTCAGGTACTGGCGCAGCAGCATGCTGGCCCAGTCGCAGGCCTCGGTGCCGCCGGCGCCGGCCTGGATGTCGATGAAGGCGTTCAGCGGGTCGGCCGGGTTGTTGAACATCCGGCGGAATTCGAGCTGCTTGATGTCGGCTTCGAGCGTGGCGGCGTCATCGGCAATGGCCTGCAGGCCGTCGAGGTCGCCTTCTTCCTTCGACATTTCGAAGAGCTCGGTGTTGTCCGACAGCCCGTTGGTGAGCCGGTCGAGCGTGACGACCACGTCGTCGAGCGACTTCTTTTCCTTGCCCAGTTCCTGGGCCTTCTTCGGGTCGTTCCAGACGCTCGGGTCTTCCAGCGATGCGTTGACTGTCCTCAGTCGTTCAGCTTTGGCATCGTAGTCAAAGATACCTCCGTAAATCGACCGTGCGGACGCTCAGGTCCGCGAGCATTGCGCCGATTTGGTTGATCTGTTCTGCGTCCATGGGGTGTCCTGACTGTGTGAGGTGGGTGTTCGGGGGAACCCGTCATTTTCTCACGGGCCGCAAAGGCCCCTGAAGCAGTGCCGTTGCGGCGCTATTCGAGCTGGAAATCGACGCTGATCGTGGCCGTGATGCTGATCTGTCCCACCGACAGCTCGCCGTCCGCGCTGTCGCCCTGGCTGGCGGCGGCGCCGCCGGCGGACTGCACGACGTTCTGCTGCATCAGGTTCTGGCCGCCGCGGTAGCTGCCGCTCCAGCCGCCCCAGCGCCAGCCCGAGTCCTCGGTGATGCGCAGGGCCCGCCCGCGCTTCACGCCCAGCTGCGAGGTCAGCGCGTCGGCCTTCTCGCGCGCGGCCGCCACGGCCAGCTCGCGGGCCTTGTCGCGGTGCTTGCGCATGTCGGAATTACGGAACTCGATGTTCTCGACCTGGTTGACGCCCACCGCGAAAAGCTCGGTCAGCAGGGGCTCGAAGCTGTCCAGCTTCGTGAGCTTGATGCCGATGCTCTTGTGCGCGCGGTAGGCCACGGGGGTGATGCGGCTGACCTGGGTGTCGTAGTCGGGCTCGACCTGGATGTAGTTGAGCTGCACGCTCTTGTCGGGCACGCCGTGGCGCCGGATCACCGCCAGGGCCTTGGCGATGCGGTCGCTGTTGTCGCGCGTGGTGGCCTGCAGGCTCTTGTCGCGGCTCTCGACGCCGATGGTCAGGAACACCTCGTCGGGCGCCACGCGGACCGCGGCGGTGCCGGTCACGCTGATCTGGCCGGGCACGGGGTCGGCGGGCCGCTGGGCCGAGGCGCTCGTGGCGGCGGTGAGCAGTGTCATGGTGGCCAGGCCGGCGGCGAGGTGGTGTCGCGAAAACATGCTGGGATTCCTCCATGGTTCGTTGGAGCCCGGAAGATACCTTCGACGCCGTTTCCGCAGCAAAAAACCTGAACGCGAAAAGCCCCCTGGGCACGCCGCGCGCGCACAGGGGGCAAGGGGGGAGACAACCTGGATGGGGCGGTGCGGCGGTCAGAACGCCGGAATCAGCGACCCCTTGAACTGCGTCTCGATGAAGCTCTTCACCTCCGGCGACTGGTAGGCGGCCACGAGGCGCTTGGCCCAGGGCTTGTCCTTGTCGGCGCGGCGCACGGCGATCAGGTTGGCGTAGGGGCTCTGGGCCGATTCCTTGATGACGGCGTCCTTGCCGAACGACAGGCCGGCCTTCTCGGCGTAGTCGTTGTTGATGGCCGAAATCGCCAGGTCGTCGAGCGAGCGCGGCAGCTGGGCGGCGTCCAGCGACACCAGCTTGAGCTTCTTGGGGTTGCTCACCACGTCCAGCGGCGTGGCGTTGTTGTTCTTCACGGCCTCGGGCTTGAGGGTGATGAGCTTGGCCTGTTGCAGGAGCAGCAGGGCGCGGTTGCCGTTCGACGGGTCGTTCTGGATGCCGACCGAGGCGCCGTCGGCCAGCTGGTCGACCGACTTGATCTTGCGCGAATAGAAGCCCAGCGGCGCGGTGATGGTCAGGCCCACGGGCACGAGGTCGAAGCCGCGCGCCTTGATCTGGTTGTCCAGGAAGGGCTGGTGCTGGAAGGCGTTGGCGTCGAGGTCGCCGGCGGCCAGCGCCGCGTTGGGCAACTGGTAGTCGTTGAACACCACGACCTGGATGTTCAGGCCGTCCTTGGCGGCGACCTTCTTGACCACCTCGAACACCTGCTCGGCGCTGCCGACGGAAATGCCGACCTTGACGGTGTTCTTGTTGTCCTGTGCAAAGGCCGCATTGCCCGCGAAAGCGGTGAAAAGGGCGGTGGCCAGGGTGGCGAGCACGAGGCTGCGGCGGCGGAAAGTGGAATGCATGGTGGCGCGAATTCGAAGAAATGAAGGCGCCGAATGTGGCATTGCCGCCGTGGATCGGGAACGAACCAATCCTCATATCGATATGGCATCCACTTCGTTTATGTGGTCTTTCTTATCTGTTTTTTCATATAAGTACGAGCCGATTTGTTCGTTCCCTTTCGGCTTGTTTCTTTTCATACTCGGCACCTTTTTGCGAACCTGCGCGGTCGCGCCTTGCGGCCCGTGCCTCCTTCTTCTTTCATGACCTTCCCTTCGCCTGATGCGGCACGCGGCAACGCGGCGCCGGTCATCCGTCTTCAATCGGTGCAGAAGTCCTTTGCCTTGCCCAGCGGCGAGGTGTTCGATGCCGTGCAGTCGCTCTCGCTCGAGATCCAGCAGGGCGACGTGTTCGGCCTGATCGGCAAGAGCGGCGCCGGCAAGTCGACGCTGCTGCGCCTCATCAACCTGCTGGAGCGGCCCGACGCGGGCCAGGTGTTCGTGGGCGGGCGCGACCTGACGACGCTCTCGCGCCGCGAGTTGCGCGACACGCGCCAGAACATCGGCATGATCTTCCAGCAGTTCAACCTGCTGCAGAACGCCACGGTGTTCGACAACGTGGCTTTCCCGCTGAAGATCCACGGCCGCCATTCCAAGGCCGAAATCAACGAGCGGGTGCGCGAGTGCCTCGACCTCGTCGGCCTGGCCGAAAAGATCGACACCTACCCGGCCCAGCTTTCGGGCGGCCAGAAGCAGCGCGTGGCCATTGCCCGCGCGCTGGCGCCGCGCCCGCAGGTGCTGCTGTGCGACGAGCCCACCTCGGCGCTCGACACCGAAACCACCCGCGCGCTGCTCGAGACGCTGCGCGACATCAACCAGAAGATCGGCGTGACCATCGTGATCGTCACGCACGAGCTGCCGGTGGTCGAGGTGCTGTGCCGCAACGTGGCCATCCTCGAAAAAGGCCGCCTCATCGAGCAGTTCGCTGTCGATGCACCGAGCGAGGAGCGCAAGACCGCGCTGGGCCGCGAGATCGACGAACTGGTGCGCCGCCGCGAACGCGAGGCGCGCGAAGCCGTGGCGCCGCGCGTGGCGTCGGTAGAGCGCAACGCGCAGGAGCTGGCCTATGTTTGAGAACATCACCCCCATCCTTCCCGAGCTGTGGACCGCCACGGGCCAGACCTTCCTGATGCTGGCCATCGGCCTGTCGGCGGCGGTGCTCATCGGCGGGCCGCTGGGCATCCTGCTGTTCCTGCTGGGGCCGGGGCAGTCGCTGGAGAACAAGCCGGCGTTCCTGGTGCTCAACTGGATCGTGAACACGGTGCGTTCCTTCCCGTTCATCATCCTGCTGGTGGCGCTGGTGCCGTTCACGCGGGTGATCGCCGGCACCTCCATCGGCCCGCTGGCGGCCGCGGTGCCGCTGTCGTTCGCGGCCATTCCGTACTTTGCGCGGCTGGTCGACCAGTGCCTGCGCGAGGTGCCGCGCGGCGTGATCGAGGCGGCCCATGCCATGGGCGCCTCGGAGCTGCAGATCGTCTGGCGCGTGCTGGTGGTCGAGGCGCGCTCGGGCTTGGTGCTCGCGCTCACCGTGCTGGCCGTGAGCTTCCTGTCGTACTCGGCGATTGCCGGCGTGGTGGGCGGCGGCGGCATCGGCGACCTGGCCATCCGCTACGGCTACTACCGTTTCCAGACCGACGTGATGGTGCTCACCGTGGCGCTGCTCGTGGTGCTGGTGCAGATCCTGCAGTTCGTGGGCAACACCACGGCGCGCCGGCTCGACAAGCGTTGATCTCTCTTTCTTCCCTTTCTCTTTCCTTGCTCATTCCATGAAAACCGCACTGCTGCGCCGTTCCGTCCTCGCCCTGTCCCTCGCCGCGCTGTCGCTCGGCGGCCTCTCGCTGTCGGCGCAGGCGCAAGACGCCAAGAAGAACCTCGTGATCGGCGGCACCGCCGGCTCCAACGCCGACCAGCTCAAGACCGGCATCATTCCGATCCTGGAAAAGAAGGGCTACAAGGTCAAGCTGGTCGAGTTCAACGACTACGTGCAGCCCAACCTCGCGCTGGCGCAGGGCTCGCTCGACGCCAACTTCTTCCAGCACCTGGTCTACCTGAAGAAGTTCGCGGCCGACCAGAAGCTCGACCTGACCGAGCTGGTGCAGGGACCGATCGCACCGATGGGCGTGTACTCGACCAAGCGCAAGACGCTGGCCGACGTGAAGGAGGGCGACCGCGTGACGCTGCCGAACGACCCGAGCAACCTGGCGCGCGCGCTGGTGCTGCTGGAGCAGAACAAGCTCATCACCATCAAGGCCGGCATCGACCCGCTGCGCGCGTCGGAGCGTGACGTGGCCGAGAACCCGAAGAAGCTGAAGTTCATTCCGCTCGAAGCCGCGCAGCTGCCGCGTTCGCTGGGCGACACCGAATACGCCATCGTCAACGGCAACTTCGCGATCTCGTCGGGCCTGAAGCTCACCGAGGCCGTGGTGCTCGAGAAGACGCCCGACTACTACCTGAATGTGGTCGCCGTGAAGACCGCCGACAAGAACGCCGCATGGGCCAAGGACCTCGCCGACGCCTACCGCTCGAAGGAATTCAAGGCGGTGGTCGACAGCAAGTTCCAGGGCTACGCCAAGCCCAGCTTCCTGCAGTAACCCGGACGCCGCCCATGCCCGTGCTGGCCGTATTCGATGCACAAGGCAGCTGGCGCGACACGCACGTGTGCGACGGCTGGATCACCGATCACCTGGCGCACCACGGCGTGCGCTGGGGGCGCGGCGAGGCTCAACAAGGCCAGCGCACGCTCGACAGCGCGGGGCTGTTCTATCTGCCGACGGCGGATGGCTATCTGGGGTTGTTGTTCGAAGGCGGGGAGTGGGTGTCCATTGCCGCCGATGCACCGCATTTCTTCGATGCGGGCGAGGGGGAGTCTCCTGAAGGACTTCCGGCTGTGTTGCCGCGCTTCGAGGCTTTTGTCGAAGAGGTCTTGTCTCTGACGGGAAACAACGCCGACGACGAATGAAGGTGCGGATCGCGCTTCGAATGCGTCCGCAGTGCGGGTAAGTTCAGCACCGCGTGTTCAAGCGCGCCCCGTATTGCTCCTTCCCCTCCCGGGGGAAGGCTGGGATGGGGGCTCGCGGCGCTTGCAAACGCTGTGCATGCGCGAAGGCCGTGCCCCCACCCCGACCCTCCCCCGGAAGGGG
>NZ_QXMN01000121.1:0-2925 GCF_003581445.1 Acidovorax cavernicola | reverse complement strand
CTGCTGGCCAAGTTCCGCGCCCGCGGCCTGATCGCGCTGGCCTGGGGCGAGCAGGGCTTTCGCCACCTCAGCAACAACAAGCGCCCGGTGGTCAAGCCCGCGGACGCCCAGGGGCTGAAGATCCGCGTGACCGAGAACCAGACCCACATCACCGCCTTCCGCCAGCTCGGCATGTCGCCCACGCCCATGTCCTGGCCCGAAGTCATAGGCGCGCTGCAGCAGGGCACCATCGACGGCCAGGAGAACCCGGTCTCGGTGTTCACCTCGGCCAAGCTCTGGCAGGTGCAGAAGTACCTGTCGCTGACCAGCCATGTCTATGCGCCCATGGTGCTGATCGTCGCCCCCTCGGTCTGGTCCGGCCTCAACGATGCGCAGAAGAAGGCCTTTGTCGACGGCGCGCGCGCCGGCAGCCTGGCCTCGCGCAAGTTCGTCGACGACGTCGAGAAGAGCGGCGTCGAGGAGATCAAGCGCCACGGCGTGCAGGTCGTGAGCGAAGTCGACCAGGCGGCCTTCCGCGCCGCCCTGGCCCCGGCCTACAAGCAGTTCGCGACCAAGTTCGGCCAGAAGACGCTGGACGCGATCGCGGCCGTCAAGTAAGCCGCGGGCAGACAGCGCCCTGCCCCGGATAACGGGCCAGGGCCTGGCGGCTAGCCCGCGGCATGGGCGTTGGCGGCTCTTTGCGCGTGATATATTGCATCTGCAAATATTGCATATGCAACACTATCCGGAAAGCAATCCATGAATGTCGCTCAGGGGGTCGTACCTCGCATGCCACCAGCCAGCCCGCGCGTGCGCGGCATGCTGCAAGACCCCATCCTGCCGACGATACTGCGCATGAGCTGGCCGAACATGCTGATGATGCTCGCCCAGGCTTCGACCGGGCTGATCGAGATGTGGTTTCTGGCCAAGCTCGGCACCGATGTGCTGGCCGGCGTCGCCGTGGTCGTGCCCGTGCTGATGCTGATGCAGAACATGTCGCAGGGCGCGCTGGGCGGCGGCATCTCGGCGGCCGTGGCGCGCGCGCTCGGCTCGGGCAACGCGGCGCTCGCGGATGCGCTGGCGCGCCATGCGGTCGTGCTCAGCGCTGCCGTGGGCCTGGTTTTCACGCTGCTGCTGATGGGGTTCAGCACGCCGCTGTTCCATCTGCTCGGCGCGCGCGGCGCGGCGCTGGCCGTGGCCCGGGACTATGGGCAGGTGGTGTTCGCCGGGCTGGTGCTGATGTGGGCCATGAACGCCCTGGCCAGCGTGGTGCGCGGCACGGGCAACATGCTGCTGCCCGGCGCCGTGATCTGCGGCGGCGCGCTGCTGCTGATTCCCATCTGCCCGGCGCTGATCTTCGGCTTCGGGCCGATTCCCGCACTGGGCGTCGTGGGCGGCGCCTGGGCGCTGGTGGCCTATTACGCCATCGGCACGCTGGTGCTGGCCTGGTATTGCGCCGGCGAGCGCAACGCCGCGAAGCTGCGTGCCGGGCCGGTGCATTGGGCGCCGATGCGCAGCATTCTCACCGTCGGCGGCCTGGCCTGCATCAACCCCCTGCTCACCAACGGCCTGATCGCCTCGACGGCCGCCATCGTGGGCGCGCATGCAGGCTCCGCAGCCCTGGCCGGCTATGCCACGGCCGCGCGGCTGGAATATCTGCTGATCCCCATTGCCTTCGGCCTGGGCGCTCCCATGGTCGCGCTGGTCGGAGCGAACCTGGGCGCGGGCCAGCCCGAACGCGCACGCCGCATCGCGCTGGTCGGCGGCGCGATCGCCTTCGCGATCGGCGAGACCGTGGGCCTCACGGCGGCGCTCTGGCCCGAGGCCTGGCTCAGGCTGTTCGGCAGCGACGAGCGCATGCTGGAGACCGGCGCGCAGTACCTGCGCATCGCCGGGCCGTTCTATGGCTTCTTTGCGATGGGCATCGCGCTCTACTTCGCCTCCCAGGGCGCGGGGCGCCTGAAGTGGCCGCTGCTGGCCGGCGCGCTGCGCCTGTGCCTCTACGCCGGACTCGGCTGGGCGGTGCTCGTCGCGACGGGCGCGCTCACGGCCTTCTTTGCGCTCGGCGCGGCGGCAATGGCCGCCTACGGGCTGCTCATCCTCTGGTCGGTCGCATCGGGCAGCTGGTTCACAGCCGGGCGGCGATAGGCGCCGGCAAGAACGCTGCGGCGGCGCGCGGCCAGCCCGCATCGGCACGGCCCCGGCATGCAGCCGTTTTAGCCGCTAAAAATCCGGGGCAGGCCTGGTCAGGCGCTGCGCGCCAGCGTCGTGACGATCGAGTAGCGATTTTCCGGATACAGGCTGCTGGTCACGATCACCAGCGCGCGCGCCGCGTCGCGGTAATGCTTGAGCACCCGCAGCGCGGGCGTGCCGCGGGCCGTGCCCAGCGTCTGCGCCATGTCCTCGGTGACCGAGCAGCACGACACCGTCTGCTCCACGCTTTCAATGCGCCGGCCGAACTCGGTTTCGATGATGTCGGCCAGCAGCTTGCCCGGCTGCTGTTCGGCCAGCGCGCCCACCTGGCGGTAGTGGGGATCGATGTAGGCATCGGTCCAGCCCAGCGGCTTGGCCTTGCCGGGCACGCTGCGCACCATGGACAGGCGATACCAGCGCGAGCCCGGCTGGCATTGCAGCGCTTTCGCCGTGGCCGTGTCCAGCACGACATCGGCCGATCCGAGCAGCGTGCGCTGCGCGGCGCTGGCGAGCGTGACCAGGTTGTCGAACGACAGCGATTGCGTGAAGGTCGCGACGCCTCCGGGCAATGCTTCGACCATGGTTCCGCGGTTGCGCCGCCGCGAGATCAGACCGCGCGCCTGCAGCTGCTGCAAGGCCATGCGCACCGTGTTGCGGCTGGTCTGATAAGACGCCATCAGCGCCATTTCCGTCGGCAGCAGCGCGCCGACAGGCAGGTCGCCGGCGCGAATCTGCTGTATCAACTCCTCGGCC
>NZ_QXMN01000120.1:0-2959 GCF_003581445.1 Acidovorax cavernicola | reverse complement strand
GCGGTGTGCCGATCCTGCCGCCGACCGGCACGGCACCCGTGCAACCGGCGCCTGCGGCCAACGGCCGCGTGGTGGCGGACACGTTGACGTCGAGCGTCAACGGTGTGCGCTACCCGATCGAGGTTTTCATTCCTGCGGCCTACGACAGCAGCAGCGATGCCGTGCCGATCATCTATGCCTTCGACGGCGACGCGACCAACGGCCTGCCCGACACGCGCTTCACGAACCTCAAGAACGTGCTGCTCAAGCGCGGCACCAAGGCGATCCTGGTCGGTATCGGCAACACCGCGCGCCGGCAGGAGGACTACAACTTTCCGGGCGCCAACGCCTACCACACCTTCCTCACGAAGGATCTGGTGCCGTTCATCGAATCGAAGTACCGCGCCGACCCGAAGAAACGCATGCTCACCGGCCTGTCGACCAGCGGCAACCTCGCGGCCACGGCGTTGTTCCTGGAGGCGCCGGACAACCTCGTGTTCTCGTACTTCATTTCCATCGAGGCCGCCTTCTGGCAGCAGGAGGCCGAAAACAACGCGCTTGAAAAGAAGATGTTCGACGCGCTGGCCGGCCGGCCGCTGCCCGTCACGCTGATCCTGGCGCACTGCGCCAGCGGCTGCAACGAAGTGCCGGTGAAGGCGATGTACAAGCGGATGTCCGAGCGAGGCTACGTGGGGCTGCAACTCATCGACACGGAGTTCAACTCCACCCACGTCGGCACGGACGTGCTGGCGTTCGACGACGCCATCGTGCGGATCTTCAAGTAGGGCATGACAGCGAACCGGAGCGCTCCGGTTCGCACGCCGCATTGCCCTGCATTTCAGTCGGCCGAAGGGCTCGGCGGATAGCCGGCTTCCGTCAACGCTGCCACCAGCGAGGGGCGGTCTTCGGTCGTGTCGATGCGCACTGTTCTTTGCTTCACATCCACCTCGATCCGGGCCTGCGGGTCGAGGTTCTTGACCGCGCGGGTGACATGGCTGGCGCAGCCGCCGCAGGTCATCGACTGGATTTCAAACGCTTGCATGGGAGTCCTTTCAAAAGAATGGCTCCCAGTCTCGAGCTTCGCATCGTGTGAAGGTCAAACGCGGCGAAAGCCTGACCCCTTGCACGCCAAGGTCATGCCATCACCTGCGCTTGACTCTTCCATGGTGTGAAGGTCGAGACTTTGCGCTTTGGCTCGAAGGAGAACCCCATGGAACATTCCACGGCGCCGACCCCTGCGGCGCGCTTGTCCCTTGCCGACGTGGTGGCGCGCTCCGGTGCGTCGGCGCAGCTGCTGCAGGACTGCGAATCGCTCGGACTGCTGGACGACACGGCGAGCGGTGGCTGCTACGACGAACGTGCCGTGTCGACACTTCGCTTTGCGCGGCGGGCACACACGCTGGGTTTCGACACGGCGGAAGTCGTCGAGCTGCACGCGCTGTGGCAGGACGGGCGCCGCGCGAGCTTCGATGTGAAGCGCGTCGCGCTCGAGCGGGCCGATGACCTGGCCTTGCGCATCGAAGAGCTCGCGCACATGAAGCGCCTGTTGGAGCGTCTCGCGCATTGTTGTGAAGGTGACGAGCGGCCGGAGTGCCCGATCCTCGACGAGCTGGCTGGGCTCAAAGGATTTGCCGGCTGCGAAGCACGGCGCGGGTGACGTTGGCTTGAGGCCTCAGCCCGGAATGTTCGGCTCGACCAACTGGGCCAGCGCGATCAGCGACTCCTGCCAGCCCAGGTAGCACATCTCGACGGGAATCACGTCGGGAATGCCTTCCTGCACGACGGACATGTCCGTACCGCAGGACACCGCGGTCAGGGTCACAGTGGTCTTCATCGTGCCCGGCAGGTGGGGGTCGTCGAAGCTGGCGTCGTAGGCGATGCGCTGCCCGGGCACCAGTTCCAGGTACTTGCCGCCGAACGAGTGACTGTGGCCGGTGCCGAAGTTGGTGAAGGACATGCGCCACGCGCCGCCCACCACGGGCTCCATGGTGTGGACCTTGCCGGTGAATCCGAAAGGCGGCAGCCAGCGCTCGAATGCGCCGGCCTGTACGAAGGCCCGGTAGAGCTTGTCGGGGGTGGTGCGCAGCACGCGGTGCAGGCGAACGGTGTTGGCGGCCATGGTTGCTTTCTCCTTTGAAGAACAGAGGACGACCCTCTGTGATGACGTCGGATGAGCCGGCTGCGAATCGACACGCCCAGGGTCAGGAAAAACCCTGAGGCAACGTGTCGAACCTCAATCGATGAACCGCGCCACGATGTCCTGGAACGACGGCAGGTCCATCTGCGTGTGGCCACCCTCGTAGCCCTTCACGCTCAGCTGCAGCCCCTTGTAATTGCGCGCTGCGATCTGGTCGCGCAGGGCGGTGATCTCCGGGCCGCCGACGTTGCCGATGGCATAGCCCAGCAGCAGGGTCACGGGAATGTCGCGCGCGCTGCTGTTGGCGTACATCTGGCTTTCGAGCGGATCGAGCTGGCTGCGCGCGCCAGCGGCGGGCGGGTCGGAGGCGAAGAAGTACTGGAAGGTGAACTGTCCCGCTGCGCCTTCGGTGAAGAACGCGATCACAGTGAACACGCCGCCATTCGACAACCCCGAGAGCATGCGCTTGGCCGGGTTGGCGCGGTAGTTCGATTCGACATGCGGCACCAGCTGGTTGGAGAGGAAGTCGTGGTACGCCTTGGCGCCCGGCATCAGGTAGTCGGTGTTGCGGCGCGACGTGCCGCCGATGCCGACCACGATGGCCTTCTTGCCCGCCTTCTCGAGGATGTCGGTGAAGTTCTGGAAGCGCGTCACGCTCTGGTTGTAGACGGCGTCGCCATCGGTGATGTAGATCGTGGGGTAGCTGGCGGTGGCACCGTCGTAGCCGGCCGGCAGGTAGACCTGGATCGGGTAGGTCGCTTCCGTCGCGGTCGACTTCATCGTGCTGTTGACCACCCGGCCACGCGACGTGTCCGCGGGCGGCGGTGTCGGCGTGTTTCCGAC
>NZ_QXMN01000034.1:0-67128 GCF_003581445.1 Acidovorax cavernicola | reverse complement strand
AACGGGGGCCGGGGGCCGGCCTGCATGGGGTGTGTCATCGGAAGCGCCATTCAAGGGGCGGTCGAAGGGCCCGCGCCCTGGTGCGTCGGTGCGTCCGGCGCCGCTGGCGGCGCACTCGACGGCGCTTGCTGTTGCACCGCAGGCGGCGTGCCCTCGTGCATGGGCCCTTCCCCGCGTCGATCGACCGCATAGAAATACAGCAGCGCGCCGATGAATACGACAAGCGCCACGCCTGCGCCGTAGAAGAACAGACGCGAGTTTTCCCGGTCGTCGTTCCTGGCTTGCTGTCTTGCAGATGTTCGACTCATGGCGTGTTCCTTTCATCCGGCACCTGAACAAGGTGCATGCATCGGGTGTCGCGCCATCGGCGGGGCCATCGCATCGGTGACCGCAGCAACGCGCTGTAGGAAAGGTCCACCAGTTGGGTCGGGCTGCCCGGGTCCGCGCCTCAGACCTTCGTATCGACGACGATGCGCAGCACCTCGACCCGCTCGGGCAGCGCGATGAGGAACTCCGGGTCGCGCGGCAGGTGGTGCACCACGTTCGGGTCGCCACCGGTGAATGCGCTCATGGCGGCCACGTCGGGCCAGTACGAGGTCGTCACGAATTCGGTGTCGGTGACGCGGTCTTCGCGAAACAGCTGCACCGCGAGCGCTGTCTTGCGCAGCGGCGGAATGCCTTCCGCCAGCAGGTAGCGTTCGTAGGCATCGGCGCGCTCGCGGGTGACGCGGCCGCGCCAGATGCGCGCGATCGTGGCGACGCTCATGGCGGCGCGCCTGCGGTCGTCCTGGCGGATGCCGCCGCCGAAGCCGGCAGGTACCGCCCCAGGAAATCGCGCAGCGGCGGCAGCACCTCGGCCAGGTGCGTCTCGAGCAGCCAATGCCCACCGTCGTCGAACGCGTGGAACTCCGCATCGGGCAGGTCACGCAGGTACGCACGGCCGGCCTCCAGGGGCATGTAGCCGTCCTGCGGCCCCCGTTCGACACGCCCCGGCAGACGCCCCCGGGCCTGGAATCCGCCATGGACCCGCGGCCGGATTTCGGCGAGACCTCCTACGTCGGCTCCGGCAAGCTCAAGGGAAAGGCCGCGTTGATCACCGGCGGCGACAGCGGCATCGGCCGCGCTGTCGCGCTCGCCTACGCGCGGGAAGGCGCGGACGTGCTGATCTCCTACCTGCCGCAGGAAGAAGAGGATGCGCAGGCCACCGTCCGGCTCGTCGAGGGGGCAGGGCGCACCTGCGTGGCCGTGCCCGGCGATATCTGCGAAGAGGCCCACTGCATGCATCTGGTCGATACCGCCATGGCGCGCTTCGGCCGGCTCGACATCCTCGTGAACAACGCAGCGTTCCAGATGTCGCACAAGAACCTCGACGAGATCACGGCGGAGGAACTCGATCGCACCTTCCGCACCAACGTCTATGCCAACTTCTTCCTGTGCAAGGCCGCCGTGGCCCACATGAAGCCGGGCAGCGCCATCATCAGCACCGCCTCGGTCAACGCCGACAAGCCCAACGCCACGCTCGTGGCCTACGCCGCGACCAAGGGCGCGATCCAGAACCTGTCGGGCGGCATGGCGCAGCTGCTGGCGGAGAAAGGCATCCGCGTGAACTGCGTGGCGCCGGGCCCGTTCTGGACGCCGCTGATTCCCTCGACCCTGCCGCCCGATCGCGTGAAGAACTTCGGCCTGCAGACACCCATGAAGCGCCCCGGCCAACCGGCCGAGCTGCAGGCGGTGTACGTGCTGCTGGCCAGCGACCAGGCGAGCTACATCTCGGGCGCCACCGTGGCGGTGACGGGGGGCGTGCCCTTCATCTGAGCGGTGGTGCGACGCGCGACGGGGCGTTGCGAGTTGTTGCGGCCTGCGCGGTGCGCCGCCAAGAGGGTGCGAAGCATTCCTACGTTGCGTGGGCTGCGCACATTCCATCGTGCGATCTCCGTCTCTCTCATCATTCCTTCAACCCATGGAGCCCGCGATGCCCACGACCCGACGCCACGAACCCGATGCCTGCAGCTTTCTCGACACCGACCACCGCCACGTGAAGAAGATGTTCAAGGCCTACGGCGAGCTGGCCGAATCGCACGCCGCCTCGTCAGAACAGAAGAAGCGCGAACTGGCCAACGAGATCTGCATGGAGCTCACGGTCCACACGCGGATCGAGGAAGAGATCTTCTACCCGGCCCTGCGCGCGGCCCTGAAGGAGACCGACCTGCTCGACGAAGCCGAGGTGGAACACGCCAGCGCGAAGGAGCTGATCGCGCAGATCCAGGACGCCACCGAGATCGACCGGAAGTTCGACGCCAAGGTGATCGTGCTGGGCGAGTACATCGACCACCACGTGAAGGAAGAGCGCAACGAGATGTTCGTGAAGGCACGCGCGGCGCGCGGCCTGGACCTCGTGGCGATGCGCGAGCAGCTGGCGCAGCGCAAGGAAGAGCTCATGGAAGAGATGGGCGCCATGGCCTGACGCAGGGCCCTCGCGCTGGATTCAGCGCGCGGGTATCAACGGCGACGACGGCACGACCGGCGGTGGCCGTTGCGGATACACCGACGTACCGAAGGTGTTGCCCATGCGGTGCCCGGTCGCCGCGCGGTTGAACAGGCCGAGCTGGTTCGAGGGGCGCTGAACGATCGCCTCCGAGGCCATGCCCGGTTGCGCGTCGCCGGGGCCGCGCGCGGCGCTCTCGGGCTGCAGCTTCTGCGTGAGGCATGCATAGGAGGGCGTGCGCTCGCCGTTGACGGTGACCTCCACGCAGGCGTCGGCGCCGGCGTCCCCGGCCTTGGTTGTCTGCGTGTGCGTGGCCTGCGCCGCGGCCTGGCCGCCCAGTGCGCACATCAGGGCGGCGGCCATCCCGTACAGGAAATTCATGCGGATGCACCCTTTGTCGTCGCTCGGAGCGCGGCAGTCTAGGCCGCTTGCAAGTCAGTCAGAAGACAGCGGCGCAGGGTGCATACCAAACGTCACATGTCGGTCATCCGCGGTGGATAGTCTCGCCCCTGCACGCGCCAGCCCCCCAGCACTCTTTCCCGTTGTTCCCACCGCCAATGACACACACTTCCGCATCGGGCGGTGCCCTGACACTGTCCTGGTGCCTGGTCGTGGCGTTGATGCTGGCCGCGCGCTTGGCCGCCGCACAGAACGCCGCCGAGGTCGTGCGCTTCGACCTGCCGGCGCAGCCGCTGGAAGCGTCCCTTGCCGTCTTCGGCCGCATCACCGGGCATTCGGTGCTGGTGGCCAGCAGCCTCACGCGCGGACGCGAAGCCGCGGCGGTGCAGGGCGACTTCGCGCCGCGCGAGGCGCTGCAGCGCATGCTCGCGGGCAGCGGTCTGGCGGCCCGCTACACCGGCGCCAATGCCTTCACGCTCGTGCCGGTGAAGACCTCCGCCGCCGACCTCCAGGAACCGCACACCACGGCGAATACCGCACTGGCCGGGAACGGCCCGGCTTCGCTGGCCTATGCGGGCCTTCTGCAACGGGCCATCACGCGCGTGCTGTGCATCGCCCAGCCCGACGCTTTCGGCCGCTACCGGCTGGCGCTCCAGCTGTGGATCGATCCGGTGGGTGGCGTCAGCGACGCGCGCTTGCTCGAAGGCAGCGGCGTGCCGTCGCGCGATGCCGCGGTGCTGGCCAGCCTGCGCGGGAGCGGCCTGGGCCTGGAGGCGCCGCCGCCCGCGCTGGCGCAGCCCGTGACCCTGCTGCTGACCCCGCGCCCCGACCCCGCGCGCGACTGCCGGCCCTATCTCGGCGCACGCGCCGCGAGCTGAGGCGCGATGTCCGAATCGATCAAGGCCTCGCTGCGCGCGCTGTTTCTCGCGCGCTATGCGCAGTTCCGCAAGCACCTGCACCACCGCCTCGGCTCGGAAGACCTGGCCAACGACGCGTTGCAGGAGGCCTACCTGCGCGTGGAGAACTCCACCGTGCGCAGCGCGGTGCGCTACCCCTCGGCCTACCTGTTCCGCATCGCGCTCAACGTGGCCGAGGACCAGCGCAAGAGCAATTCGCGGCTGCTGAGCGTGGGCGAGGTCGAGGCGCTGTACGACATGGCCGACGAAGCGGCCGACCCGGCGCGCGGCGCGGAAGCACGCAACGAACTCGAGGCGCTGGAGCGTGCGCTGGCCGAGCTGCCGCGCCGCCGCCGCGCGATCGTGCTGGCCGCGCGCATCGACGAGATGCCGCACAAGGACATCGCGGCGCGCTACGGCGTGTCGGCGCGCACCGTCGAGAAGGAATTGCGCGCCGGCCTGGAACATTGCTGCGAGCGGCTGGGTCGGGATTTCATCCAGCGCTTCGGTCCCGGCGCCGGAAAACAGTCTGCACATGATGACCGCTGAAGAATCCGGAGCGACCGACGCCATGAAGACCCTGCAACGCGAAGCGCAAGCCTGGGTGGTGCGGCTCGGCTCGCAGCAGGCGAACGAGGACGACGCCCAGGCCTTCCGGCGCTGGTGCGCGCGCAGCCGCGACCATGCACAGGCCTTCGTGCAGGCGCGCGAGGTGTGGCAGGCCATGGCGCCGGCCGCGCAGCGCGTGCGTCAGCAAGAGTTGCGCGAGGCCGCCCGCCGTCGGCCGATGCCCGGGCGCCGCGCCTTCCTGGGCGGCGCGGTGGCGGCGTCGGTCGCCTACCTCGCGGTGTCGCCGCCGCTGGCGCTGTGGCCGTCGGTCACCGAGTGGGGCACCGACTACCGCACCGGCACTGGCGAGCAGCGCGAGGTCGCCATGGGCGACGGCGTGGTGCTGCAGATGAACACGCAGACGCGCATCAACCTGCGACGCAATGCGGCGACGGAAGGCGACGGCATCGAGTTGGTGTCGGGTGAAGCCGAGGTGCTGGCCGGCGGCGCGGCATCGTCGCGCGTCACGGTGATGGCGGGCGGCGGCGTGGTGTCGGCGGTGCGTGCGCGTTTCAACATCCG
The DNA here is from genome assembly GCF_003581445.1 of Acidovorax cavernicola. Lineage (NCBI taxonomy): Bacteria > Pseudomonadati > Pseudomonadota > Betaproteobacteria > Burkholderiales > Comamonadaceae > Acidovorax > Acidovorax cavernicola. The sequence continues at coordinate 62,217 of NZ_QXMN01000034.1, read as the reverse complement.
TCACCTCGACGGCGAGGTCTGCGTGACCTGCCTGGCGGGCCAGCTCGAGGTGGCGCAGGGCGCCCAGCAGGCGCGGCTGGATGCAGGCCGGCAGTTGCGCTACGGCCCCGCCGGGCTCGGCGTGGTCACGGGCGTGGACACCGGCCCCGTCATCGCATGGCGGCGGCGCCAGCTCGTGTTCGACCAGGTGCCGCTGTCGGACGTGGTGGCGGAGGTCAATCGCTACCGCCACGGCCGGCTCATTCTCACGAGCGAGGCGCTGGGCCGCAGCCGCGTGCAGGCCAGCTTCTCCATCGACCGGCTGGACGACGTGGCGTTCCTGGTGCGCGACGTCTACGGCGCCGAGCTCACGCAGCTGCCGGGGGGCATCGTGCTGCTGGGCGCCGCGAGTGCCTGAGGGGGCCTGACAGGTGTCGGATGTGGGCCGAATCGCGCGTTCGTGAAGATTTCGTGACATGGTGCAGTCGCGCCGGACCTTCGCTGTCATAGCTCGGTAGTCCACGGGCCGTTGCGCTTCGTGGCCCCGATCGAGCAACGAAACACGAACCCATGGAAGTCCGCATGCAACGCAGCAGCCGCCGCACGGTGTCCCGGCGCAATCCGCCGAACGCGTCCTCTTCTTCTCTTTCCTATCGCTTTGCAGGCGTGCAGGTGCGCCTCACGCCGCTGGTGCGCGCCATCGCGCTGCTGCTGGCCGGTGGCGCCGCGTTCGACGGAGCGCACGCGCAGCAGGCGTTCAGCGGCGCCTGGATGGCGCAGAAGAACATGGCGCAGGGCACGGCGCTCGCCACGGGCCGCCTGCCCAACGGCATGCCCGCCGCGATGCTCGCGGGGCCGCAGGCGCAACAGCGGCGCGCCAACGAGCAGCTGCAGCAGTCCATCGGCAACCTGAACCTGGCGGCGCGTGCCATCGCCGCGCAGCAATCGGCCCAGGCCGCGGCGCGCGCGGCGGCGACGCAGAACGACCCGTCGGTGCCCGACGGCCTGACCGAAGGCGGCCTGAAGGTCGACACGAACGCGTTCACCGCCGGCTGGCACAACGCGCGCCCGCTCACGCCCGATTCGCAGCGGCAGGCAGCGGGCCGCACCGTGGTCACGGTCGAGCAGACGGCGGACAAGGCGATCCTCAACTGGGAGACCTTCAACGTCGGCAAGAACACCACGGTGAAGTTCGACCAGCAGGCCAGCTGGGCCGTGCTCAACCGCGTGAACGACCCGAAGGCACGGCCCTCGCAGATCCAGGGGCAGATCCAGGGCGACGGCACGGTGATGGTCGTGAACCGCAACGGCATCGTGTTCAGCGGCAGCAGCCAGGTCGACACGCGCAACCTCGTGGCCGCTGCCGTCGGCATGACCGATGCGCAGTTCAGGAAGGGCCTGTACAGCGAAACGCAGGGCAGCAACCCGGTGCCGGCGCTGGCCAACGACCTGGTGCTCAACGCCACCGGCGCCACGCACGGCGCCGCCACCGCCGACGTGGTGGTGGAACCGGGCGCGCGCATCGCCACGCGCCGGCCTGGCAGCGTGACCGAGGGCGGCGGCTACGTGCTGCTGGCCGGGCGCGAGGCGCACAACCACGGCAGCATCGCGACCCCCAACGGCCAGACCGTGCTGGCCGCCGGCGACGCCTTCGTGATCCGCAAGGGCATGGGCACCGACGGCAACAGCGATTCGAGCACCCGCGGCAACGAGGTCGATCCGCTGCGCCTGGCCCACAGCATCGCCGGTCGCGCGCGCAACACGGGCCTGATCGCGGCCACCACCGGCGACGTGACGCTGGTTGGAAAGACGGTGGAGCAGCAGGGCGTGCTGCTGTCCAGCACCTCGGTCAACACGCGCGGCACGATCCACCTGAGGGCGCTGGGCAATGCCGGCGACGCGGGCGACCAGGCCGGGGCGCGCGTGACGCTGGCGCCGCAGAGCGTGAGCGCGATCGTGCTGGAGAACGACGGCGCCACCGCGCTGAACGTGCAGCGCGACACCTTGCTGAAGGATTCCATGCGCCTGAGCGACGGCGGCTACAACCGGCGCGACCAGTCGCTGGTGAAGATCGACTCGGCCGGCGACATCGACTTCGACGGCGGCTCGCTCGCCCTGGCCACCGGCGGCCAGGTGCAGGCGCGTGCCGAGCGCCGCATCCGCGTGGCGCGCGGCGCCGTCATCGACGTGGCGGGCGCGGTCGGCGTCAGCGTGGCGATGGCCTCCAACAACGTGAAGGTCAACGTGCAGGGCAACGAGCAGCGCGACGCCCCGCTCAACCGCGACAGCAAGCGCCTGAACAACCTGGACCTGTGGATCGACCGCCGCGACCTGGTGCGCGTGGCGCCGGGCGTGAACGGCTACGACGGCGAGCGCTGGTACACCGGCGGCGGCCTGCTGGAAGTCGGCGGCTACCTGAACACCGACGGCCACACCGTCGGCGAATGGGCCGCCTCGGGCGGCACGGTGGGCTTTGCCGGCGGCGAGCTCGTCACGCAGCGCGGCTCGCGCATCAACGTGGCCGGCGGCACGCTCGACGTGCAGACCGGCCTGCTGCAGCAGAGCTGGCTCAAGGGCACCGACGGGCGCCTGTACAACCTGTCGACCGCGCCGGCCGACATCGCCTATGCCGGCCTGTACCGCGGCTTCGAGAGCGAGCACGCGCGCTGGGGCAAGAACACCACCGATTTCTTCTACAACCCGCTGATCGCGCCGCGCCAACGCCTGGAAAACGGCTACACCGTCGGCCGCGACGCCGGCCAGGTGCAGGTGGGCACGCGCGCCGCCGTGCTCGAAGGCGACATCGACGCCACCGTGTTCCAGGGCGAGCGCCAGCAGCGCAAGCGTGATGCCGGCCTGGACAGCTACCGCCAGGCGCAGGCCGCGGCGCCGCTGGCGGGGCGCCTGGTCATCGGCAGCATGGCGCCGGTCTACGACGCTCCCACCGGACTGCTGCGCGACAGCCCCTCCGCGCGGGTCGACCGCGTGACGGTGGCCGAGGCGCCGGACACGCTGGCCGATGCGCTGGCCGCCGGCGAGGCGATGCCGAAAGACCTCGCGGGCCACGTGCGGATCGACAGCGGCTGGCTGCAGCGCCAGCGCCTGGGCGGCTTCGCCGCCTATGCGAACGACACGGTGGCGGTGAAGTCCGCGCTCGCCGTCGCACCAGGTGGCACCATCGCATTGCACGCACCCACGGTGGCCGTCGATGCGGACCTGGTGGCGCGGGGCGGCAGCATCGCGCTGGGCGATCTGGTGAGCCGCTTCGCCAGCGTCAACGGCGGTAGCTGGATCGACATCTCCATTGCCGACGCGCTGCCCACCGGCTACCAGCCGCGCGTGGCGGTGGGCGAGGGCGTGCGGCTGGACGCGCGCGGGCTGTGGAGCAACATCGTGCAATCGCCCGATCGCATCAAGGGCCTGCCGTACGTGGATGGCGGCCAGGTGACGGTGCGCGGTACCGGCGACATCGCGCTCGGCGCGCGCAGCCTGATCGACGTGTCGGGCGGCGCGGCCCTCATGGCCGGCAACGAACTGCGCGGCGGGCGCGGCGGCGACGTGACGCTGATGGCCGCCCAGCCCGGCGCCGAAGGCGTGGGCCCCGGCACGCTGCGCATGGACGGCCAGATCCTCGGCCACGGCGTGAAGGGCAGCGGCAAGCTGACGGTGGCCAATGGCGCGGCGATCAGCATCGGCGGACTGTCCGCCGGCAGCGACGGCCAGCTGGCCGCGGGGCGCAGCAGCAGCGTGCACCTGCGGCTGGCCGGCGACTACCTGATCGAGGCCGGCAGCGTGATCCCGATGGACTTCTCCATCACGGTGTCGCGCGCGCTTCCGGGCGTGGCGCTGAAGGAGGCCGTGCAGCCCGCCGTCAACACCACGCGCACCCTCACCACGCGCGCCGACTGGGTGGTGCCCCCGGACACCGAGGTGTACCCGGCCACTGGCAATACCTACGAGTCGGGCCAGACCGTGCCCGCCGGCACCGTGCTGGTGGGCATCTCCGAGCTGGCCAAGGGCTACGTGGTGCCCGGGGACGTGTTCCCCTCGGGCCTGCCGATCCCGGCCAAGACCACGTCGTACAAGGCCGGCACGCTGGCTTCTGCCGACACCGTGATGCCCGCCGGCACGCTGATCGCCGCCGGCCAGTCGCTGCCGCGCGCCGTCGAGGTGCAGCCGCTGCTGAACCTCGACGCGAGCCTCTTCCACAGCGGCTTCGCGCAGTACAGCGTGCGCGGCCAGGACGGCCTGGCGGTGGCGGAGGGCGCCCGCGTGGACGTGCACATGCCGGTGCAGCGCTTCGATCTCGCCACCGGCAGACTGGTGCCCACGGGAGCCGATCCGTCCACCGCGTTGCCGGTGTGGACGCCGCCGGTGTACCAGGACGACCCGGTGAAGCAGAAGCTCACGCAACGCGCCGGCGCCGACCTGACGCTGGAAGCCGGCACCCTCTACCAGCGCTCGCCGCTGGTGGTGGGCGAGGGCGCGCAGGTCGCGCTCGACCCGGGCCGCGCGCTCACGCTGCGCGGCAACGGCCAGATCACCGTGGAGGGCACGCTCTCGGCCTGGGGCGGGCGCGTCGCGCTGCTGCCGGGCACGCATGGCACCGGCAATGAAAGCAACCTCGCCGACGGCATCGCCAACGCGCGCTCGTACTGGATCGGCGAGCACGCGCTGATCGACGTCGCCGCGCGCCCGGTGGTGGCCACCGACGTGCGGGGCCACCGCTACGGCCAGGTGGCCAACGGCGGCACCATCGAAATCGGTGCACGCCATGCGCTCGACGCCACGCAGGTGGACGCGGCCGATGCCTTCGTGGTGCTGCGCCCCGGCGCGCGCCTGGAGGCTTCGGGCACGGCGGCCACGCTCGACCTGCCGGGCCGTGGCGCCACCGAGGTCGCCAGCCACGGCGGCACCATCGCGCTCAGTTCCTACCGCGGCCTGTTCCTGGACGGCAACATGCGCGCCGCCGCGGGCGGCGCAGGCGCGGCCGGCGGCATGCTGGCGCTGAACCTCGATACGCCGATCTACGGCACGGTGGAGCGCTACAGCCTGAAGGGCCCGAAGGTCGACGACGTGGTGCGCGTGCCGCGCGAGATGCTGCTGGCGCAGGTGCAGGGCCGCAGCGCGGTGGGCGATGCCGTCGATCTGCGTCCGGGCGAGGCACACGGCGCGCTGGCCTACGGCACGGCGCGCATCGGCGTCGACCGCATCCACGAGGGCGGCTTCGACAACCTCTCGCTGCTCAGCCACGGCATGCTGTCCTTCGACGGCAGCGTCGACCTCTCGCTGGGCCAGAGCCTGCGCCTGGCCACTACCGCGCTGGCACTGGCCGACACGGCCGCGCCCGATGCCCGGGTGGCGCTGGCCGCGCCTTACATCCGCGTGGCCGGCACCACGCGCCGCCAGATCGATGACCACATCCTGCCCCATCCGGTGGTCGGCTCGCGCAACACCGGCGAAGGCACCGGCACGCTGGGCGTGCCGGCGGTGTCGGCCGGCAGCGCATTGCGCATGGACGCGCAGCTCATCGACCTGGTGGGCATGGTGCAGATGGGCGTGCGCGGCACCATCGTGCGCAACGTGCCCGAGGACCTCGTCGTGGAGCGCAATGCCTTCGACCAGGCGTTGCTGCGCAGCAGCGGCGACCTGCGCTTCTCGGGCAACGCCAGGTTCTATGTGCCGGGCGATCTCACGCTGGCCGCGGCGCAGATCTATCCGGCCACCGGCGACAGCGGCCTGGTGCAGGTCGGCCAGCACAACGTCATCGACAAGTGGGGAGCCCGCCAGGTCGAGCTGGACATGAACCGCCGGCTGGTGATCGAGCGCGTGGGCCCGGCCGGTGAGTTGCCGGCCGCGCCGCAGTCGGCCTTCGGCGCCATGACCTTCCACGCCGCGAATATCGAGCAGCGCGGCGTGCTGCGCGCGCCCCTGGGCGGCATCACGCTGGGCGACACGCGCAGCATCACCGTCGCCAGCAGCGTGCAACTGCACCCGGGCAGCCTGACCTCGGTCAGCGCCGACGGGCTGCTCATGCCCTACGGCGGCACGCAGGACGGGCTGAGCTACCTCTTCAACGGCAAGGACGTGGTGTACCGCGTGCCCGGCGTCGGCCCCACCATCACGCTGGCCGGCCACGCGGTGGACGTGCGCGAGGGCGCGGTGCTCGACATGTCGGGCGGCGGCGCGCTCACCGGCACCGCCTTCCTGGCCGGCCGCGGCGGCTCCACCGATGCGCGCATGCACCCGCTGGTGCAGGTGGGCGCGCAGCGCAAGGGCTTCGTACTGCCCACGCTGGCCACCAACCCGGTCTACGCCATCGTGCCCGGCGTGCAACCGCTGCAGGCACCGCTCAATGGCGAGAAGGGCGCGAGCGATCCGGCGCTGGGCCGGCAGATCACCCTCGGTGCCGGCGTGCCCGGCTTGCCCGCGGGCACCTACACGCTGATGCCCTCGACCTACGCGCTGCTGCCAGGCGCCTTCCGCGTCGAGCTCAACGGGCTGGCGCCGCAGGTCGGCGCGCCGGGCAGCGCGACCGCGATGCGCAATGGCTCCTACACCGCGCCCGCGCAGCTGGGCGTGGCCGGCACCGGCATCCGCGACGCGCTGCCGCTGCAGGCGGTGTTCACGCCGGCCGACGTGCTGCGCACCTACGCGCAGTACAACGAAACCGGCTATGCCGACTTCGCCGTGGCGCAGGCGATGCGCGACGGCGTGCCGCGTCCGCTGCTGGAGCGCGACGCGAAGTCGCTGCGCCTGGATTTCGCCAACTGGGGCAGCCCGGGCGCGGTGGCTGGCGTACCTTCGCTGCGCTTCGCCGGCACCACGCGCTACGCCACGGTGGGCGACGGCATGGGCGGCACGGCGCTGGTGGTCGGTGGCACCGCCCGCAGCTTCGAGGTGCTGGCCGATGGCGCCGCACCCACGCCGGGATTCCAGGGGGTCTCGCTGCATGCCGGCGCGCTCAACCTCATCGGCGCCGCGCAGCTGGGCATCGGCGGCGCGCCCATGGGGACGATGGTGCAGGACCCCACGGCGGCCGACCGGCTGAAGGACGCGAGGGACCTCGGCTTCAGCAGCGCCGCCTGGAACATCGTGCTGCGCGAAGGCGCGGTGCTGCGCGCGGGCGAAGTGTTCCTGGTCACCGACCGCCGCGACGGCGGCATCACCGTCGAATCGGGCGCGGGCATCGACACGCTGGGCCGCGGCCCGGCGGCCTGGGATTCGCGCCGCGGCTACATCTACGGACCAGGGGTGCGCAGCGTGCTGGCCGTGTCCAACGGCTGGATCGACATCCTGCCGCCGAGCGCGGTGAGCGGCGGCGAAACGGGCCCCGGGCGCATCGACATCGGCGTGTGCGCCAGCACCGCCCGCTGCGGCGGCGCGCGGCTGTACTCCGAGGGCACCATCACCGCCGCCACCGACCAGGCCTTCACGCTGGGCGAAAGCTCGCGCTACGGCACGCGCAACCTGGTGCTGGCGCTGGGCGGCATCAACGTCGGCAGCGAGCGCGCGCTGGGCGATGCCGCCGCGCGCGGCGCGCTGCCGCCGGGCCTGACGCTGAACCAGTCCGTGCTCGACCGCCTGCTGCGCGGCGACACCAGCACCGGCGCGCCGGCGCTGGAGAACCTGGTCCTCACCGTGCGCGACGCGGTCAACTTCTTCGGCACGACGCAGCTGTCCACCATCGATCAGGCCACGGGCAAGTCGCCGATCGAGCGCCTGGTGCTGACCACGCCTGCCATCCACGGCTGGGGCGGCCCCGACGACGTGGCGCGCATCCACACCGACGTGCTGGTATGGAACGGCACCAACACGCCGCCCGGCCTGGTGGCCGCAGGCGGCGCGGGCACCGGCAGCGGCCGGCTGCAGATCGACGCGCGGCGCATCGAGCTGGGCGCGGCGCGCGACATGCGCGCCGACACCGTGCACGAGATGGACCGGCTGACGCTGGGCTTCGGCGAGGTGCGCCTGAACGCCAGCGAGCAGGTCACGGCGCGCTACAAGGGCTCGCTGTCGGTGTACCAGTCGCAGGGCGGCTGGGACGAGGCCACCAAGGGCTACGTGCGCACCGGCGGCACATTGCAGATCGATACGCCGCTCCTGACCGGCGACGCTGGCTCGGTGATGCGCTACAAGGCTGGCGGCGACGTGCGCGTGGCCGCGCCCGAAGGCATGCAGCCCGCCGCGATGACCGATGCCGACGCGGCGCGCGCGCTCGGTGCCGAGATCGCCATCGACGGCCGCAGTGTGGCCGTCAACACCGCGGTGGTGCTGCCCAGCGGCAAGCTGGTGCTGCGCGCCGAGGGCGACGTGCAGCTGCAGGACGGCGCACGGCTGGACCTGGCCGGCCGCCGGCTGAGCTTCTTCGACGTCGACAAGTACAGCTGGGGCGGCGACGTCGAGCTCGAAAGCCGCAAGGGCAACGTGCGCCTGGCCGGGGGCGCGCAGATCGACCTCTCGGCGCGGAACAACCGCGCCGGCCGGCTGGCCGTCACCGCGGTGGACGCCGGCGCCGGCCAGGTCGAGCTGCTGGGCCGTATCGCCGGTGGCAGCAGCGGCGAGTACGACGCCGGCGGCACGTGGGTGCCCTACGCGGCGGGGCGCATCGACCTGCGCGCACAGCGCATCGCCGATTTCGCCGGCCTGAACCGCCGTCTCACCGACACCGGCGTGGTGGGCGAGCGCAGCTTCCAGGTCAAGCAGGGCGACCTCGTGGTGGGCGACGAGCTGAAGGCGCGCGAGATCAACCTCTCGGTCGACGGCGGCCATCTCACCGTGGCCGGCAAGGTGGACGCCAGCGGCGTGCAGGTCGGCAGCATCCGGCTGGCGGCGCGCGACGGCGTCACCGTCGGCGGCAATGCGTTGCTCGATGCGCACGGCACGCGCCTGCGCGTGGACAGCTACGGCCAGGCCATCGAGGCGCCCAACCGCGCCGTCATCGAGATCGACAGCGGCAGTGGCCGCCTCGTGCTGGAGAACGGCGCGCGCATGGACCTGCGCGCCGGCACCGACGCCGCGCCGCGCGCCTTCGGCACGGTGGAGCTGAACGCGCCGCGCCTGGGTGGCGCGCACGGCAGCGACATCGCCATCGACGCCGGCGGCACGCAGCGCATCGACGGCGCGCGCACGATCAACGTCAACGGCTTCTTCCGCTACGACGACGCGCCCGTGGGCACCGACCTCGACATCAGCGGCCGGCCCTACCAGCGCATCGACCAGGCCTACCTGAACGAAAAGCACGACGACAGCGTGGCCTTCATGCGCAACGTGCTGGCCAACGGCGGTCTGGTCAACGGCCGGCTGGCCGGCCTGCGCGCCTACACCGAGGCCTTCCACCTGCGCCCCGGCGTGCAGATCGTGAGCAGGACGCCCGACGGCGACCTGCAGATCGACGGCGACCTCGACCTCTCGGGCCTGCGCTACGACAGCCTCAACCCGCGCACGCAGCGCACCGGCGTCTACGGTTCGGGCGAGGCCGGCGCGCTGGTGATGCGCGCGGGCGGCAACCTGAAGATCCACGGCAGCATCAACGACGGCTTCGACACCTCGGCGCTGCCGGTGACCCGCGACGATGACGGCTGGGTGCTGCTCAAGGGCCGCGTGCCCTTCGGCGGCGACGTGGTGGTGCCGCGCGGCGGTGTCGTCACGCTGGCCGAGGACACCTTCCTGCAGCCCGGGCGCGCGCTCAACTTCAACGCGCCGCTCAAGGCCATGAGCCTGGCCGCCGGCACCGTGCTGCCGGTGCGCGCGGTGCTGACCGGGGACTACACGCTGCCCGCGGGCACCGTGCTCGGTGGCGCGGTGCGCGATGTGGCCGGCAACGTGATCCAGCCCGCGGGCAGCGTGCTGGCCCAGCCGCTCAAGCTCGGCGCCGGCGCGCAGCTCGACCCCGGCGTGCGGTTGGCGGGCGCGACCAAGGTCGGCCAGATGCTGTGGCCGGCCGGCGTGCCGCTGCCGTTTCCGGACGGCACGGTGCTGGACATCAACGATCCGCCTTTCTATCGCTACAACGGCCCGGTGCTGGCGCGCCAGGTGCCGCTGCAGCGCGGCGCCATCATCCCGGCCGAGACGGTGGTCAAGTTGCCCGGCGGCGTGGCGTCGGTCAAGCTGCGCCTGGCCGATGCCGACGGCAACCAGGGCCGCAACTTCGCCATCGCGCCGATGCTGGCCGAGGGCTCGCAGTCGTGGTCGATGCGCCTGGTGGCCGGCGCCGACACGCAGGCTGCCGACAGCCGCTCGTTGCAGCCGCGCGCGCAGCAGCGCGACCTGCTGCTGGCCGACACGCACTATGGCAATGGCTTCACGAAGTCGCTGGTCTCCGGCGGCAAGGTCTGGCGCTGGAACCAGCAGGCCGCCGACGAGGGATGGGGCGAGTTCGGCGCCATCCTCACGCCGGACGAAGTCAGCTGGGGCCTGTGCGACATGGGTTACTGCGACCTGGTGTCCGAGAGCCCCGAAGTCTGGAGCTACAAGTCCTACCCGGTGCGCCAGCCGCTGTTCAGCGTGCTGCGCACCGGCACCGGCGACCTCGACCTGCTGGCCGGCAACGACTTCACGCAGCGCTCGCCCTACGGCATCTACACCGCCGGCACGCGCGCGCCGGCGCGCGCCGACGACGCCGACTTCCATCTGCCGCGCGCCAAGGGGCCGAAGGGCACGGTGCTCGGCGACAGCACGCCGTTCGATCAGCTCGTCGACAGCAGCAGCCTGTACCGCGCCTGGTACCCCGACCACGGCGGCAACCTGCGGGTGCGCGCGCAGGGCGATGCGCGCGGCGACATGATCGGCACGCGCGGCATCGTGCGCCGCACCACCGACGAGCTGGGCGTGTTCCGCACGCAGTATCCCAGCGCGATGCTGGGCAACTGGCTGTGGCGCCAGGGCACCGGCAGCGTGGCGCCGGGCGCCGACGGCGTGCCCACCGCCTGGTGGATCAACTTCGGCAGTTACGTCGCGGCCCCTGAAGGCGCGATGTACGACCTCACCGGCCTCGCGCCCTACCTGGTCGGCTTCACCGGCATCGGCACGCTGGGCGGCGGCAACCTGGTGTTCGAGACCGGCGGCCATGCCGGCCTGATGGAGCAGATGGGCGACTTCAGCGCCACCTACGTCTCGCGCAGCCAAGGGCTGAACCTGGCGGTGGGCAGCACCGGCCGGGTGACGCGTTCGGGCGAACTGCTGCTGACCGGCGGCGGCGACCTGGACGTGCGCATCGGCGGCACCCTGAACCCCGCGCCCGAAGTGCGCGCGCTGCCCAGCACCACCAGCTGGCAGGCCGGCAGCACTCTGCGCTACGACCGCATGCGGCTGGACCTCAACGGGGTCTTCGCCAACCTGCGCGGCGCGCTGCGGCTGGAAAGCGGCGCGGTGGGCGGCATCCAGCTGGGCTTCGGCGGGGCCGACCCGAAGGACTCGCGTGCGCGCGATCCCTCCGTCGCCGGCTCGTCGATCGCCTCCGGCGGTCCGGTCGTGATCCCCGGCGACGCCGGTGTGCGGCTGGATGCGCGCGGCGACCTGGTGCTCGGCGGCGTGGCAGACCCGGGGCGCGTGCCCACGCTCACCCACGGCACGCCCTTCAGCGCCAACGGCAAGCAGTACGCGGGCGAAGGCTGGAGCTGGTTCTCGCTGTGGACGCCGTCGACGGCGATCGATCTCGCCAGTGCCGGCGGCAACCTCACGCCCACGCTGGGTTGGACCGACCTCGGCGATTACGCCAACCACCAGCCCACCGACGGCCGCTTCGTCTACCCCGCGGTGTTGCGCGCGTTGGCCGCCAGCGGCAGCCTGTACTACGGCAATGCGAGCTCGGGCATGCGCGACCCGACCAACGCACCGCTGTTCTCGCCCTGGAGCCTGACGCTGGCACCGTCGCCGGTCGGGCCGCAGTTCGCGGTGCAGCGCACCGCACAGCTGGAGTTGCTGGCGCGCGACTCGATCTATGCCTCGGGCTACACCATCACGCCCTCGGGCGCCGACCCGTCGCGGCTGGTGAATCCTTTCCAGCCGGGCTTCGCCGCGCTGGGCGGCCCGATCTGGTACGGGCGCGAGAGCATCCACAACGCGGCCGCCGACGGCCTGCTGTCCTCCGTCGCCCTCTACGGCCAGAGCACGCAGATGAGCTTCCCGCTGTTCACGCTCACCTCGCCGAGCGTGGCCGACGTGGCGCCGCTGGGCCAGCCGCCGTCGCGCTTCTACGCGGTGGACGGCGACATCGTGGGGCTGCGCACCGGTTCGATCCTCTATCGAGGCTCCAACACCGGCGCCGTGACCCCCAACGGCCTCTGGTACGAGGGCGCCGGGCCGGTGGCGATCCGCGCCGGGCGCGACATCACCGACGCCGGCACCCCGCTGGGGCAGGCCGAGATCGCGCCGCCGGAAGCAGCGGGCTGGTACGCGCGCTATTTCCCCGGCAAGCCGGAGCTGGCGCCGCAGCCGCAGATCCTGAACGCCACCTCGGCGCGCGGCAACCTGATCGTGCACCGCCATGCCGACGACGTGTCGGTGGTGGAGGCCGGGCGCGACATCCGCAACAGCAGCTTCCACATCGCCGGCCCCGGCGAGCTGGCGATCACCGCCGGGCGCGACCTGTACATGGCCGACAAGGGCGAGCTCAAGAGCCTGGGCGCCATCGTCAACGTGAAGCCGGGCGACCGCAGCAGCGGCGCCGGCATCTCGGTGGCGGTGGGCGTGGGCCGCGACGGGCCCGACTGGGCCGGCTTCGCCGCGCGCTACCTCGATCCGAAACGCCGCGCCGACAGCGGCCGTCCCTTCGCCGACCAGCCCGGCACCGCGCTGTACAGCTACGGCGGCCACCTGACGCTGGCCGGCTGGCTCGCGCAGCAGTTCGGCTACGGCGGCGACGAAGCGGGCGCACAGGCCTACCTGCAGCGCAAGCAGGCCGAGATCGACGGCCAGCGCAGCGAGGGCGGCGAGAGCGGTGGCGGTAGTGCCCGCCGCGACCTGGCGCGCGAGTTCCGCCTGGCCGAGGGCCTGCACCTCGTGAACTGGCTGGGCGAGCGTTTCGGCGGCAAGAACAGCCAGGGCCGCCACTTCGATGCCGCGACGATGGACGCGCACGCTTTCTTCGCCGCGCTGCCGCCGGAGCAGCAGCAGGTCTACCTGCGCAACGTGTACTACGCCGAGCTGCGCGCCGGCGGGCGCGAGTACAACGAGGAGGGCGGTGCACGCCGTGGCAGCTACCTGCGCGGACGCGAGGCCATCGCCACGCTGTTCCCCGCGCTCGGCAGCGACGGCATCGCGCGCCACTACCAGGGCGACCTGACGATGTTCAGCAGCGCCAACTACTACTACCAGAGCTCGGAGACCTTCACCAAGCGCCCGCAGGCCGGCAAGAGCTACCTGCGCCGCGACGCCTGGAACGCCGCGGGCCGGCCCTACGAGATCGGCGTGTACGACGCGCTCGATGCCGGCATCCACACCAACTTCGGCGGCAACGTGAACATCCTCACGCCGGGCGGCCGCACGCTGGTGGGGGTGGACGGCGGCTTCGTGCCGGGCGAGGGATCGGGCGTGCTCACGCAGGGCGAGGGCGAAGTGCAGGTGTATTCGCTGGACAGCATCCTGCTGGGCCAGAGCCGCATCTTCACCACCTTCGGCGGCGGCATCCTGGCCTGGTCGGCGCAAGGCGACATCAACGCCGGGCGCGGCTCCAAGTCGACCGTGGTCTACACGCCGCAGCGGCGGCTGTACGACAACGCCGGCAACGTCAGCCTGTCGCCGACCACGCCGAACACCGGCGCCGGCATCGCCACGCTGAACCCGATCCCCGAGGTGCCGCCGGGCGACATCGACCTGATCGCGCCGCTGGGCACCATCGATGCCGGCGAGGCGGGCATCCGCGTCTCGGGCAACGTGAACCTGGCAGCGCTGCGCGTGGTCAATGCCGAGAACATCCAGGTGCAGGGCAAGTCCACCGGCGTGCCGATCGTGGCCGCGGTGAACGTGGGCGCGCTCACCAACGCCAGCGCCGCCGCTTCGCAGGCCGCGACGGCGGCGCAGGACGCCCTGCAGCGCGACCGCGCGGCGCAGCGCCAGGCCTTGCCGTCGGTGTTCACCGTGCGCGTGCTCGGCTTCGGCAACGAGGCGCCGGGCGGCGAGGGCGGTGGTGCAGGCCGCGAGCGCACCGGCGCGGCCTACGACCCCAAGGGCGTGGTGCAGGTGCTCGGCGCGGGCGCGCTCACCACCGCGCAGATGCAGTCGCTCACGCCGGGCGAGCAGCGGGGGCTGAAGCGCTGAGGCGTTGAGCGCAGGTTGACCGTGCGCTGAACTTTCGCGCTACCCGCGCACGCGAAGAAAACACAAGGGCCTCCCATGCGGAGGCCCTTCTTCTTATGCATGCGAAACGTGCCTTCCCGGGCCTCGTGCCGATTTCTTGATGAAGTTTTCGTGACAAACGACAGTCGCCGCGCACGCCGTGCGTCTAGGTATCGGTACGCAGCAGCGACATGAAGGCTCTCCACCATGAGCCGCTGCCACGCGAGCTTCATCTTTGAAAACCGAGCTGTAAATGCATGACATGAAGAAGAACGCCCCACCGGCCTGCTGGAGAGCGGTGTGGCTGGCGGTGATGGCCCTGGGCGCCCACGAGGCGGTCATGGCCCAGGCGCCCGCATCCCCCTCCACGCCGGCCCCGGCTGCCGCTGCCGCACCCGCGACGCCGGCTGCCGCCGAGCCGGCGCGCAAGGTCGACATCGCCGAATACATCGTGCGCGGCAACACCGTGCTCGACGCGCGCGCCATCGAGAAGGCGGTCACGCCTTTCCTCGGCCCCGAACGCACGCTGAAGGACGTGGAGGGCGCGCGCGACGCGCTGCTCGCGGCTTACCAGGCGGCGGGCTACCAGTCGGTGTACGTCGACCTGCCCGAACAACAGGTCACGCAGGGCGTGGTGTTCCTGCAGGTCAACGAGACCCGCGTGGGCCGCGTGCGCGTGGTGGGCGCCGAGTACAACTCGCCCGTCGACGTGCGCGACCAGGTGCCGGCGTTGAAGGAGGGCGGCGTGCCCGACTTCAACAAGGCCCAGGCCGAACTCACCGCGCTCAACCGCGGCCCCAAGCGCCAGGTGATGCCGCTGGTGCGCCCGGGCGCGATGCCGGGCACGATGGACGTCGACCTGAAGGTCGAGGACCAGAGCCCGTGGCGCGGCAGCGTCGGCCTCACCAACGACTACAGCGCCGACACGCGCAAGCTGCGCGCCAGCGCCTCGCTGGGCCACGACAACCTCTGGCAGATGGGCCACAGCGCCTCCATCAGCTTCTTCGGCGCGCCGCAGGACCTGAACCAGACGCAGGTGATCTCGGCCTCGTACACCGCGCCGCTCAAGGGCACCAACTGGAGCCTGGAGGCGAACGCCTTCGTGTCCGACAGCAACGTGGCCACCGTGGGCGGCACCAGCGTGCTGGGCAAGGGCCACTCGATCGGCCTGAAGGCCACCTACACGGTGCCCAACACCGGCAACTGGTGGCACGCCTTCAGCGTGGGCATCGACTTCAAGAACAACAAGGAAGCGCTGACGCTCAAGGGCAGCGGCGACACCGTGCCGCTGAAGTACGCGCCGATCACGCTGTCGTACTCGGGCTTCCGCCAGAGCGAGAACAGCCAGTACGGCGTGGGCGTGTCGCTGGTGGCGGGCACCAGCAGCTCCTTCAAGTACGGCAGCGACTGGGCGGCCTTCGACTACAAGCGCTACAAGTCCTCGCCCAGCTTCATGGTGCTCAAGACCGACCTCAACGGCGCGCACAGCTTCGAGGGCGGCACGCAGGTGGCCTTCCGCGTCAACGCGCAGATGACCGACTCGCCGCTGGTGTCCAGCGAGCAGATCGCCGCGGGCGGCATGAACTCGGTGCGCGGCTACCTCTCGGCCGAGGCCACCGGCGACTACGGCGTGGTCGGCTCGGTCGAGCTGCGCAGCAAGCCGCTCACCTTCCTGGGCAGCACCGTCGAGAACTGGCGCGTGTACGCCTTCGCCGATGCCGCGCGGCTGCGCCTGAAGAGCCCGCTGCCCGAGCAGGCCGACCGCTTCTCTCTGTATTCGGTGGGCGTGGGCACGACCTTCAAGGTGGGCACGTATTTCTCGGGCCGTGTCGACATCGGCTATCCGCTGGTCGACGGCCCGCGCACGAAGAAGCACGACACGCAGGTGAATTTCAGCATCACCGCGAGCTACTGACCCAGCGACCCAACGACTGACCGAACGACCGACGACGACGTCCTTTCTTCCTTCCGATTTTTCTTCTCAAGCTTTCCGGAGAACCCTGTCATGCGACGACTTCTTTTCATCGCGCTCACGCTGCTGAGCACGCTTCTGCCGGGCCTGGCCCACGCCTGGTGGCAGGCCGAATGGGCCTACCGCAAGCCCGTCACCATCGACGGCGGCCCGCAGGCCGGCGCCATCGGCAGCGATGCCGGCCGCGTGCCGGTGCTGGTGCGCCTGCACACGGGCAACTTCAAGTTCGAAGGCGTGAGCGAGACCGGCGCCGACCTGCGCTTCATCGCGGCCGACGACAAGACCGTGCTCAACCACCAGATCGAGCAGTTCGATCCGCTGCTGGGCATCGCGCTGATCTGGGTCGACGTGCCCAACGTCTCGGCCGGCACGCCGCAGAAGCTGTGGATGTACTACGGCAACCCCAAGGCCCCGGCCTCGGGCAACGGCCAGCGCAGCTTCGACCCCGACTACACGCTGGTCTACCACTTCGCCGAAGGCGCGGTGCCGCCGCGCGACACGACCGCCTACGGCAACAACGGCCAGACCGCCGCGGTGCCCGTCGAAGGCACCGTGATCGGCAAGGGCGCACAGCTGGGCAACGGCGCACTGATGCTGCCCGCCACGCCTTCGCTGGCCGTGACGGCCGGCGGCACGCTGACCTTCTCGGCCTGGATCAAGCCCGATTCGCTCGGCGCGCGCCAGGCCATCTATGCGCGCCGCGACGGCGCCGGTGAACTCGTGGTCGGCATCGACCAGGGCGTGCCCTTCGTGCAGGTGAACGGCCAACGCAGCACGCCCGGCCAGCCGGTGCAGGCCGGCCAGTGGTCGCACCTCGCGGTGAAGGCCGAAGGCGACAGCGTCGCGCTGTATGTGGGTGGCCGTCCGGCCGTGTCGCTGGCGGCCAAGCTGCCCGCGCTGAACACCGCCGCCGCGCTCGGCGCCGATGCACCGGCCGGCACGCCCGCCGCACCCGCCACGCCGGGCGCCGCGCCCGTCGCAGGTTTCGCCCCGTTCACCGGCGCGATCGACGAAGTGCGCCTGTCGAAGGTCGCGCGCCCCGATGCGCTGCTGCTGGCCGATGCGGTGTCGCAGGGCGCCGAGTCGCGCCTGGCTGCCTTCGGTCCCGACGAGCAGCAGGCCGGCAAGAGCCACTTCGGCTTCATCCTGGCCGCGATGCCGCTGGATGCGTGGATCGTCGTGGGTCTGCTGGGGCTGATGATGGCGCTGTCGTGGGCCATCATGATCGGCAAGGGCCGCAACTTCGGCGCCACTTCGCGCGCCAACGCCACCTTCATCGAGCACTTCCGCGAAGCCGCGGGCGCGCCGCTGGACCGCCTGGCCACGAACAACACCGTGCCGCAGGACGTGCGTGCCGATTCCTCGCTGTGGCGCCTGTACGAGGTGGCCATCGAGGAGATGCGCCGCCGCCATGACCGCGGCTACGACCTGAACGCCGTGTCGGCCTCCACCATCGGCGCCATCCGCGCCGCGATGGACGGCGTGATGGTGCGCGAGACCGAGCGCATGGCCAAGCGCATGAACTGGCTCTCGACCACCATCGAAGGTGCGCCGTACGTGGGCCTGTTCGGCACCGTGATCGGCATCATGCTGGTGTTCGTGGTGGCGGCCATGGCCGGCGCGGTGGACATCAACTCGGTGGCGCCCGGCATGGCGGCGGCGCTGCTGTGTACCGCCGCAGGCCTGGGCGTCGCGATCCCGGCGCTGTTCGGCTACAACTGGCTGGCCTCGCGCTCGGACGCCATCGGTGCCGACATGGCCGTGTTCGTCGACGAGTTCGTCACGCGCCTGGCCGAAGAGCAGGGCGAAGGCCGCTCGCTGCCGGTGGCCGTGCAGGCGCGCCGCGCCTGAGGACCGCGCACCATGGCAAACACAGCCGCGAAGTTCGCCGTGCGCAAGCGCACGGGCGGCATCAACATCACGCCCTTCGTCGACGTGCTGCTGGTGGTGCTGGTGATCTTCATCCTCACCAGCAACGCCAGCATCCCGGGCATCAAGGTCGACCTGCCGAAGGCCAGCGCCTCGGTGGCGCTGGAAAAGCCCAAGACCAAGGCCATCACGATCGACAACGCGGGCAACGTGTTCCTCGATGCCTACCCGGTCACGCTGCCCGAGCTCGAGGAGCGCCTGCGCACCGAGAAGGCGCTGTCGCCCGACTTCCCCGTGATCGTGCGCGGCGACGCCAGCGTGCAGTACGCGAAGGTGGTCGACGTGCTGGACCTGCTGCGCCGCATCGAGCTGAACCAGATCGGCCTCGTGACCGGCAAGCAGAAGTGAGGACCGGAGCGTGAACCCTCGCGACCCGATTCCTGCAGCCTCTTCCGCGGCTTCCGCGCCGCGCACCAGTGGTGCCGGCGCTGCCCGCGGTGCCGGTGGCACGGCCGCGCTCTGGCGCCGCTGGGGCGGGGTGGTCATCGGCCTGGCGATCGTCGTCGCGCTGGCGCTGCTCGTGTGGCGGCTCCTGTCCGACACCGCGAGCCAGAAGCGCGTGGTGGCCGATGCGCCCACGCTGATGCTGCCGCCGCCCCCGCCACCGCCGCCCGAACCCGAGAAGCTGCCCGAGCCCGAGCCGGAAAAGATCAAGCCCGAAGTGGTCGAGCCCGAGCCCAAGCCGGTCGAGCCGCTCGAGGCACCGAAGGACGACGCGCCGCCCAGCCCCTCGAAGGACCTGGGCGACCCCGTGACCATGGACGCGGCCGGCCAGGCCGGCAACGACGCCTTCGGCATCCAGTCCGGCAGCGGCGGCGGCATGAGCGGCACCGGCGCCGGCGGCGGCCTGGGCAGCGGCTCGTACGCGCGCTACGTGTCGAGCCTGTTGCAGCAGGCGCTGTCGCGCGACCCGCGCACGCGCCAGCTGGTGTTCGACGACATCCAGGTCGACCTGTGGCTTGGCGCCGACGGCAAGACCACGCGCGCACAGCTGGTGCGCGGCACCGGCACCGACGAGATCGACGAGGCCGTGCTGGCGCTCTTGCGCGGGCTCGACCGCATCGACGAACGTCCGCCGGCCTCGATGCGCTTTCCGATGCGCGTGTCCATGAAGGGACGCCGGCCGTGACCCGCATGACTTTTTCTACCTCCGGGGCCGACGCCCGGCCCGACCCCTTCCATCCAGTGAACGAAGCGATGAACACTCACAGCAACACACTCACGCGCCGCAGCGCGATGCCGGCCCTGCGCCAGTGCGCGCTCGCGGCGGCCGCGGCCTGCGCGCTCGCGTTCTCGGCCGGCCCGGTGGCCGCCCAGACGGCCGGCGCGCCGGCCGGCGAATCCGCCATGGTCAAGCTGATCCGCGGCCTGATCCAGAGCGGCACGCTCGCCAAGGACGTGGGCGAGGCGCTGCTTGCGCAGGCCCAGACCGAAGCCATGGCCGCGCAGCAGGCGCAGCGCCAGGCGGCCGCGTCGGCCACCGCCGCATCGGCCACCGTGGCCGGCGGCATGCGGCTCGAAGCAGGCGACGTGCGCGTGCCCTACATCTCGCAGACCGTGCGCGACCAGATCCGCGACGAGGTCAAGGCACAGGTCATGGCCCAGGCCAAGGACGAAGGCTGGGCCGCGCCCAACGAGACGCCCGAGTGGAGCAAGCGCATCCGCTTCGAAGGCGACGTGCGCGTGCGCAACGAGTCGCGCAGCTACGCGGGCAACAACAGCGACATCGAGATCAACTGGCCCTCGCTCAACCAGGGCAGCGGCTACGACGTCAACCCGAACACCAACCTCGCGCTGCCGTCGATCATGAACACGCGCCAGGACCGCCGCAACCTGTTCCGCGCCCGCGCGCGGGTGGGCCTGCTGGCCGACCTGTCGGAGAACACCAAGGCCGGCGTGCGCCTGGCCTCGGGCAGCGACGAGAGCCCCGTGTCGACCACCACCACGCTGGGCGGCGGCCTGGGCAAGAAGAGCGTGTGGCTCGACCAGATGTGGATCTCGCACAAGCCGACCGACTGGCTCACCGTGACCGGCGGCCGCTTCGGCAACCCCTTCATGTCGACCGACCTGCTGTATTCCAGCGACCTGAACTTCGACGGCATTGCCGCGCAGTTCGACAAGAAGCTGGCCTCGAATCGCGACCTTTCTCTCTTCGGTACCCTGGGCCTGATCCCGCTCGAGTACTCGTCGGACCACTCGCCCAGCCGCAGCCAGACCAAGATGAAGAGCGAGAACAAGTGGCTGCTGGGTGCGCAGGTGGGCGCCGACTGGAAGATCAACGAGGACAACCGCGTGCGCGGTGCGCTGGCGTACTACAACTTCCGCAACGTGAGCGGCCAGGTCTCGCAGCCCTGCGCGCTGTACGCCGGCGCCGACGGCTGCAGCACCGACTGGTCGCGCCCGGCCTTCATGCAGAAGGGCAACACGCTCATGCTGCTGCGCGACATCTCGCTCGACCCGCTCAACCCGGCCGGCACGCCGCAGCCGCAGTACGTGGGCCTGGCTTCGAAGTTCCGCCTGATCGACCTGAACCTGCGCTGGGACACCCAGGTGGCGGGCAACAACCTGCGCCTGGATGCGAACTTCGTGCGCAACACCGCCTACGACGCCAACGACATCTGGAACCGCGCGGGCATCCGTGGCGCCATCGTCAACAACTTCGGTCCCACCGGCGGCACGAACAAGTCCGACTTCAAGAGCGGCGGCAACGCCTACATGCTGCAGGCCACCTACGGCAAGCCGGCACCGGCCGCGCGCGGCGACTGGAACGTGCTCGCGGGCTACAAGCGCATCGAACCCGATGCCATGCCCGACGGCTACAACGATTCGAGCTTCCACGGCGGCGGCACCAATGCGCGCGGCTACTTCCTGGGCGGCTCGTACGCGATCGACAAGAACATGTGGTTCACCGGCCGCTGGATCTCGACCAAGGAGGTCTATGGCCCGCCGCTGTCGATCGACACCCTGCAGCTTGAATTCAATGCGCGCTTCTAAGCCGAAGAAGGAGATTGCCGTGTCACGAACGATCTTCCCGGCGCTGGCATGGGCCGCGCTGGCCGCCACGGCCGGCGTGGCGCATGCGCAGACGCCAGGCGCGAGCATGGAGGAGCGGCTGCGCGCGCAGCTGCGCACCACCACCACGCAGTTGCAGCAGGCGCAGAACGAACTGGCCGCGCTCAAGGCCGGCCAACCCGCGGGCAAGGCGCCCGCGGCACCGGGCGCCGCACCAGCCGCGTCGGAAGTCGAAACGCTGAAGAAGGAACTGGCTGCGAGCCAGGCCCAGCTGGCGTTCGAGCGCCACGCGCGCGGTCAGGCCAGTGCCGGCAACGCGCAGCTGCGCGAGCAGGCGCAGGCCGCGAGCGAGAAGGCGAGTGCGCAGATCGCGCAGTACCGCGGCGCCTACGACGAGTTGCTGAAGATGGCGCGCAGCTCCGAAGCCGAACGCCAGCGCCTGGCCGGCGAGGCCGCGTTGCAGCGCACCGCGCTCACGCAGTGCGAGGCCAAGAACACGCAGCTGTATGCCGTCGGGCTGGAGGTGCTGCGCGCCTACGAAACCATCGACGTGGGCAGCGTGCTCGCGTCGCGCCAGCCCTTCGCGGCGCAAAGCCGCGTCAAGTTCGAACAGGTCGCGCAGCAGTACGGCGACAAGCTCTACGAAAGCCGCTTCGACGTGCGCGCAGTGAGCGCGCCGGCGCCGGCGGCAGCCGCCGCGTCCGCACCTGTCACGGAAGGAAAGCCCCAATGACCCAGACCCCTCCAATCCAAACAACCCCTGCCGCCGGCATCGGCCGGCGCCTGCGCGCGGCGGCCGGCGTGTTGCTCGTTTCGTCGGTCGGCGTGGCTGCGGCGCAGCAGCCTGCCGCACCCGGCCACGCGGTGGTCGCGCGCATCGGCGAAGTCACCATCGGCCAGGACGAGATCGAGAAACTGCTGCAGACCCTGCCCGAGGCCGAGCGTGCTGCCGTCAAGGCCGACCGCGCGAGCCTGGACGGCTGGCTGCGCCAGCGCCTCGTGAGCGAAGCGCTGCTGCGCGATGCCCGCGCCAAGGGCTGGGCCGACCGGCCCGAGGTGAAGGCGAAGATCGACGCCGCCACGCGCGAGGTCACCGCGCGCATCGTGGCCGCCAGCTACCTCGAGTCCGTGAGCCAGGTGCCCGCGGGCTTTCCGTCGGACGCCGAAGTGAAGGCTGCGTACGAGCAGGGCAAGACCGGCTTCAACCTGCCGGCCGCCTACCGCGTCGCGCAGATCTACCTGGCCACGCCCGACCGGGATGTGGCCGCCGTCACCAAGGTGCGCGACGAAGCCAACCGCCTCGCGCGGCAGGCCCGCAGCGGCGACTTCGCCGCCGTGGCGCGCGCCAGCTCGCAGGACCGCCGCAGCGCCGAGCGCGGCGGCGAGGTCGACACGCTGCCGCTCGCGCGCATCCTGCCCGAGTTGCGCGACACCGTCGCCAAGCTCAAGCAGGGACAGGTCAGCGAACCGGTGCAGGCCGAAGCCGGCTTTCACATCGTCAAGCTGCTCGACACCCAGCCCGCGCGCACCGCCACCCTCGAGGAAATGAAGCCGCAGTTGCAGGCCTTGCTGCGCCAGCAGCGGCAACAGCAACTGGTGCAGGCCTACATGGCCCAGCTGGCACCGCCGGCCCAGCTGAGCATCGACAGCGCCGCGCTCGATGCCGCCCTCCAGAAAACCAACTGAATCCGATATCTCTTTTGTTCCTGAAAGAAAGCACAACACCATGAACACCACCGCAACGACCACCGAAGCCGGTGAACCCACGGCCGCCGACATCGCCGCGCCGACCGCCCTCGACATGCTCGACGCCGTCACGCCCGACCAGGTGTCGGATGCCATCAAGGCCGCCGGCGGCGCCGTCACCGCCATCGAGCAGGACGGCGTGGTGCGCCTGCACAGCGCCAGCCACGGCATCGGCTTCCAGGTGCTGTGGGGCAATGCCGTCACCACCACCCAGTACACCGACTTCACGCTGAGCTGCCCGCTGCGCGTGCAGGGCGGCACGTTGCCCGAGGCCGTGCTCGCCGCATGGCATCGCAGCAAGCGCTTCGCGCGCGTGGCGCAGCATGGCGATTTCGTCGTGCTGGAGATGGACGTGGTGGTGGCCGGCGGCGTCAGCCCCGCGTACCTGGCCTTCGCCGTGCGGCTGTGGATGCAGATGATGGGCGAGTTCTTCCTGCACCTGCGCAACTACGGCCCCGCCGCCGAGACGCGCGGCGACGCGGCGAACGCCGAGGGCGCTGCCGTCCAGGGTGTGTCCGCCGCCGCGTGATGCCCACGCACGCCGCGCCCGGCCTGTCGTCGACGACGCACGACCACAGCCATCCCTCGCACGACTCGCCCACGGGCCGCGCCATCCAGGCCGCGGCGCGGCAGGCGCAACGCGCGCGCCGTGCCGAGACCGTGCGGCAGCGCCAGCGTGCCGCGCTGCTGGATCTGCTGGTGCAGACCATGGCGGAGCTGCACATCTCGATGGCCGAGCTCAACGCGGCGCGGCGTGCGATCGGCGTGCGCAGCCGGGAGCGGTAGGGACGGTTGGTTTCAGGGGGCCGAAGGGGCTGCTTCGAGCCCCGTCGGAAAGTGCACGCCCGCGCGTTGCGCGGCCTGCACGATGTGCTGCGTCATGGCCTGCTGCGCCAGCGCCGGATCGCCCTTGGCCAGCGCTTCGATGATCGCCATGTGCTCGTCGTAGGTGGCATGGCGCGCGCCGCGCTTGTAGAACGGCAGGCGCTGGCTCTCCTGCATGACCTCGGCGCTGTTGCGCAGGATCTCGGCGATGGCCTGGTTGCCCGCGATGCCGATGATCTGCATGTGGAAGTCGAAATCCAGCTGCGTGGCCTGCGCGAAGTCGGCGGCGTCGATGCACGCGCGCATGGCCTGTGCGTTGGCGCGCAGTGCTTCCAGGTCTTCGGGCTCGATGACGAGGCAGGCCAGCCGCGCGGTGAAGTTCTCGACCGCGAAGCGCAGCTGATAAACGTCCTGCAGCGAATGCGAGGTGGCGAATTTCCAGGCGGGGGAGGCCGGTGCCTGCGCGCCGTCCTCGGCCACGTACATGCCCTTGCCGGGTCGCGGGATGACGAGGCCCGTGCCCTGAAGGGTCGACAGCGCCTCGCGCAGCGAGGTCCGGCTGATGCCGAGCTGCTCGGCGAGGTCGCGTTGCGAAGGCAGCAGCCCGCCGGCCGCGTAGGTGCCGTCCGCGATCCGCTGCTGGATCAGTCGGGCGGCGGTGGCGGCAACGGCGGGGGAGGCGAGCATGGGCGGTTTTCGGTTCGGAGTGCGGCTGTGGCGGGAGCAGGAAATCTTACTGTGGCCGCACCCCGGGGCCTTCCCTACTTGTTGACCAGCTTCGCCGGCACCGTGTAGGTGAGGAAGGCGCCGAACAGCAGCACGCCGGCCAGCACGAACAGGGCGATGTCGGTGCTCTTCGTCGCGTCCTTGATGAGGCCGATCATGTAGGGGCTCACGAAGCCCGCCAGGTTGGCGAAGGAGTTGATGAGCGCAATGCCCGCGGCCGCGCCCGCGCTCGACAGGATGGCGGTCGGCAGGCTCCAGAACAGCGGCGAGGTGGCCAGGCTGCCGCCCGCGGCGAGCGCCAGGGCGGCCAGCGAGAGGTACACGTTGTGGCTGAAGATCGCGCTCAGCGTGAGGCCCAGCGCGCCGCAGCAGAAAGGCACGATCAGGTGCCAGCGACGCTCGCGCATGCGGTCGGAGCTGCGGCTCACCAGCAGCATCGAGACGATGGCCACGGCAAAGGGAACGGCCGTGAGCAGCCCGATGTTCAGCGCGCCGGTCACGCCCGACTGGCGCACCAGCGTGGGCAGCCAGAAGGTCAGGCCATACTGGCCCATCACCGTGCAGAAGCAGATCATGGCCATCTTCACGATGCGGCGGTCGGCGAACAGCGCGCGCAGCGACATGTGGCTGGTCTCGCCCTTGGTGGCGTTCTCGGCCGCGATGTTGCGTGCGAGCACGGCCTTTTCCTCGGCGTTGAGCCAGCGGGCGCCCTGGATGCTGTTGTCGAGGTAGACGATGACGAGCAGGCCGATGACCAGCGAGGGCAACGCCTCGATGAGGAACAGCCACTGCCAGCCGCGCAACCCGCCCATGCCGTGCATGGCGTCCATGATCAGGCCCGACAGCGGCCCGCCCAGCACGCCCGACACCGGAATGGCGCACATGAACACCGCCACCATCTTGGCGCGGCGGTGCGAGGGAAACCAGTAGGTGAGGTACAGGATCATCCCCGGGTAGAAGCCGGCCTCGGCCGCCCCGAGCAGGAAGCGCAGCACGTAGAACTGCGTGGGCGTGGTCACGAACATCATCGCGGCCGAGATCAGGCTCCACGTGATCATGATCCGCGAGATGGTGGCCTTGGCGCCGATGCGGTGCATCAGCAGGTTGCTCGGCACCTCGAAGAAGAAGTAGCCGATGAAGAACAGGCCTGCGCCCAGCCCGTACATGGCTTCGCTGAACTGCAGGTCGCTGAGCATGTTCAGCTTGGCGAAGCCGACGTTCACGCGGTCCAGATAGGCGGCCACGTAGCAGAGCATCAGGAAAGGCATGAGTCGCCATGCCACTTTCTTGTAGAGCGCGTTCTCCGCTGCAGCAGAGGTGGTGGCCGGCTGCAGCGGCGCATGAAGGGTGGTGGTTGACATGGCGGTCCTCGAAGCGTCGATGGGTGGATTAACTGGTATTACCGGTCTGATTTAACGCGACCGTGACCTTAAGGCTTCATTTGCCCCTATGCACTAGCGATTTCCCTGACGCCGGGAGATTGACGGGGTGGATCGCTTGCAAGGATACTGGTAATACCAGTTGGGCCAAGTGCCGAGGAGTTTCTGTTGACGATTGCCAGCCCCACCTTTTTGCCCCCGACGCCGGGCGCGCCCGCGGCGCTCGAGCTCGTCGCGCAGCCGCTGACGCGCGAAGCGTTCGCCGCGTTCGGCGATGTCATCGAGAGCGCGCACAGCCGGTCGATGCCCATCAACGGGGGCATGACCACGCGCTTTCACGACCTGGCGCGCGTGGACCCGGGCCCCGGTGACAGCCGCGTGCTGGTGAACATCTTCGAGACCCTGCCGTATGCGCTGCCGTTGCCGGTGAACATGCTGGAGCGCCACCCGCTGGGCAGCCAGGCCTTCGTGCCGATGGACGGCAGCCGTTTTCTCGTGGTGGTGGCGCCGGCAGGCGACGCGGTGCGCATCGAGGACATCCGCGCCTTCGTCACCAATGGCCGGCAGGGCGTGAACTACGCGCGCGGCGTGTGGCACCACCCGCTGGTGGTCACACAGCAACGGGCGAGCTTCGTGGTGATCGACCGGGGCGGGGCCGGGCCGAACTGCGACGAGATCTTCCTGCCGCCGGTGTGCGCGGTGCGCGTGAGTCTGGCGGCCTGAGTTCACCGCCGGGCCACTGACTTGCGGCTGTTGGCGAACGAGGCCTACACCGTCGGGAGCCGCTCGGTGAAACCTTCGGGCCATGGGTGAACGCCATGCGCAATCCAACGACATCGATCTTTGCCGGAAGCCTTGGCGCAGCGGTTGCTGCCGGGGTGCTCGGTATTGCGGCGGTCTGTGCCGCGCCGGTCGCGGCGCAGTCGGCCGACAAGCCCGACAAGCCGCCTCCGACGAAAGCGCAACCCGGCCCCGACCCCGAGTTCATCGTGAAGCCGCCTCCCCATGGCAACCCCCGGCTATTGAAGCCCCCGCCGCCCGATCGCGATCCGGGCCTGGTGAAAAAGCCGCCGGCAGATACGAGGGCGCCCGAGGACGACCCGGCCGCGCCTTCGCGTCAGGACGACTGCCGCGGAACCGCCGGGGACTGCAAGCAGAACACGCCACGCTGACGCGTCGACAGGAAGGAGCCGCTGCGACATGAAATCCAAGATCCTCAACACCGGCCCCGAGCGCACCATCGCCCTCGTCTTCGAGACGGGCGACGAGGTCATCCCGCTGCTGGAGGAGTTCGCCAAGGCGAATGCGCTCTCGGCCAGCCGCTTCAGCGCCATCGGTGCGCTGCGCGGGGCGGTGCTCGGTTACTTCGATTGGGAGCGCAAGGACTACGACCGCATTCCCGTGGGGGAGCAGGTCGAGGTGCTGTCCCTGAACGGCGACATCGCGCTGGATGGCGACCAGCCCACGGTGCATGCGCACGCCGTGCTGGGTCGGCGCGATGGCAGCACGGTCGGCGGCCATGTGCTGCAGGCCACCGTGCAGCCGACGCTGGAGGTGTTGCTGATCGAGTCGCCGGGCTACCTGCGCAAGACCTGCGACCGCGAGAGCGGCCTGGCGCTCATCGACATCGACGCCTGAGCGGTCGCGAGCGCTGTGTCGCGCGGTTCTTGACGGGTGTTTGCTGCCTGCAGGTTCACTGGCACTGGAACAGCACGCCCGATTCGGCGGGCGCCTTGCCGAGCCACTTGGGGTCCTGCCCCTTGGCGTTGCAGTAGTCCGAGGCCTGGGTGTAGGTCATGGCGCGCAGCACCCCGTCGCGGAAGGGAACGATCTGGTTGGGCGGCGTCGAGCAGCCGGCAATGATCAAAGCGAGGGGAAGCAGAGTGGTGCGCCAGTTCATCGGGCCATTCTAAAGAGGTCGTGTCCGTGCGGGAGCCCGCGGCGGGAGGAGGGCGGCGGGCCTTCCATCCGCTTCTTTTTGCCCGGGCACGGGGCTATAGTCTGCGAGCACTGCCGCATCCCCCTGTCGATCCTCAAAGGACGTTCGTGCCGGACTCTCTGACTTCCACGCTCACCAGTTACTACGATGCGGTGCCCTACGACTCGCACCCGTTCCCCCAATCCGCCGTGGAGCACCTGGAAGCCCTGGCCTTCCTGTTCGGGCTCGACGCGCCCGTGCCCCACACCGCGCGCGTGCTGGAACTGGGCTGCGCCGCCGGCGGCAACCTGATTCCATTCGCCGTGCGCCACCCGGACGCCCGCGCGGTCGGGGTCGACCTGTCGCGCGTGCAGGTGGCCCAGGGCGTGGCAGCGCTCGACCAGGCGGGGCTGTCGAACATCGAGCTGAAGACCTTCAACATCGCCGAGATCGACGCGTCGTGGGGCCAGTTCGACTACATCGTCTGCCACGGCGTCTACAGCTGGGTGCCGGGGCCGGTGCAGGACGCCATCCTGCGCGTGTGCGCCGAGAACCTCGCGCCCAACGGCGTGGTCTACGTGAGCTACAACGTGTACCCGGGCTGGAAGGCGCGCGAGATCGTGCGCGACGCGATGATCCTGCGCGGCGGCCCGCGCGACACGCCGGAAGAAAAGCTTTCCTATGCGCGCGGCATGCTCGAGTTTCTCGAACAGTCGGCCCGGCCCGACAGCGTGCTCAAGAAGACGCTCGACGAGGCGATGCCGATCGTGCG
The DNA here is from genome assembly GCF_003581445.1 of Acidovorax cavernicola. Taxonomy (NCBI): domain Bacteria; kingdom Pseudomonadati; phylum Pseudomonadota; class Betaproteobacteria; order Burkholderiales; family Comamonadaceae; genus Acidovorax; species Acidovorax cavernicola. The sequence goes on along the minus strand of NZ_QXMN01000034.1, from coordinate 33,682 downwards.
CAACTCCGGCAACTACTACCTGCTGCACGAGTTCCTGGAGCCGTGCAACGAACCCTGCTATTTCAAGGAGTTCGTCGCCCGTGCCGAGGCGCGCGGGCTGGCCTACCTGTGCGACGCCGAACCCTCGACCATGTTCGTGCAGAACTACGGCGAGAAGGTGCGCGACCCGCTGCTGCGCGAATGCGGCGGCAGCCAGGTGATGATGGAGCAGTACCTCGACTTCCTCGTCAACCGCACCTTCCGCCAGACGCTGCTGGTGAAGCAGGGCAATGCCGCGAACATCCGATATCGCCTCGAAGTTCCGTGCCTGCGCGCCCTGGAATTCGCCGGCATTTTCCGCGTGGATGGCGGCGATGCACTCACCATGGACACTCGCGAGCAGCCCTGCACCGCGCTGCGCGACCTGAAGGTCACGTTGCGGCTGCCGGCGCACAAGGCGGTGGCGCAGGCGCTCGACGCGAGCTATCCGTGCGCGATGTCGACCGAGTCGTTGCTGGCCGCCGTGGTGACCCTCACCGGCGAGCCGCGCGCGGCCGTCGAGCCCATCGTGATGGCCATGCTCGAAGAGCTGCTGATCCTCGGCGCGTTGCGCATCCGGCGCACGCCGGTACAGGCGGCTGGCACGGTGTCCGCGCTGCCGCAGGTGCCGGCGCCCGTGCGTCGCGCGCTGGGCGGCGTGCCCGCATCGCAAGCGTCGGCCGTCGTCTGCAACCAGTGGCATGAGCCGGTGGCGCTCACGGTGCTCGAGCGCAGCCTGCTGCCGCTGCTCGACGGGGCGCACACGCACGAGGCGCTGGCCGCCTTCCTCATCGACGAGGTGCGCGCCGAACGCCTGCGCTTCCTCAAGGACGAGCAACCGCTGACGGACCCGTCGGCGCTCCATGCCTTCGCACAGGAGCAGGTCGCGCAGGCCTTGCAGAGCCTGCGGCGCAAGGCGCTGCTGACGGCCTGAACATGGTCTGAAAGCTCCGTTCATCATTCACCCCTCCCTCATTCTTCATCCAACGCACAGAGGAGACTTTTCCATGCAGCACTTCAAGTGGACCCCCACACTGCGCGCCGCCGTCGCGGCCGCGCTCACCCTGGCGGCCGGCGCCTCGCAGGCCGCGTCGCAGGCGCCGGTGGCGGCCGAGCACGGCATGGTCGTGAGCGCGCAGCACCTGGCCAGCAAGGTCGGCGTCGATGTGCTCAAGCGTGGCGGCAATGCGGTCGATGCGGCCGTGGCCGTGGGCTATGCGCTGGCGGTGGTCTATCCGGCCGCGGGCAACCTCGGCGGCGGCGGCTTCATGACCGTGCAGCTGGCCGACGGCCGCAAGACCTTCCTCGACTTCCGCGAGAAGGCGCCGCTGGCCGCCACGGCCAACATGTACCTCGACAAGGACGGCAACGTCGTCAAGGGCCTGAGCACCCACGGCCATCTCGCCGTGGGCGTGCCGGGCTCGGTGTCGGGCATGGAATACGCGCGCGAGAAGTACGGCACCATGAAGCGCGCCGACCTCATCGCCCCGTCGATCCAGCTGGCCGACAAGGGCTTCGCGCTGCAGCAGGGCGACATCGACATGCTGCTCACGGCCACCAACGACTTCAAGAAAGATCCGGTGTCCGGCGCGATCTTCCTGAACAAGGGCGAGCCCTTCGCGGTCGGCCAGAAGCTGGTGCAGAAGGACCTGGCCAAGACGCTGAAGGAAATCAGCGCCAAGGGCACCGACGGTTTCTACAAGGGCTGGGTCGGCAAGGCCATCGTGGCGTCGAGCCAGGCTGGCAAGGGCATCATCACGCAGGCCGACCTCGACCAGTACAAGACGCGCGAACTCGCGCCGGTCGAGTGCGACTACCGCGGCTACCGCGTGGTGTCGGCGCCCCCGCCGAGCTCGGGCGGCGTGATCATCTGCGAGATGCTCAACATCCTCGAGGGCTACCCGCTCAAGGACCTGGGCTTCCGTTCGGCGGAGTCGGTGCACTACCAGATCGAGGCCATGCGCCACGCCTACGTGGACCGCAACAGCTACCTGGGCGACCCCGACTTCGTGAAGAACCCGCTCGATCGCCTGCTCGACAAGGGCTACGCCGCGAAGATCCGCGCCGCCATCGATCCGAAGAAGGCCGGCGTGTCGAAGGACATCAAGCCCGGCGTCGCGCCGCATGAAGGCAGCAACACCACCCACTACTCGATCACCGACCAGTGGGGCAACGCCGTCTCCGTGACGTACACGCTGAACGACTGGTTCGGCGCCAAGGTCACGGCCGACAAGACCGGCGTGCTGCTGAACAACGAGATGGACGACTTCACTTCGAAGGTCGGCGTGCCCAACATGTACGGCCTGGTGCAGGGCGAGGCCAATGCCATCGCCCCGGGCAAGCGTCCGCTGAGCTCGATGAGCCCGACCATCGTGTCCAAGGACGGCAAGCCGGTGTTCGTGGTCGGCACGCCCGGCGGCAGCCGCATCATCACGGCCGTGCTGCACACCATCCTGAACGTGGTCGACTACGGCATGAACGTGCAGGAGGCCGTCGATGCGCCGCGCTTCCACCAGCAGTGGCTGCCTGACGTGACCAACGTCGAGACCTTCGCGATCAGCCCCGACACCCGCAAGATCCTGACCGACATGGGCCACAACCTGGGCGTGCCGCAGCCGGCCAACCACCTGGCGGCGATCATCGTCGGCGCGCCTTCGCTGGGCGGTAAGCCGGTGGGTGCCAACCGCTTCTACGGCGCCAACGACCCGCGCCGCAATACCGGCCTGGCTGCTGGCTACTGAACCTGCGGCACACTCGAAGGCGGTCGTGCCCCTGTCGGCACGGCCGCTTTTTTCATTTCCCATGCATCTGCAAGACATCCTCTACACCCAGGGCTTCGGCACGCGTCGCGTGTGTGCGGGCCTGGTCCAGCAAGGCCACGTGAGCATCGGCGGCGCCGTCGTGACCGACCCCTTCGCCGACCTCGACCCCGAAGGCCTGCTGTTCACCGTGCAGGGCACCGAGTGGGCCTGTCACGAGAAGGCCTACCTGATGCTGCACAAGCCGGCCGGTACCGAGTGCTCGCAGAAGCCCTCGACCTACCCGAGCATCTACACGCTGCTGCCGTCGCCGCTGCGCCTGCGGCCGAACAAGGGCGCGGTGCAGGGCGTGCAGGCCATCGGCCGCCTCGACCAGGACACCACCGGCCTGCTGCTGCTGACCGACGACGGCCAGTTCATCCACAAGATGGGCTCGCCCAAGCACCATGTGCCCAAGGTCTACGAGGTGACGGCCAAGCACCCGATCGACGAGGCGCAGATCGCCAAACTGCTGGCCGGCGTGGTACTGGACGACGACCCGAAGCCGGTGCGCGCCGCCGCCTGCGAATCGGACAGCCCGCTGCACCTGCGGCTGACGCTCACCGAAGGCAAGTACCACCAGGTCAAGCGCATGCTGGCCGCGGTCGGCAACCGGGTCGAGGGCCTGCACCGCTCGCGCATCGGCGGCCTGGCGCTGCCGGACGATCTGGCGCCGGGGCAGTGGCGCTGGCTCACGGCCGAGCAGGTGGCCCAGTTGCGGGCGCCGGTGCCCAAAGCTGGTTGACATAGGTCAACTGACCCGGGCGAAACACACGTTCCGGGGCGCCGGCAGTCAGCTGTTCGTCGGGATCGACCGTTAAGATTGTTAAATCTCTCCCGGAACCTTCCCTTGCGACTCCCTGCCCGCCCGAACGGCCGCATCGCGGCCTTCCTGCTGTCCTGCCTGACAGCCCTGGTCACCCTCCCAGCCGCGGCGGCGCCGCCGACCCCTCCACCGGTTTTCGTGCTCAATTCGCTGGACGCCAGCGTGAGCGTGATCAACCCGGTCGACTGGACCGAGAAGCAGCGCATTTCCACCGGCAAGGAGCCGCACCACATCTACATGACGCCCGACGAGAAGTCGGTCATCGTGGCCAATTCGGCGGGCGATTCGCTGACCTTCCTGGACCCGCGCACGGGCGAGGTGCAGCGCGTGGTGTACGGGATCATCGATCCGTACCAGCTGCAGTTCTCGCGCGACATGAAGTGGTTCGTCACGGCGGCCAACCGCCTGAACCACGTCGACGTGTACCGCTGGGACGGCAAGGACCTGAAGCTGGTCAAGCGCATCGCCACCGGCAAGACGCCCAGCCACATCTGGATCGACAACACCAGCACGGTGGCCTACGTCACCATGCAGGACAGCGACGAGCTGATCGCGGTCGACCTGCCGACGCAGACCATCCGCTGGCGCATGGCCACCGGCGCCATGCCGGCCGACATCTTCGGCGCCCACAACGACAAGACGCTGCTCGTGGGCCTGACCGGCAGCGACGGCGTGCAGGTGTTCGACGTGGCCGGCGCCCAGCCCAAGCTGGTCGGCAAGATCCCCACCGGCAAGGGCGCACACGCCTTTCGCTCGGCCGGCGACGGCAAGACCGTGTTCGTGAGCAACCGGGTGGCCAACACCATCAGCCGCATCGACCTGACCACGCTGAAGGTGGTCGCCACCTACAACGTGCCGGGCGGCCCCGACTGCATGGACGTCTCGGCCGACGGCAAGACGCTGTACGTGACCTCGCGCTGGGCCAAGAAGCTCACGGTGGTCGATCTCGCGAGCCAGAAGGTCGTGCGGCAGGTCAACGTCGGCCGCTCGCCGCACGGCGTCTGGACGCTCGACCATGCGAAGCGGATCTGAGTTCGTGCGCGGGGTTCGTTTTGGCGGTGTCGCCTGCGCCGTTGCGGCGCTGGCCTGCGCCACCCTGCCGGCGGCAGGAGCACAGGAAGCCGCGGGTGCCACCTGCGAGAAACCCGTCTACCTGACGCTGGACACCGGCCACATGGGCATCGCGCCGCTGGTGGCCGACGTGCTCAAGCGCCAGGACGTGCGTGTCACCTTCTTTGCCGCCGCCGAGCGCACCCAGACCGACGGCGACAGCCTGGACGACCACTGGGCGCCGTGGTGGAAGGCCAGGGCGGCCGAAGGCCACGAGTTCGCCTCGCACACCTACGACCACGCCTACTGGCGCGGCGACGTCAAGGGCACGCCGCCCAGCTTTCGCATCAAGCCGTCCGCTGGGCCGCAGACCGGCAAGGAATCGGTCTGGCGCGCGGCCGACTACTGCGCCGACATCCGCAAGTCGTCTGACCGGCTGGCCGCCATCACCGGCAAGAAGCCGCTGCCGCTGTTCCGCGCGCCGGGCGGCAAGACATCGCCAGCGCTGCTGGCGGTTGCCAAGGACTGCGGCTACGCGCACGTGGGCTGGTCGCCCGCCGGCTTCCTGGGTGACGAGCTGCCGAGCGAGACTTTCAGCAACCAGAAGCTGCTGGCCCAGGCGCTCGGGAGCATCCGCTCCGGTGACATCCTGCTGGCGCACCTGGGCATCTGGTCGCGCAAGGACCCGTGGGCGCCAGCCAACCTCGAACCCCTGATCGTCGGCCTGAAGGCCAAGGGCTTCTGCTTCCGTACCCTGCGACAGCATCCGGACTACCGCGCCTGGATCGCTTCCCACCCTTGAATCCTGAGTTTTCGCCGTGATCGATTGGTTGACCGACGTTTTTTCTGCCATGCAGGGCTGGCTCTTCGAGACCGCCGTGCAGCCGCTGGTGTACGCCATCGGCCTGGGCGGCTGGGCCGAGGACGCCTTCGACGCCACCGGCTGGCTGCTGGTCGGCGTGGTCCAGATCCTCGTGCTGCTGGCCGTGATCGGCCCGCTGCAGCGCTGGCGCGCGGTCGAGCCCGTGACCGACCGCCGCGCGATCCGCATCGACGTGCTCTACACGCTGATCCACCGGCTCGGCCTGTTCCGGCTGGCGCTGTTCTTCACGCTGCAGCCTGTGTTCGACGACCTGCTGGGCAGCCTGCGCATGGCAGGGTGGGGCACCTTCCACCTGGACGAGGTGTGGCCCGGCGTGACCGACGTGCCGTGGGTGGCCTTTGCCATCTACCTCGTGGTGCTCGACTTTGTCGGCTACTGGATCCATCGCGGGCAGCACCAGTTCAACTGGTGGTGGAGCCTGCATTCGCTGCACCACTCGCAGCGCCAGATGACGATGTGGAGCGACGACCGCAACCACCTGCTGGACGACGTCATCCACGACACGCTCATCGTCATCGTGGCGCAGCTGATCGGCGTGGCGCCGGGCCAGTTCATCGCCGTGGTGGCCTTCACCCAGCTCAGCGAGAGCCTGCAGCACGCCAACCTGCGGCTGAGCTTCGGGGCGATCGGCGAACGGCTGTGGGTCAGCCCGCGTTTTCACCGGCTGCACCACAGCATCGGGCTCGGGCATGAGTCGCATGGCCGCAGCACGCTCGGCGGCCACAACTTCGGCGTGCTGCTGCCCTGGTGGGACATGCTCTTTCGCACCGCCAACTTCGAGAACCGCTACGACCCGACCGGCATCCGCGACCAGGTCGAGCCCGGCGCCGACGGCCGGCCGCGCGACTACGGCCAGGGCTTCTGGTCGCAGCAGTGGCTGGGCCTGAAGCGGCTGTTCGGCCGCGCTTGACCCGGGCAGAGGTCTTACGGCTGGCGGGCCGGGGCCTTGCGCTATCCTCGACGCCTCATGCGCCTGCTCCTCGACTCCTTCTGGCGCGCGGTGGCCTATTGCATGCTCCCGCGCGTGATCGTGCTGTCGCTCCTGCCGCTGGCGCTCATGGTGCTGCTGGCCGCGGGGCTCGGTTACTTCTACTGGGACGCGGCCGTGGTCTGGACGCGCGAGGCCCTCGAGGCCTGGCCGCTGCTGTCCAGCTTCTGGGCCTGGATCGGGCGCCTCTTCTCGAGTGACGTCACGGCCGCGCTGGCACCGCTGGTGGTGGTGTTCGCCGTCACCCCGCTGATCGTGGTGCTGTCGCTGCTGATCGTGGCGGGCTTCATGGCGCCGGCGCTCACCAAGCTCGTGGCCGAGCGGCGCTTTCCGACGCTCGAACAGAAGAAGGGCGCTTCCTTCTTCGGCAGCGTGGTTCGCTCGCTCGGCGCCACCGTGCTGGCGATGGTGGCCCTGGTGGTGTCGATGCCGCTGTGGCTCATTCCGCCGCTGGTGCTGATCCTGCCGCCGCTGATCTGGGGCTGGCTGACCTACCGGGTGATGAGCTTCGACGCGCTGGCCGAGCACGCCAGCCCCGAGGAACGCGCCGCGCTGCTGCGCGCCCACCGGCTGCCGCTGCTGTGCATCGGCGTGCTGTGCGGCTACCTGGGCGCCGCGCCGAGCATCGTGTGGGCCTCGGGCCTGCTGTTCGCCGCCGCCTTCTTCGTGCTGGTGCCGATCGCCATCTGGATCTACACGCTGGTCTTCGCCTTCTCCGCGCTCTGGTTCGCGCACTACTGCCTCGACGCCCTGGCCCAGTTGCGCGCCCAGCGCGCGGCGCTGCAGGCCGCGGCCGGTGGCGGCGACGTGCCGGCGCTGGAGGCGGCCGAAGCCGCCGAGGCCAACAAGGCCGCTCTCTCTCAATGGGGTTCACCATGACACGCGCATTCGGTCTCATCGTCGTCGGCGACGAGATCCTTTCCGGCAAGCGGGCCGACAAGCACATGGCCAAGGTCATCGAGCTGCTGGCCGCGCGCGGCCTGCAACTGGGCTGGGCGGAGTACGTGGGCGACGAGCCCACGCGCATCACCGCCGCCCTCATGCGGGCCTTTGCCTCGGGCGACATCGTGTTCTCGACCGGCGGCATCGGCGCCACGCCCGACGACCACACCCGCCAATGCGCCGCCCAGGCCCTGCGCGTGCCGCTGGCGCTGCACCCCGAGGCCGAGGCGCTGATCCGCGAGCGCATGCAGGACACGGCCGCGGAGCAGGGCGTGCCCTACGAGCCCGACCGGCCCGACAACATCCACCGGCTCAACATGGGCGTGTTCCCGCAGGGCGCGTCGATCATCCGCAACCCGTACAACAAGATCCCGGGGTTCAGCGTCGAGCACGTCCATTTCGTGCCGGGTTTCCCGGTCATGGCCTGGCCGATGATCGAGTCGGTGCTCGACACCCGCTACACCGATCTTTTCACCCGAAACGCCATCGCCGAGAAGTCCGTGATCGTTTTCGGTGCGATGGAAGCCACCCTCACGCCGCTGATGCAGGCCATCGAGCAGGCCCATGCCGGCATCAAGGTATTCAGCCTCCCCAGCGTGGATCACCCCCAGTACGGCCGCCACATCGAGCTGGGCGTCAAGGGCGACCCCGACCGGCTCGATGCCGCCTATGGCCAGCTGATCGAAGGCTTGCACAGCTTTGATGCGAGGCTTGGCCCCGAATTGGTGCGTTAATTTGAATTGCACCAATTTGGTGATTATTTCCCTTCCCGGCAGCCTTCTGGCCGTCACCCGGGCCTCATCCGGCGGGGCGACAATGGCACAGAAACTGCATCCTCCCCTCCCGTATTTCCAACCACCCATCCAACTCAGGAGAAACTGATGGCAAAGACCGTCGCCGATGTACTCAAGCTCGTCAAGGAAAACGAGGTCAAGTTCGTCGACCTGCGCTTCACCGACACCCGCGGCAAGGAACAGCACGTGACCGTGCCTGTGTCGCACTTCGATGAAGACAAATTCACCTCGGGCCACGCGTTCGACGGTTCGTCCATCGCCGGTTGGAAGGGCATCGAAGCCTCGGACATGCAGCTCATGCCCGACCCCAACACCGCCAACATCGACCCGTTCTTCGAAGAAACGACGCTGATCCTGACCTGCGACGTGATCGATCCGGCCGACGGCAAGGCCTACGAGCGCGACCCGCGTTCGCTCGCCAAGCGCGCCGAGGCGTACATGAAGGCTTCCGGCCTGGGCGACACCGCCTACTTCGGTCCGGAACCCGAATTCTTCGTGTTCGACGGCGTGCGCTGGAAGAACGACATGTCGGGCTGCTTCGTGAAGATCGAATCCGAAGAAGCCTCGTGGAACACCGACAAGGAGTTCGAGCACGGCAACAGCGGCCACCGTCCGGCGGTCAAGGGCGGCTACTTCCCGGTTCCCCCGGTCGACAGCTTCCAGGACATGCGCTCGGAAATGTGCCTGGTGCTCGAATCGCTGGGCATCCCGGTCGAAGTGCATCACCATGAAGTGGCCAACGCCGGCCAGCTCGAAATCGGCACCAAGTTCAGCACGCTGGTCCAGCGCGCCGACTGGGTCCAGCTGCAGAAGTACGTGATCCACAACGTGGCCCACGCCTACGGCAAGACCGCCACCTTCATGCCCAAGCCCATCGTCGGCGACAACGGCTCCGGCATGCACGTGCACCAGTCGGTCTGGAAGGACGGCAAGAACCTGTTCGCCGGCGACGGCTATGCAGGCCTGTCGGACTTCGCGCTGCACTACATCGGCGGCATCATCAAGCACGCCCGCGCCCTGAACGCCATCACGAACCCCGGCACCAACAGCTACAAGCGCCTGGTCCCCGGCTTCGAAGCTCCGGTGAAGCTGGCCTACTCGGCCAAGAACCGCTCGGCCTCGATCCGCATCCCGTTCGTGGCCAACCCCAAGGGCCGCCGCGTCGAAGCGCGCTTCCCCGATCCGCTGATGAACCCGTACCTGGGCTTTGCCGCGCTGCTCATGGCCGGCCTGGACGGCGTGGAAAACAAGATCCATCCGGGCGAAGCCGCCAGCAAGGACCTGTACCACCTGCCGCCGGAAGAAGACGCGCTGATCCCGACCGTCTGCCACAGCCTGGACCAGGCCCTCGAAAACCTGGACAAGGACCGTGCGTTCCTGACCAAGGGCGGCGTGTTCACCGACTCGTACATCGACGCGTACATCGACCTCAAGATGCAGGAAGTCACCCGCTTCCGCATGGCGACCCATCCGGTCGAGTTCGACATGTACTACTCGCTGTAAGAAGCTCGCCCCCAGGCTGCGCGCACTTCGTGTCGCTTCGCCAACCCCCGCCGGGGGCAACACCGGAGGCCCGGCAAAGCCGGTTCCTCGGTGTTTCGCGAAGGGAGCGAGCCTGATGAGTAAGACGAAAGGACGGCCCCGGCCGTCCTTTTTCCTTGGTGCGGAACATCCTGATCTGAGGGGGCTCGAATTGCATCAAAATGCGCGTTTGTCGCGCCCTCACCGGACTCCAATGAAGACTGCTTCCCTGATTTTCCTGGCCGCTGCCTCCGTCGCCGCCGCTGTCCCGGCACTCGCGCAGGAGCGCGTCTGGCGTTGTGGCAACGAGTACACCAACAACGCGACCGTGGCCCAGCAAAAGGGCTGCAAGATCATGGAAGGCGGCAACGTCACCGTCGTGCAGGGCACGAAGCCCTCGGGCGGTGGTGGCAGCGCGTCGTCGGGCTCGGGCGGGTCTGCCGCTCGTGCGCCGGCGGGCAGCCCGCGCGTCGAAGGCGTCGACCAGCGCGCCCGCGACGGCGAGGCGCGTTCGGTGCTCGAGGCCGAGCTGCGCAAGGCCGAGGCGCGCCAGACCGAGCTCAAGAAGGAATACAACAACGGCGAGCCCGAGAAGCAGGGCAGCGAAGGCCGCAACTACCAGAAGTACCTCGACCGCGTGGCCGAGATGAAGGCCGAACTCGCGCGCAACGAGAGTGACATCGCCGGCATCCGCCGCGAAATCGGCCGCCTGCCGGCCAAGCCGCAAGCGCAGTAAGAGGCGCGCAATCCATGGTGTTCGGGAAGAAGGCGGCTGGCGCCAATCCGCGCTTTCAGTCCTTCGACCTGCTGTCCACGCTGATCGCGGTGGTCAACCGCGACGGCTCGGTGCTGTTTGCCAATGCGGGTCTCGAAGATGCATTGGGCACTTCGCGACGCACGCTCGAAGGCTCGCAGTTCGGCGCCTGTTTCCATGAGCCGCAGGTGCTGCGCACCGCCCTCGATGGCGCCAGCAGCAACGACTTCGCCACGCTGCGCTACGAGGCCTTCCTGCGCCGCGTCAACCACGAGCTGATGCCCGTGCAGGTCACGCTCGCGCACGGCGACAAGAAGGGCGAACTCATCATCGAGATGTCGCCGCTGGAGCAGCAGGTGCGCCAGGATCGCGAGGAGCGCCTCATCGACCAGGCGCAGGCCAACAAGGAACTCATCCGCAACCTCGCCCACGAGATCAAGAACCCGCTGGGCGGCATCCGCGGCGCGGCGCAGTTGCTGCAGATGGAGGTCGAGTCGCGCGACCTCATCGAGTACACCCAGGTCATCATCCACGAGGCCGACCGGCTGCAGACGCTCGTCGACCGGCTGCTGGCGCCGCACCGGCGCCCGCACGTGGTGGGCGACGTGAACATCCACGAGGTCTGCGAGCGCGTGCGCTCGGTCATCCTGGCGGAGTTTCCGCGCGACCTGCACATCGAGCGCGACTTCGACGTTTCCATTCCCGAGTTCCGCGGCGACCGCGAGCAGCTCATCCAGGCCACCCTCAACATCGCGCACAACGCGGCGCAGGCCCTGGCCGAGCGCCGCGCGGCGGGCGATGCGCAGATCACTTTCAAGACCCGCGTGGCCCGACAAGTGATCTTCAATAAGCAGTGGTATCGATTGGCACTGGAATTGCATGTCATCGACAATGGACCGGGTGTGCCGGACACGATCAAGGACCGCATCTTCTATCCGCTCGTTTCGGGCAGGGAAGGCGGGACCGGGCTGGGGTTGACGCTTGCACAGACTTTCGTGCAGCAGCATCACGGCGTGATCGAGTGCGACAGCGTCCCGGGCCGAACCGATTTCAAGATATTGATTCCGCTGCCCTAGCGCAGCCCCGGCAACAGAGGAGATGCATGAAGCCGATCTGGATAGTTGATGACGACCAATCGATACGCTTCGTGCTCGAGAAGGCGCTGCTGCGCGAAGACCTGCCCACGCGCAGCTTCACGAACACACGCGAAGTGCTGGCCGCGCTCGAACAGGCCGAGGGTGACGAGCAGCAGGGCCCGCAGGTCCTGGTGAGCGACATCCGCATGCCGGGCGGCTCGGGGCTCGATTTGCTCGACAAGATCAAGGCGAAACACCCCGGCCTGCCGGTCATCATCATGACCGCGTTCTCCGACCTCGACAGCGCGGTCTCGGCCTTCCAGGGCGGCGCCTTCGAGTACCTGCCCAAGCCCTTCGACCTGCCGCGCGCCGTGGAGCTGATCCGCCGCGCCGTCGACGAAAGCCAGCGCGAAGAGGTGTCCGAAGAACGCATGGCCGCCGCCCCCGAGATGCTCGGCCAGGCGCCCGCGATGCAGGACGTGTTCCGCGCGATCGGCCGGCTCTCGCAGAGCAACGTCACGGTGCTCATCACCGGCGAATCCGGCTCGGGCAAGGAGCTGGTGGCGCGCGCGCTGCACAAGCATTCGCCGCGCGCCAGCGGCCCCTTCGTGGCGATCAACACCGCCGCCATTCCCAAGGACCTGCTCGAGAGCGAACTCTTCGGTCACGAGCGCGGCGCCTTCACCGGCGCGCAGACCATGCGCCGTGGGCGCTTCGAGCAGGCCGAGGGCGGCACGCTGTTCCTCGACGAAATCGGCGACATGCCCTTCGACCTGCAGACGCGCCTCTTGCGTGTGCTCAGCGACGGCCATTTCTACCGCGTGGGCGGCCACAACTCGGTCAAGGCCAATGTGCGCGTGATCGCGGCCACCCACCAGGACCTGGAGCAGCGCGTGAAGCAGGGCGGTTTCCGCGAAGACCTGTTCCACCGCCTCAACGTGATCCGCCTGCGCCTGCCGGCGCTGCGCGAACGCGGCGAGGACGTGCCCGCGCTCACGCGCCACTTCCTGCAACAGAGCGCGCGCCAGCTGGGTGTCGAGCCCAAGCGCATCTCCGACGCCGCGCTCGCCAGGCTCGCAGCCTTCAACTTCCCGGGCAACGTGCGCCAGCTCGAGAACATCTGCCACTGGCTGACCGTGATGGCGCCCGCGCAGCTGATCGAATCCAAGGACCTGCCACCCGAAGTGATGACGGGCGGTGGGGCGGAAGGACATGCCGTGGTCGCAGAGACCGCTGCGCCCGCGCAGGCCGTCGCAATCGCCCCTGCGGCTGTCGCACACGACGCTGCTTCCATGCCGGTTGCCGCCGTTGCACCGGAGACGGTGTCCAGCGCATCGGTCGGCGCCAGTGCCTGGGAAAGCGGCCTCGAAGCCGAAGCGCAGGCCTTGCTCGCCGCAGGCCGCACCGACGTGTGGGATGTGCTCACGCGCCGCTTCGAATCGCGGCTGATCCTCACCGCGCTGGCCAACACGCGGGGCCGGCGCATCGAGGCGGCCCAGAAGCTGGGCATCGGGCGAAACACCATCACCCGGAAAATCCAGGAACTCGGTATCGAATGAAAAGGCCTTCCCAGGGCCTTTTTTTACGCCGCCCGCCAGCAAGCAGAGCGTCCTTCCAGAGATACCGCGGAACCGGCTTTGCCGGGCCGCCGGTATCGCCCCCTGCAAGGGGGTTGGCGTAGCGACACGAAGTGCGCGCAGCCTGGGGGTGTGCCAGGTTATCGGCTGCGTTGGCCGAGCGTGAGTGAATCCAGCTGGAACTTGCCGCTCTTGTCCCAGAGCCAGGTGTCGACATAGGTGTGGCCGCCCAGCTTGCCCGGGCTCGGCAGGGGCGAGGTGGCCTTGATCAGTTCCGCGATCATCGGCGGCACTTCGGGTGCATGGCTGGGCACGCGGCTGAAGGTCACGTTGTTGACCTTGCCGTTCGCGTCGATGTCGGTCTCGACCACCACCACGGCATACACCAGCGGCGGGATCTTGCCCTTGTAGATGCGGTTGGCGTAGGCCTTGTAGATGTGGCGCGCGCCGGTCTTGCGGTAGGTGCGGATCGCGGGCGTCTGCGCGGTGATCAGCCGCACGGTCGGGATGTCGCGGCTGCCGCCCTCGGCGGCGGTTGGACTGCTGGGCGAGGCCGCACCCGTGCCGCTTTCCGATCCGCCGCCTGGCTTGAGGACCGAGCAGGCAGTCAGGGCCAGCGCTGCGGCGGCGATCGCAGCGGAACGGGCCAGGCGTGCGGCGACCGGCGTCTTCATGGCCGTCAGGCGCCCGGGCCGAGTTCGAGCACCACGGGGGCGTGGTCGCTCGGCTTTTCCCATTTGCGCGGCACGCGGTCGATGACGCAGCCCGTCACGCGCGGCACCAACGGCTCGCTGACGAGGATGTGGTCGATGCGCAGGCCGCGGTTCTTCTGGTAGCCCAGCATGCGGTAGTCCCACCACGAGAAGCTCTTTTCGGGCTGCTCGAACATGCGGAAGCTGTCGGTCAGGCCCAGGTCGAGCAGCGCCTTGAAATGGTTGCGCTCTTCGGTCGTGTGGTGGATCGTTTCCTTCAGGCCCACCGGGTCGAAGCTGTCGCGGTCTTCGGGCGTGACGTTGAAATCGCCCAGCAGCACGAGGTTCGGGTGCGCTGCGATTTCACGCGCAAGGTAGTCGTGCAGCGCGCCGAGCCACTTCATCTTGTAGGCGAACTTCTCGCTGCCCGGTTCCTGGCCGTTCACGAAGTAGCAGTTCACCACGCGCAGCGGGCCCGAGGGCGTCTCGATGGTGGCGGCGATCACGCGAGACTGCTCGTCGGCGAAGTTCTCGATGTTCTTCACCACGTCGCGCACCGGCGCGAGGCTGAGGATGGCAACGCCGTTGTAGGTCTTCTGTCCGAACACCGCCGCCTCGTAGCCGGCCGACTTCAGCACCTCGAGCGGAAACTTGTCGTCGGTCATCTTGAGCTCTTGCAGGCACAGCACATCGACCGGGTTGGCGATGAGCCAGTCGAGCACATGCTGCAAGCGCGCGGTGAGGGAGTTGACGTTCCACGTGGCGATTTTCATGGTGGCTCTGAAAGATTGATTTCGTAGATTCTGTTCTTGCGCGGGGGGCCGTGGGCTTGCGTGCCCGGCCCTGCACGCGGTGGGGCGCCGCACCGTGGTCGGTGCGCGCCTCGCCAGCTTAGCAAATGGGACGTGCGGCCCGGCGCAGGCAGGTAAGCAGGCGCAACAGCCGTCGGGAACGGGAGCCGCCGCGGCTAGGTCGCGCTGGCGATCGCGTCGGCAATCCGTGCCGGGTCGGGCTCGACGCCGATGCCGGGCAACTCGCCGAGATCGATCATGCCGTCCTCGATGCGCTGCAGCGGCGGGCTCAGCGCGGTGCGCAGCGGGTTCGGGTTGGCATCGACTTCCAGCATGCCGTCGCCTCCTGCTGCGGCCAGCAGATGGGCCGAGGCGAGCAGGCCGACGCCGGCGCCCAGGTAGTGCGGGCAGTAGCGCAGGCCAGCCGCCTGCGCGCGGCGGACCACCGGCCAGCAGCCCGAGATGCCGCCCCACTTGGCGGCATCGGGCTGCAGCACCGTGAGCACCTGCGCCTGCAGCGCGGCGTCGAAGGCGTCGTCGCCGGCCAGGTTTTCGCCGCCGGCCAGCGCCAGCGGGGTGCTCTGTTGCAGCGTGCGCCATTCGCTCCAGGGGCGGTCCGCGCGCAGCGGTTCTTCGAGCCAGCCGAGCCCGAAGGGCGCGATGCGCGCGGCCATGTGCTGTGCTTGAGCGAGCGACCAGGCCTGGTTGGCGTCGACCATGAGCGGCGTGTCGTTGCCCAGCGCGAGGCGCAGGGCTTCGAGGTTGGCGATGTCGCGTGCCTCGCCGAAGCCGACCTTGAGCTTGAAGGCGCGGTAGCCCTCGGCGCGGCGTTGCAGGGCCAGTTCCTCGGGCCGGTCGGGGTTGAGGCCGCTCGCATACACGGGCACGCGGCCGTGCGTGCCGCCGAGCAGGCGCCACAGCGGCAGGCCGGCGCGCCGGGCGCACAGGTCCCACAGGGCGAGGTCGATGCCGGCGATCGTCTGCGCGATAGGGCCTGGCTCACCCGACTGGATGGCGAGCACGGCGGTGGTATTGCTCAAGTGCGCGAAGGCCGCCTGCGCGCTGTCGAAGGCGCGGCCGACGAGCAGCGGCGCCATGACGGTGTCGAGCAGCCGCGCGCGATGTTCCGCGCCGCAGCCCGGAAAGTTGCACCACACCTCGCCCCAGCCCACGGCACCGTCGGTGTCCTCCACGCGCACGAAGAGCGCGGGGCGGTCATGCATGACGCCGAACGACGTGCGCACGGGTGTCTTCACCGGATAGCGGAACACCATCGCGTCCAGGCGGGCGATGGTCAGGGGCAAGACGGGCAACGAGGGCAGGGCGGCGAGGCTCATGGTTTCAGGTCCATCTCCACATGGATCGCGTCGCCGCGGTAGACCACCTCGCCCAGGTAGATCACCCGGTCGTCGGGGTCGCGGAACACACGGCGCACCTCGGCGACCGGCGCGTTCAGCGGCACGTCGATGAGGCGTGCGACCTCCATGTCGGCGGTGCCGATGGTCAGCACCTGGTGCGCCTTGGCGATCTTCACGCTCTTCATCGAGGTCAGCAGCGGGATCACGGTTTCCTCGCGAAAGCGCTTCGGGCTGCGGCGGAAGATGCGCTCGTCCAGGTGGATGTCGATCACGCAGTACGGCTTGCCGTCGCGCGAGTGCACGCGGCGCATGTAGACGTAGCGCTCGGCCGCCACGCCTTCGCCCGGTCGCAGTGCCGGCGCGGAGGTGGCTTCGTCGATGTTGACGATCTGCGGCTCGGTGTCGCGGTACACGCGCGCCAGCGCGTCCAGCGTGGTGACCACGCTGAGCCAGCGCTCGTTCGAGGGGCGCCCGGTGACGAAGGTGCCGCGCCCCTGCTGCGGCGACACGAGGCCGTCGCGCGCCAGCAGCTCGACGGCCTGGCGCACGGTGACGCGGGCCACGCCGAACTCCGTCACCAGCTCTTCCAGCGAGGGCAGGCGGTGTCCTTCGGGCCAGATGCCGCGCGCGATGCGCTGGCGCAGCAGGTCGGCCACCTGCAGGTAGCGCGGCATGGGGCTGTCGGCATAGCGGGGCGGACCGCCCGCAACCTGTGTCTGGGTTATTTGCATATGTCTAAACGTCTGGTCTATAGTACGACCAAATCACAGAAACAACCATCCCCCGAGGTGCTTCGTTTGACCTGGAGACACGCTTCATGCTGAGCCGGCCGGCGCCGTGGCGCTTTGCGCTGATTCTCGCCCCCTGGGTGGTGCTGCTTCTGCTGTGGTACGCGGTGCGCGCCAGCGGGCTGGTCAACCCGTCGCTGGTGCCGGCGCCGCACGAGGTGGCGGCGCGCTTCGTGCAGCTGCTGCAGGACCGGCTGCTGGCCGACATCTGGATGTCGACGCAGCGCGTGTTCATCGGCGTGGCGCTGGGCACGCTGCTGGCGGTGCCGGTGGGCTTCTGCCTGGGCTGGTACAAGGGGCTGCGCAGCTTCATCGATCCGGTGATCAACTTCTTTCGCGCGCTGCCGCCGATCGCGTTGATCCCGCTGGTCATCGTGTACTTCGGCATCGGCGAAGTGGCCAAGACGGTGATCCTGTTCTACGCCGCTTTCTTCGCCGGCGTGATCGTGATGTACGAAGGCATCGCGCAGATCAGCCCGATCTACATCCGCGTGGCGCGCACGTTGGGCGCAAGCGACCTCGAGATCTTCGGCAAGGTGATCGTGCCGCTCACGGTGCCGCACATCCTGACGGCTGTGCGCGTGGCGCTGGGCGTGGCGTGGGCCACGCTGGTGGCCTCGGAACTCATCGCCGCGCAGCAGGGCCTGGGCGCCTTGATCCAGAACGCCTCGTCCTTCTTCCAGCTCGACATCATCTACGTCGGCATCATCTGCATCGGCTTCATCGCGCTGGCGATGGACCTCGCGCTGCGCGCGATCAGCCGCCGCTTGCTGGCCTGGCAGGACCGCATCGCATGAGCACGCTCGACACAGGCGCCCCGGTGCGCGTTTCCTTCCGCGACGTCTCGGTGGAGTTCCCCACCGCCCAGGGGCCGATGCGCGTGCTCGACCGCGTGTCGCTGGACATCCGCCAGGGCGAGTTCGTCTCGATCATCGGCCCCTCGGGCTGCGGCAAGACCACGCTGATGAACATCCTCGGCGGCTTCGTGCAGCCCGGTTCCGGCGAGGTCCTGCTCGACGGCAAGCCGGTGCGCGGCCCGGGGCCGGACCGCGGCGTGATCTTCCAGGAGTACGGTGTCTTCCCGTGGCTCACCGTGCGGCAGAACATCGCGTTCGGCCTGAAGCTCGCGGGCAACCATGTGCCGAAGGCGGAGCACGAAAGCATCGTCGCGCGCTACATGGGTCTGATGGGGCTGCGCGACTTCGCCGATCACTTCCCCAAGCACCTGTCGGGCGGCATGCGCCAGCGCCTGGCGATCGCGCGCGCCTACGCGGTGCGGCCGCAGTTCCTGCTGATGGACGAGCCCTTCGGCGCTCTCGACGCGCAGACCCGCAGCGCCATGCAGGACCTGCTGCTGGAGGTGCTGCAGACCGAGGACAAGACGGTGATGCTGATCACCCACTCGGTGGAGGAAGCGATCTACCTGTCGTCGCGCATCGTGGTCGTCACCGCGCGGCCGGCGCGCATCCGCACGGTGATCGACGTGCCCTTCGGCTACCCGCGCGCGGAGAACGTGCACGAGGACCCGCGCTTCGGCGAGCTGCGCGCGCAGATCCGCGCGCTCGTCATGGAAGAGTACGCAGCCCAGGCGCGGCAGACCGTGCGGCTGTCCGACTGACACCGACCCCTTTCATCACAGGCACTCCCAGGAGACACCATGGCCATCCAGCGAAGAACCCTCATCCGCGCCGCCGCCGGCGCCGCGGCTGCCGCCACTGCCCTGCCGCTGCTGGCGCAGTCGCGCGCCAAGGTCAAGGTCGGCTACCTGCACACGCCGGCGGTCGACGGCCACATCTGGCTGGGCCAGCAAAGCGGCGCCTTCGCCAAGCAGGGGCTCGACCTGGAGCTGGTGCAGTTCACCACCGGGCTCGAACTCTTCCAGGCCATGATCGGCGGCAGCCTCGATGTGCTGGCCACCGGCGCGGTGCTGTCGAACTTTCCGGCGCGCGGGCAGGGCAAGGTCTTCCTGCTGAACAACATCGAGTACGCGACCGCGCAGCTGTGGGTGCGCGGCGACGCCGGCATTGCCACGCTCGCCGACCTCAAGGGCAAGCAGATCGCCACCACCACCGGCACCACCGCCCACGTGTTCCTCGACCGCGCGCTGCGCTCGGCGCAGCTCGATCCGGCACGCGACGTGCGCATCGTCAACCAGCGCATGGCGGAAGCCGTCACCTCCTTCATCTCGGGCGCGGTGCCCGCCGTGGCGCTGTGGTCGCCGTTCGACACCACGGTGCGCCAGAAGGCGGCCGGCGCGCGCAAGCTGATCGATGCCTCGGCCTTCTTCCCGCAGGCGGCCATCATGGGCGGCTGGGCCGCGCGCAACGACTACTACGAGAAGAACAAGGCCACGCTGCGCAAGCTGGTGGCGGCCTGGGTGCCGGTGAACGACCACATCGTCAACAACCCCGACGCCGCCGCCGAGGCGCTGCAGAAGGCGCAGTACAAGGAAGTGCCGCTGGCCGAGTTCAAGGAGCAATTCAAGGCCTCCAAGTACTACAGCTCGCCCGACTGGCGCGTGAAGTACGCCGACGGCACCGCCACGCGCTGGCTGCAGCAGGTGACCGACTTCTTCGTGCAGAACGCCAGCATCGCCAATGCGGTGAAGGCAGAGCAGTACTTCGATCCGTCGATCTTCAACGAGGTGGTGAAGGCGTGATGCGGCATGCAGGCTGAAGGCGGCTGGGACTACATCGTCGTCGGCGCCGGCTCGGCCGGCTGCGTGCTGGCCAACCGGCTCAGCGCCGACGGCACTCGCCGCGTGCTGCTGCTGGAAGCGGGCGGCACGGGCGGCAACTTCTGGCTGCGGCTGCCGGTGGGCTATTTCCGCTCGATCTACGACACGCGCTTCTCGTGGCAGTTCGATGTGGAGCCGCAGGCGCAGACGGCGCACCGCCGCATCGTCTGGCCGCGCGGACGCGTGCTGGGCGGCTCCAGCGCCATCAACGGGCTGCTCTACATCCGTGGCCAGCATGCCGACTTCGACGACTGGGCCCGCCTGGGCGCGACCGGCTGGGGCTACCGCGACGTGCTGCCGTACTTCCGAAAGTCAGAGCGCTACGCGGGCGGCGAAAGCGACTACCACGGCGCTTCGGGCGAGCTGTGCGTCTCCGACCTGCGCAACGACCACCCGTACTGCGCGGCGTGGCTCGCGGCCGGCGCGCAGGCGGGCTTTCCGTCCAGCGCGGACTTCAACGGCGCGCAGGACGAAGGCCTGGGCGCCTACCAGCTCACGATCGGCGGCCACTGGCGCTGCGACGCGGCGACGGCCTTCCTGAAGCCCGCACGCCGACGCGCGAACCTGCAGGTGCGCACCGGCGTGCAGGTCACGCGCGTGCTGATCGAAAACGGCCGCGCCGTCGGCGTGCAGTGGCTGCAGGACGGCCGTCCGCACGAGGCCCGCGCCGACGCCGAGGTGGTGCTGTCGGCAGGCGCATTGCAGAGCCCGCAGCTGCTGCAGCTCTCGGGCATCGGCCCGGCCGCGATGCTGCGCGCGCACGGCATCGACGTGCAGGTCGACGCGCCCGGCGTCGGCGCCAATCTGCAGGACCACTACCAGGCGCGCGTGATCGTCAAGCTGCGCCACAGGATGTCGCTCAACGACCAGGTGCGCAGCCCGCTGGGGCTGGCGCGCATGGGCTCGCAATGGCTGTTCGGCCAGCGCGGCCCGCTCACCGTGGGGGCCGGGCAGGTCGGTGGCATGGTGCGCACCGCGGTCGCGAAGGACGCGCGCGCCGACGTGCTCTTCAACGTGATGCCGCTGTCGGTCGACAAGCCCGGCGATCCGTTGCATCGCTTCTCGGGCTTTTCAGCCTCGGCCGCGCAATGCCGGCCCGAGTCGCGGGGCAGCGTGGGGCTGCGTTCGGCCGATCCGCTGGCGCCGCCGCGCATCGTCTCCAACTACCTCACCGAGCCGCACGATGTGAAGGTGCTGGTCGAGGGGCTGAAGATGCTGCGCGAGATCTACCAGCAACCCGCGTTCCGCGACTTGGTGACGGGCGAGGAATACCTGCCCGGCAATGCGACGCGCAGCGACGCGGCGCTGGCGCAGTTCGCGCGCGAAAAGGGCGGCACCGTGTTCCACCCCGTCGGCACCTGCCGCATGGGCGAGGACGACGGCGCGGTCGTCGACGCGTCGCTGCGCGTGCGCGGTGTCGACGGCCTGCGCGTGATCGACGCGTCGGTGATGCCCACCATGACCTCGGCGAACACCAACGCGGCGGCCATCATGATCGGCGAGAAGGGCGCCGACCTGCTGCTGGGCCGCGCCGGCTGACGCGCTGCGGGGCCGGGGCGGCTCTCACCCGCGCGCCACGTCGAGCACCGCCTGCGCGAACGCCTCGGGCGCTTCCTGCGGCAGGTTGTGGCCGATGCCACCGCTGACGAGCCGGTGCTCGTAGCGCCCCGAGAACTTCTTCGCGTACGCGGCGGGCTCGGGGTGCGGCGCACCGTTGGCGTCGCCTTCGAGCGTGATCGTCGGCACGCCGATCACCGGTGCCTGAGCCAGCCGGTTCTCGAGTGCCTGGTACTTCGCCTCGCCCTCGGCCAGGCCGAGGCGCCAGCGGTAGTTGTGCACGGTGATCGCCACGTGGTCGGGGTTCTCGAAGGCCACGGCACTGCGCTCGAAGGTGGCGGCGTCGAAGTTCCACTTCGGCGAGGCGAGCTGCCAGATGAGTTTGGCGAAGTCGTGGCGGTTCTTCTCGTAGCCCGCGCGGCCGCGCTCGGTCGCGAAGTAGTACTGGTACCACCATTGCAGCTCGGCCTGCGGCGGCAGGGGCGCGTTGCCGGCCTCCTGGCTGCCGATGAGGTAGCCGCTGACCGACACCAGCGCCTTCACGCGCTGCGGCCACAGCGCGGCCATGATGCACGCGGTGCGCGCGCCCCAGTCGCAGCCGGCCACGGTGGCGGCGGAGATCTTCAGCGCATCCATCAACGCGATGATGTCGACGGCGACCGCCGACTGCTGCCCGTTGCGCGGCGTGTCCGCCGACAGGAAGCGGGTGGTGCCGTAGCCGCGCAGGTACGGCACGATGACACGAAAGCCCGCGGCGGCCAGCCGCGGTGCGACGTCGACGAACATGTGGATGTCGTAGGGCCAGCCGTGCAGAAGGATCACCGGTGCGCCGTCGGCCGGCCCGGCCTCGTGGTAGCCGATGCGCAGGCTGCCGGCCTCGATGCTGCGCAGCGGTTCGAGGCGCCGGGCGCTGCCTGCGGCGGCCGCTGCGGCGGATTGGGCGAAGGCGGGAACGATCGATGTCAGCTGTGTGGCGGCGAGGCCGAGGGCCGCCTTGCCGAGGAACGAGCGGCGTGGCAGCAGAGGGGAAGCGGTCATGGAAATCTCCTGGAATTCGAGGGGGGCCAGCCCGATCGCATGGGCGCTTCGAGCTGACGGCGCGATTGTTCGGCGAGGTGATCGCTCGTTGATCGGCTTGTGTATGCCTCTGTATCCGGGCGGGTTCCGGCCACACTAAATTTCAATCGAAGGGGCTCGAGGCGGCCTCGATGAAACGTGCTGTGTCGAGGGCGGGCCGCGATACACAGGCATACGCAATGCCTGCTGTCGCGCTGGCGGGCGGCCAACAATCCGCCCGTCGTCCACTCATTGCCCGAAGGAAACTCCCATGACGCGTGCTCGCGGATTCAGGAAGCTCTGGTTCGCCCTGCTGTTCCTCGCGGGCGGGCTGGCGCACGAGGTGCGCAACCCGACCCAGTGCCAGAGCGTGGCGTCGGTCAGTCTCTCGCTTCGACCGACGAAGCGAGGACGTAGCCTTCGCTGCGCACGGTCTTGATGTAGCGCGGCTCGCGCGCGTCGTCGCGCAGGCGCTGGCGCAGGCGGCTCACGAGCAGGTCGATGGAACGCTCGAAGAGCTCGGCGTCGCGGCCCTGCGTGAGGCCGAGCAGCTGGTCGCGGCTGAGCACCTTTTGCGGATGGTCGAGGAACACGCGCAGCAGCCGGTATTCGGCGCCGCTGAGCGCCACCATCACGCCGGCCTCGTCGATCAGGTGGCGCGCCACCGTGTCGACCTGCCATTCCCCGAACCACAGCTTCTGCGAGGGCTCGACAGCGCCCATGTTGGGCGGCAGCATGCGCGTGCGCCGCATCACGGCGCGGATGCGCGCCAGCAGTTCGCGCGCGGAAAAGGGCTTGGCCAGGTAGTCGTCGGCGCCCATCTCCAGGCCCAGGATACGGTCGGCTTCCTCGCTGCGCGCGGTCAGCATGAGGATGGGCGTGGCCTTGTACTTGCCGGTGCGCAGGTCGCGGCACAGCGTGAGCCCGTCTTCGCCGGGCAGCATCAGGTCCAGGATGATCAGGTCGAAGGGGCCCGAGGCTTCGAGCGCGGCGCGCATGTGGCGCCCGGTGGGCACCGCGACCACGCGCAAGCCGTTCTTCACCAGGTAGGTGGTGAGCAGTTCGCGGATGTCCCGGTCGTCGTCGACGATGAGGATGTGGTCGGAGGTCTTGGGCGTCATGGCAGCAGGGTGGGCAGTGGCAGCAAGGGAGGGCGGCGCGCCGGGCGCCGCAGCCGCAATGTAGCCTTCCGGCGGCGCGCGGGCCGTCGCCGTTGAAACGTAGTGTGTGGGTTTCCGGCGCAGATACACAGGCATACAAGAAGCGATCCGGCAGGGGGAAGGCGGCCCAACAATCCGTCCGTTTTCCAACCACCCTGTACCGAAGGAACCCCATGACCCGCATCGACAAAGTCCTCTACACCGGCAAGACCCGCACCTCCTCGGGCGGCCGCGACGGCCAGGCGCGCAGTGACGACGGCCGCCT
The DNA here is from genome assembly GCF_003581445.1 of Acidovorax cavernicola. NCBI lineage: Bacteria > Pseudomonadati > Pseudomonadota > Betaproteobacteria > Burkholderiales > Comamonadaceae > Acidovorax > Acidovorax cavernicola. The sequence goes on along the minus strand of NZ_QXMN01000034.1, from coordinate 10,051 downwards.
GGACATCCAGCTCTCGTCGCCCGGCAGCGCCGGCAGCGGCACCAACCCCGAGCAGCTGTTCGCGGCCGGCTGGTCGGCCTGCTTCATCGGCGCGATGGGCAAGGCGGCCGGCAGGATGAAGGTCGCGCTGCCGCCCGACCTGGCCGTCGATGCCGAGGTCGACCTGGGCACGGCAGGCAGCGAATACTTCCTGCAGGCGCGCCTGAACGTGAGCCTGCCGGGCCTGGACCGCGACGTGGCGCAGGCCCTCACCGAAGCTGCGCACCAGACTTGCCCCTATTCCAAGGCCACCCGAGGCAACATCGACGTTGCCATCCACCTGGTGTGAGCCCGCTGCGCTGACGCATCGCCACGCCGCCTGACGAAGAAGCTGTCCATGTCCACTTCCGCGAACCCCGTTGCAAACCCGGCCACTGCCGCGCCGCGCTGGCGCCGGCTGCTGCCCGGCTCGCTGTTCTCCCGCGTGACGCTGATCATCGTGGTGGGCCTGGCGATCGCGCAGCTGCTGACCTTCGCGGCGATCCGCTACGAGCGGAACATGGCGCTTCGCGAGCTCATGATGATCGGCATCGAGCGCGACATCGCGAGCTCGGTCGCCATTCTCGACCGGCTTCCCGCGACGGAGCGCGCCGGCTGGCTCGATCGGCTGGAGCGGCGCAACTACCGCTTCGTGCTGGGCGGCCATGCGCAGGGCGGCGAGCCCGGCTCGCAGGCGTCGCGGCAGTTCGCCGCGGCCATCGTCGATGCGCTGCGCCCGTTCCAGGTCGTCAAGGTCGGCGAGGTGGCCTGGCCGCCCGAGGGCCTGCAGATCGAGGTGCGGCTGGGCGACGGTGCGTCCGTGGTCGTGCATGCCATGCGCGTGGGCATGCCGGTGTCGGGCTGGGTGATGTGGCTGCTGGCGGTCCAGCTGCTGGTGCTGGCCGTGTGCGCCTGGGTGGCGGTGCGGCTGGTGACGCGGCCGCTCGCGCAGCTGTCCGAGGCGGCCGACCAGCTCGGGCCCGACCTGAAGAGCCACGCGCTGGCGGAAGAGGGCCCCACCGAGGTGGCGCACGCGGCGCGCGCCTTCAATGCCATGCAGCAGCGCATCGCCGGCTACATGGCGGAGCGCGTCGAGATCCTTGCGGCCATCTCGCACGACCTGCAGACGCCCATCACGCGGATGCGCTTGCGCACCGATCTGATGGACGACACGCACGACCGCGAGAAATTCCGCCAGGACCTGGACGCGATGCACTCATTGGTGCGCGAAGGCGTGACCTATGCGCGCACGCTCCACGGCGCCACCGAGCCGCCGCTGCGCATCGACGCCGACGCGCTGTTCGAGAGCATGGTGGCCGACTACGAAGACACGGGCCATCAAGTGCGGCTTGAAGGCCGGGCCGGCGCACCCATCGTGAGCCGCCCGAATGCGCTGCGCCGCATCCTGATGAACCTGATCGACAACGCGCTGAAGTTCGGCACCGACGTGACGCTGCGCGTGCAGGCCGGCGACCAACGCCTGGTGGTGAGCGTGCTCGACAACGGCCCGGGAATTCCGCCCGACGAACTCGACGCCGTGCTCAAGCCCTTCTACCGCGTCGAGAGTTCGCGCAACCGCAGCACCGGCGGCACCGGCCTGGGCCTGGCCATCGCGCACCAGCTGGCCATGGCCATGGGCGCGGAACTCACGCTGCACAACCGCGCCGAAGGCGGGCTCGAGGCGCGGCTTGCCGTGCTCACGGCGCCTGCGGCCTGAACCCCCTGGACCCCCTGGACCTTTCACACACCATGCTCATCCTCTTCATTGCCTACTTGGGCGGGGTGCTCACGATCCTGAGCCCCTGCATCCTGCCGGTGCTGCCCTTCGTGTTCGCGCGTGCCGACCGGCCGTTCCGCTCGCACGGCCTGCCGATGCTGGCCGGCATGGCGCTGGCCTTTGCCGTCGTGGCCACGCTGGCAGCGGTGGGCGGCGGCTGGATCGTCACGCTCAACGAATACGGGCGCTACGCCGCCATGGGCCTGCTCGCGCTGTTCGGTGCGACGCTGCTGTTCCCGCGCGTGGCCGAACGTCTGAGCCGGCCGCTGGTGGCGATGGGTCTTCGCATGTCGGGTGCGGGGCAGGCTTCCGCGTTTTCGCCGCTGTGGCTGGGTGTGGGCACGGGCCTGCTCTGGGCGCCTTGCGCAGGGCCGATCCTCGGGCTGATCCTGACGGGCGCGGCGCTCAACGGCGCGAGCGTCGGCACCTCGCTGCTGCTGCTCGCCTACGCGGCCGGTGCGTGCACCTCGCTTGCGATGGCGCTCCTGTCCGGCGGCCGGCTGCTCTCGGCCCTGCAGCGCACGCTGCCGACCGGCGAATGGGCGCGCCGCGCCGCGGGTGCGGCGGTGCTGGCAGGCGTGGGCGCCATCGCGCTGGGGCTGGACACCGGATGGCTTGCGCGCCTGTCGCTGGGCACCACGTCGACGCTGGAGCAAGCGCTGGTGGACACGCTCCGGAAAGACGCGCCACAAGCGCAGCGCGAAGACACGGGTTTCATGCGCGTCTCGGACACCCGCCCGGCCCCGGTGCCCGCGCGCGACCTGCGCGTCGAGGGCCGCCTGCCTTCGCTGGCCGGCGCGACCGGGTGGATCAACTCGGCACCGCTCACGCCCGAGGCCTTGCGCGGCAAGGTGGTGCTGGTCGACTTCTGGACCTACTCGTGCATCAACTGCCTGCGCACGCTGCCCTACGTTCGCGCGTGGGCCGACAAGTACAAGGACGCGGGCCTGGTCGTCATCGGCGTGCACTCGCCGGAGTTCGCCTTCGAGAAGAACCCGGCCAACGTGCGCAGGGCCGTGAAAGACCTGGGCATCGGGTTCCCGGTGGCGCTGGACAACGATTTCGCCATCTGGCGCGGCTTCGACAACCAGGCCTGGCCCGCGTTCTACTTCGTCGATGCGCAAGGGCGCATCCGCCATCACCAGTTCGGCGAGAACCGCTACGACAAGGCCGAGCAGGTCATCCAGCAACTGCTGGCCGAGGCCGGGCAAGCGGACAAGACCCATGCCGGGCTGGTGGCGCCGCTGGGGCAGGGCACGCAGGCCGCGCCCGGCGCCGAGCCGGCGCAGTCCGGCGAAACCTACCTGGGCCATGCACGCACACACGGCTTCGCGTCGCCCGGCGGCATCGCGCGCGACCGTGCGAAGGCTTACGAACCGGCTGCGTCATCGCTGCGCACCAACCAGTGGGCACTGGGGGGCGACTGGACCGTGGAGGCCGAGCGTGCCGTGCTGAACCATGCGGACGGCCGCATCGCCTACCGTTTCAAGGCGCGCGACCTGCACCTCGTGCTGGGGCCGGCGGCCGATGGCAAACCGGTGCGCTTCACGGTGCGGGTGGACGGCCAGCCGCCGCTGGCGGATCACGGCGCCGACACCGATGCGCAAGGCCGCGGCGTGGTCGATGCGCAGAAGCTCTATCAGCTGGTGCGGCAGGCGTCGGGCGGCAGGGAGCGGCTGTTCGAGATCGAGTTTCTCGACGCCGGCGCGCAGGCCTACGCGTTCACTTTCGGCTGAGCGCCGACGCGGCCCGGGCGGTCGCCGGGGTCAGGGCGTGAGGAGCGCCGCGTTGGCGGCCCGGCAGGCATCGGCCTCCTGGCGCGAGACCATCGCGAAGCAGCGGGCCTCGGCCTCGCGCGCCACGGCTTCGCGGGATTGCCGCTCCTGGGCGGATTCCACCTGCAGCTCGACCAGCCACTTCATGAGCAGCGCCATCACGATCAGCAACACGACCGATGCGGCAAGCAAGGTCGTGCGCCAGCTGTGGACGCGGAAGACGGAGGCGTTGGATGTGCTCATGGCGTCCCCTCAGCTCGACAGCTGCGGAAAGATCCAGATGCTCATGCCGAGCACCACGCCCGCGCCCAGCGACATGGCCGCCGCGGTCGCGAACAGGCAGGCCACGACCAGGCTCGGCACGACCACCGACATGCTCAGGAACACGACGGCGACAAGCACGTAGGCCAGCACGGGCAGCAGCGCGAGGTAGGTCGACCGTTGGGGGGCGGCCGGCAGTTCGTCGGGACTCATGTCACGCAGAAACGGGTTCAGCATGGCGAGTCAGCGGCCGGGGCCTCGAAGCGCAGGCGCGCGCATCGCGGTGGCGATCGTGGATGTGTTCATGGGGCTCCCTGCGGTGATTGTTTTCTTGCCCGTCGCACCGGCCTTGGCCGAGTGCACACGATGCAATGGGCAGGACGATAGTTGCGTCGTTAACAATCACACAGGGAAATGCGCACATTTGTCAGAAATGTGTGCGCGACACAGCGAGTCTCCGTGCGAATGTGCGCAGTACTTCACGCCCGTGCGGCGCCGCGCTGCCGAGGTTCGATGGAAGACCTCTTGCGAATTGCGAATTTGCGGATCGCGAACCGTCTGGGCGTCTCGCCGCCTCCTTGTCAGGTGTTCATGTGCAAGGAGCCTGTCTCATGTGTTCTCTTTCCATCACCTGGCACCTGCTGCGCGGCGCAGGTGCCCTCGCGCTCATCGCGATGGCCGTGCTGCTGTCGCAGGAGCATCCATGGATCGCACCGCCCGCCATCGTCGGGGCCTTGTTGCTGTTGCGCGGTTGCCCGATGTGCTGGCTTGTCGGGCTGCTCGAAAGGCTGTCCGCGCGCAAGACGCAAACTGCGTCCGATACCACTTCCCAGAGGGTTTCCTGAGCTTCGATCCTCCTGGAATGGAAGGTCGATCCAGGATTTGCTAGACCCGTTTGGAGGGGTTGTCACCCCGCCAATGTGAGTTTGTTTGCACACTTTCCCGAAAAAACGGACCTACCTGTTTCCGTTGGTCAAATCCCGGCACTTTTCCCTATCAACTGTTGATGAACGTTAATACATTCCACTCCATTGAGAGGCAGGTGGGGCGATGAACAAGGGAGCCGAAGGTGGATAGGTTGGAACAGAAGAACTGTCGAGTGGTGGTGTTGACCGATTCGGGCGAAGAGATCGACTGGCTGCGCAGCCGGTTGAAGGACGCCGGTTTCAACCCGGTGTGTGTCGTGAACGAGGAAGACCTGCTGGAGGCCGCATCGATGCCGGGCGTCGGGCTGTTCCTCCTGATGGGCGAGGTGCTGGAGCGCGCATTGCCCGAGGTGCTCTTCGGTCTCAGCGCGAGCCGCGCGTCCACGGCGCCGGTGATGGCCCTGGCCCGCTCGCGCGCCGTGCTGGAAGCGCCGCGCGTCTCGGTGTTCGATGTCGACGATTTCCTGGTGAGTCCGTGGAATGCGGACGACGTGATCGCGCGGGTGTCGGCGCTGTGCGGCACGAAGTCCATGCGAAGAAGCGCCAAGCCGCACAGCCTCTACGGCTTTCAGCTCGTGCGCAGCCGCCTGGCCGTCGAGTACGCGAGCAAGGAAGCCATCCTGACGCCGAGCGAGTTCGAAATCGCGCGGATGCTGGTGCGCTATCTCGACACGCCCGTGTCGAGACAGCAATTGCCTCAGGGATTCCGCAGAAGTGAAGAGCAGGGCGCCAGCCGCTCGCTGGACGCGCTGGTGTCCCGGGTGCGCAAGAAGCTCGAGTCGATCGTGGCGGGTGAATTCCGGGTCCGCTCGCTCTACGGGGTGGGCTACACCCTGGAGCGCGCGAACAGGCGCGGCGAGTGAATCCGCGCGGGTGCCCGCACCCGCTGCTTTCCTGAAGATGTGACGAACGCGAGCGCCTGAGGCGGCCTCGCGGGCGCGTCCGTGGGCGCGCGTTTCACCTGAAAAACAGGTGCTCCCTCATCCGGCCGCGAATTGAGCCGGTATTCCAAAAAAACGACAAATGAATTTCGGCCCGGTGAGCCGGTGCGGATGGGCTTGATTTGAATCAGGGGCCATCGCGCGGTCATGCCTGTTGCGTGTGATTTATTACCGAAAAGATGAATGGTTTTTGAATTTGGTGGAGCCGGCTGTCAACCGCTGTGAAGCCGGTAATTGGAATGTTGTTCTGTCAAATCGAGAAACTCAATCAATGTATCCATGTAAATGTAAATTGAGTTTCACGAATCGCTGGAGACGCTAGTTTTCGGCTTCTTTGTCTCGCCGAGATCTGTGAGGCTTGGGTCGAGCGAATCCATGATTCTGAGAAATTTTCCAACTGCATCAACTACTTGGGTGATCGCTTGGCGGGCGATAGGGCGTATGGGTAATTGCAAATCCATTCACATTTCGGCTGCTTCGAAGATTTACATACTCATTCACAGTCGTTAACTTTCGAAGACCCGTCGTGACATTTTCACGAAAGATCTGGCGATTGAGAGGCGCCGAAAGAACAGCTCAGATTGCTTTTGTAAACATTTCGAAAATAATATGAACGTGGTAACTGGCTCATTGAAGCGCCCGAAAAGTCGGGCTTCACATGAGGTTTTGGGTTGACATCGGGGTGTTCGCGAAAGCCTTCGATGTCGTTGTGTCAGTGGCGTGTAGCAGGTGGCTGGGAAATGGCGTCGAACGCCAGTTCCGGAGGCCACGGGTCAAGTTCCTTGACCTTTGTGTGGCCTCGGTCTGGCTTTGAAGCTGTTTTTTAGGAGTTATTCATGTCTATCGGAAATTCGTCTCCCTTGAATTCATTCGTCTCGCCGGTCGTCCGGCTCACCGTTCGCCTGGGCCTGGGCCTCGGCGTGGCCATGACCCTGGGGCTGGGTGGCCTGGCCGCCGCGCAGGGCACGCAAGCCGCCCCCGCGCCCACCGAGGCCGCGCAGAAGAAGACCGTGGCGGTCGTGCTGACGCAGGCCAAGGTCGTCAAGGACGCGCAGGGCAAGGAGCAACTGGTGGCGGCCGATTCGGTCAAGCCGGGCGACGTGCTCGAGTACACGGCGACCTACACCAATCACACGGGCAAGGCCGTCACCGGCCTGGTGGCCAACCTGCCGATCCCTGAAGGGCTCGAGTACCTGCCCAAGACCGCCAAGCCCGGCGCGACGTTGGTCAAGGCAGCGACCAAGGACGGCGCGTTCGCCGCCGAGCCGCTGGCACGCACCGTCAACGGCAAGAGCGAAGCGGTTCCGTACAACGAATACCGCTCGCTGCGCTGGACGCTGGGCCAGCTGCCGGCCAACGGCTCGGCCGCGGTGACCGCGCGCGCCAAGGTCGAGACGGTGGTGCCGCCCGCACCTGCAGCAGCTGCTGCTGGCGAACCGCAGAAGGTGGCGCGCATCGCGCCCTGAGTTCCCGGTGCTGACGGCCGTCGGCGGCACTGAGCCGCCCTGACGGCCGGATCTCTTTTTCCAAACCCCGTTGGTTTTTCCATTGCCGGTTTCCGTTCGCGGAAATCCCCGGCCGGGGTGAGTTCGTCCTTTTTTTTGACCTTTTTCTGACCCCAACCCCGAGGAGAAAACCAAGTGACCCCTACCTTGTCTGCCCGTCGCACCGGCCCCGCGCCGCGCGCGCTCTGGGCGGGCGCAGCAGCCCTGACGCTGAGCTTCCTTTTTGGAAGTTCCGGCGCGCTCGCTGCGGCACCACCCGCCAACACCATCATCGGTAACCAGGCTTCGGCGACGTACCTGGATCCGAACGGCGCCAGCCAGCTGGCCACCTCCAACCTCGTGCAGACGACGGTGCAGCAGGTCGGCTCGTTCAACCTGGACACCTACACCACCGTGACGACCAACGTGGTCAACACGAAGACCGGCGCTGCAGGCACGACCGTGTACGCACCGCACGTGCTGACCAACACCGGCAACGGCAGCGACACGTTCACGCTGAGCGTGGCCGCACCGGCCAGCCCGAATGGCTTCACCAAGGTCGAAGTGTTCGCCGACGCGAATGCGGACGGCGTGCCTGACAGCACGACCGCACTGTGCTCGGTCGTTCCGGGCGCGGTCTGTAATGTCCCGGCCCAGACGGTGGCAGGCGGCAACGGCACGTTCCCCTTCGTTGTCGCGTACTCGATCCCGAGCACCGCATCGTCGAGCACGTTCACCTCGCCGGTCGCTGCGACCATCACGGCCACCGCAGGCACGCCGGCGCTGTACGCACCGGCCAACCTGACGGCAGCCGACGTCGACAACGTGAACCTCACGGACAAGGCGGCCTTCAATGCCACCAAGAGCCTGAGCGTTCCGTCGGTCGCCTGGTCCGCCAATGGCGGCACCTGGCCCGCGGCTTCGGTGAGCGGTCCGCGCTCGGTCGCAGGTTGCGCGGCTACCACCACGGCTGCTGGCGCGCCCGCGGCAGGTTGCGTCTACACCACCTACACGTTGAAGTTCAACAACACGGGTGGCGCGGTCGGCCGGTTCGCCTTGACGGACACGCTGCCTGCAGGCTTCACGTACGTCCCCGGTTCCGCGGTCTGGAGCAACGCCCCCGGCGTCGCGCTCACGGATGCGGCAGCGGGCGACACGGCCGGGATCGATTTCAGCGCCGCTGGAAACGACCTGACCGTCGTCGTGAACGCACTGCAGCCGAACGTCACGCAGACGGTGAGCTTCGTGGTGATGGTCAACAACACGGCGGCCATCGGCACGTCGACCACGACCAACACCGCCAAGTACAACCCCGTCGACGCACCGGGTGCCACCTCGACGACGCCTGGCGCGACGAACTCGCCGACCAACCCGGCGAGCTACAACGTCATCGGCACCTTCGGCATCGTGCTCGGCTCCGCCAGCGGCAGCCCGACCACCTCGCTGGACACGGCAGTGGGCAACCCCAACACGACCGCAGCCGACACGACGACTGTCGCCAGCGCGGCCATGGGTGCCACGGTGAAGTTCACGCAGACGGTGTTCAACGTCGGCAATGCGCCGGACGTCGTGAACCTGACGGCGGCCCTGGGCACGTTCCCGGCCGGCACGACCTTCAAGTTCTTCGCCGCCGACGGCGTGACGCCGCTGATCGACAACAACAGCGACGGCATTCCCGACACCGGCCCGGTCGCGGCCAATGGCAGCGTGCAGTTCGTGCTCGCCGCCACCCTGCCGTCGCCCGGCACGCTGCCCACCGGTCCGTTCAGCGCGATCGTGACGGGTACCTCGACGGGCGACAGCACGAAGACGGAATCCACCCGCGACACCCTGACCGCCATGATCGGCGTGCTGGTCGACCTGACCAACACGGCCACCGGTAACGGCACGGCAGGCAACACCGGCAACGGCGACGTGGGCACGGGCCCGAGCCCGCAGCCGACGACCACCAACACGACCGCTGCCGGCACCGGCACGATCTTCACGCTGTTCGTCAAGAACAACGACACGGTGGCCAACACCTACAGCCTGGCGGCGAGCCAGACCAACAGCTTCCCGGGCAGCCTGCCCGCGGGCTGGACCGTCAAGTTCGTGGCGGCGGGTGGCACCTGCACGGGCGCAGCGATCACCACGGTGAACGTTGCGGCCAACGCCCAGACGCCGGTCGATGCCTGCGTGACGCCGCCTGCCACGCAGACGCCTGTCACCGGCCAGCTGGTGTACTTCCAGGTGCGTTCCACCATCGTGACTTCGACGGGCGCCGTGGCGATCGACACGAAGACCGATGCCGTGACCGTGACGCAATCCGTGACCTACGGTGCGACGCTGACGCCGAACAACAACGGCCAGATCGCCCCCGGCGGCTCGGTCGTGTACGCCCACACGCTGACCAACACCGGCACGCAAAGCTGCGCAGGTCCGTACACCGTGGCGGCCACGCTGCCCGCGGCGGACGTGACGGCAGGCTGGACGACGGCGCTGTACATCGACGTGAACGGCGATGGCCAGATCGACGGCGGCGATACGCTGGTGACCGGTCCGATCGCGGGCCCGCTGCTCGCGAACGGCACGCAGAAGCTGCTCGTCAAGGTGTTCGCACCGGGCGGCGCATCGGCTGGCGCCGTGGACACGGCCACCGTCACGGTGACCTTCCCCGCAGGTCCCACCTCGTGCGGTACGCCCTCGGCCACCGACGTGACCACTGTCATCACGGGCCAGATGCGTCTCGTGAAGACCCAGGCACTGGACACGAACTGCGACGGCACCGAGGTCCCGTCCTCGTCGGCTCCGCTGGTCGCCAAGCCCGGTGAGTGCATCGTGTACCGCGTCGTTGCCACCAATGAAGGCGCCGCTCCGGTGACCAACATGT
>NZ_QXMN01000033.1:0-68258 GCF_003581445.1 Acidovorax cavernicola | reverse complement strand
CTGCCCACCCCGCCCCCTCTTCCAGCGACTTCTCCGGGCACACGCCCATGATGGCGCAATACCTGGGCCTCAAGGCCGACCATCCGGACACACTGCTGTTCTACCGGATGGGCGATTTCTACGAACTGTTCTGGGCCGATGCCGAGAAGGCCGCGCGCCTGCTCGACATCACGCTCACCCAGCGCGGCCAGTCGGCCGGGCAGCCGGTGCTGATGTGCGGCGTGCCCTTTCACTCGGTCGATACCTACCTCGCGCGGCTCATCAAGCTGGGTGAGTCGGTCGCCATCTGCGAGCAGGTGGGCGAGGTCGGCGCCAGCAAGGGCCCGGTCGAGCGCAAGGTGGTGCGGGTGGTCACGCCCGGCACGCTGACCGACTCGGAACTGCTCAACGACAAGAGCGATTCGCTGCTGCTCGCGGTGCATGCGGGCACGCGCAATTTCTGCGGGCTGGCATGGCTCAGCGTGACGGGTGCCGAGCTGCGGCTGGCCGAATGCCCGGCCGACGCGCTCGAAGCCTGGATCGCGCGCATCGCGCCGAGCGAGCTGCTGTACAGCGCCGAAGTCACGCCCGCCTTCGAGCAGCGCCTGAAGGCCGCGCGCGCGGCCGTGCCGTTCACGCTCTCGCTGCGTCCAGCCTGGCAGTTCGATCCCGGCCTGGGCGAGCGCAAGCTCAGCGAGCAGATGGGCAGCCACAGCCTCGCCGCATGGAACGCCGAGGGCCTGGGAAACGCGCACGCCGCCGCCGCCGCGCTGCTGGGCTATGCCGAGCACACGCAGGGCCGCGCGCTCTCGCACGTGCAGCGCCTGTCGGTGGAGCGCGACGGTGACCTGATCGAGCTGCCGCCCACCACGCGCCGCAACCTGGAGCTGGTGCAGACGCTGCGCGGTGAAGACTCGCCCACGATGTTCTCTCTGCTCGACACCTGCATGACGGGCATGGGCAGCCGGCTGCTCAAGCGCTGGCTGCTTTCGCCGCGCCGCGACCGCAGCGAGGCGCAAGGCCGGCTCGACGCCATCGGCGCGCTGCAGGCCACCGGACCCGGCGCCACGGCCGCGCCCTGGCGAACGCTGCGCGAGCAGCTCAAGAACACCAGCGACGTGGAACGCATCGCGGCGCGCATCGCGCTGCGCCAGGTGCGTCCGCGCGAACTCGTCGCGCTGCAACTGGCGCTGTCCAAAGCCGAGCAACTGGCACCGATGTTGCCGGGCGCGGCCGCGCTGCTGGCGCAGATCACCGAACGCCTTGCGCCGCCGCCGGGCTGCGCCGACCTGCTGGTCCGCGCGATCAAGCCCGACCCGTCGGCGCTGGTGCGCGACGGCGGCGTGATCGCCACCGGTCACGACGCCGAGCTCGACGAGCTGCGCGAGATCAGCGAGAACTGCGACGACTTCCTGCTCAAGCTCGAGATCAGCGAGCGCGAGCGCACCGGCATCAGCAACCTGCGCGTGCAGTTCAACCGCGTGCACGGCTTCTACATCGAGGTGACGCAGAGCGCGCTCTCGAAGGTGCCCGACAACTACCGCCGCCGCCAGACGCTGAAGAACGCCGAGCGCTTCATCACGCCCGAACTCAAGGCCTTCGAAGACAAGGCCCTCAGCGCGCAAGACCGCGCACTGGCCCGCGAGAAGTGGCTGTACGAGCAACTGCTCGACGCGCTGCAGCCCTCGGTGCCGGCGCTCACGCAACTGGCCGGCGGCATCGCCGCGCTGGATGCGCTGTGCGCGCTGGCCGAGCGCTCGCACACGCTGAACTGGCGCGCGCCAAGCTTCGTGTCGCATCCGTGCATCGAGATCCAGCAGGGCCGCCATCCGGTGGTGGAGGCGCGGCTGGCCGAGAAGTCGTCGGGCGGCTTCATCGCCAACGACACGCAGCTCGGACCGCAGCAGCGGCTGCAGGTCATCACCGGCCCGAACATGGGCGGCAAGTCGACCTACATGCGGCAGGTGGCGATCATCGTGCTGCTGGCGTCCATCGGCTCGCACGTGCCGGCCACGGCCTGCCGGCTCGGGCCCATCGATGCGATCCACACGCGCATCGGCGCGGCGGACGACCTGGCCAATGCGCAGTCGACCTTCATGCTCGAAATGACCGAGGCCGCGCAAATTTTGCACAGCGCCACGGCGCAGTCGCTGGTGCTCATGGACGAGATCGGCCGCGGCACCAGCACCTTCGACGGGCTGGCGCTGGCGGCCGGCATCGCGGCGCAGCTGCACGACCGCAGCAAGGCCTTCACGCTGTTCGCGACCCACTACTTCGAGCTGACCGAGTTCCCGGCCACGCACCACGGCGCCGTGAACATGCATGTGAGCGCAACCGAGTCGGGCCGCGACATCGTGTTCCTGCACGAGATGCAGCCGGGCCCGGCCAGCAAGAGCTACGGCATCCAGGTGGCGCGCCTCGCAGGCATGCCCGCGGCGGTGGTCAACCATGCGCGGCAGGCGCTCGATGCACTTGAATCGCAGCATGCGCAAACTCGTGCACAGGTCGACCTGTTTGCGCCCCCGCCAGCCGCCGAAACCCCCATGGCCAGCGCCGTAGAATCCGCACTGGCTGCCCTCGACCCGGACACCATGAGCCCGCGCGAAGCCCTCGACGCGCTCTATGCCCTCCAGAAACTGAACGCGCGTGAACGCAGTGCCGTGTGAGCGGGCACTGTTCATGCAAGGCGAACCCATGACTTATTGCGTAGGCATCAAACTCAACGCCGGCCTGGTGTTTCTTTCCGACTCGCGCACGAACGCGGGCGTGGACCACATCAGCACCTTCCGCAAGATGATCGTCTACGAGCAGCCGGGCGACCGCGTGATGGTGCTGCTGTCGTCGGGCAACCTGAGCATCTCGCAGTCGGTGCGCGAAATTTTGCAGATCGAAGAGTTGCGCGAAACGCGCGAAGACGGCACGCAGGGCGAGCCGATCACGATCTGGAACGCCAAGAGCATGTTCGATGCCGCGCGCGTGCTCGGCTCGGCGGTGCGCCACGTGTACGACCGCGACGCCGAGGCGCTCAAGCATGCGGGGCTGGACTTCAACGTGTCGTTCATCTTCGGCGGACAGGTCAAGGGCGAAGGCATGCGCCTGTTCCTGGTCTACGCCGCAGGCAACTTCATCGAAGCCACCACCGAGACGCCCTACTTCCAGGTGGGCGAATCGAAGTACGGCAAGCCCGTGCTCGACCGCGTGCTCACGCCCGAGACGCCACTGGACGAAGCCGCCAAGTGCGCGCTGGTGTCGATGGACTCGACCATGAAGTCGAACCTCTCGGTCGGCCTGCCGCTGGACCTCGTGGTGTACGAGGCCAACAAGCTCGAGACCGACCGCGTGATCTGCATCGACGCCGACAACCCCTACTACCGCATGATGCACAACAGCTGGGGCCAGAAGCTGCGCGAGGTGTTCGACAGCATCGAAGACCCGGTGTGGGACGACAGCCACACGGAGCATCCGCTGAAGATGCCCGCCACGCGCCACAGCCCGCTGCGAAAAATTTCGACGCCCGACGAAAAACTGATCTGAAACTGTCCGTGCCTCCTGTCATCTTTTCGCACGGCAACAGCTTTCCGGCGAGCACCTACCGCGTCGTTCTCGACAGCCTTCGCAACCGGGGCTTCGAGGTCGATGCCATCGAGAAATTCGGGCACGACCCGAAGTACCCCGTCACCGACAACTGGCCGAACCTCGTGCAGCAGCTGGCCGACTTCGCCAAGGTGCGCGCCGACCGCGCCGGCGGCCCGGTGTTCCTCATCGGCCATTCGCTGGGCGGCTTCCTGAGCCTGATGTGCGCGGCGCGCCACCCCGAGCTGGCGCGCGGCGTGCTGCTGATCGACTCGCCGATCCTCGGCGGCTGGCGCGCGAACACGCTCAACGTGGTCAAGCGCACGCCGCTCATGAAGAGCATTTCGCCCGGCGCCGTCAGCCGCAAGCGCAAGAACAGCTGGGAACATCGCGAGGCGGTGTTCGAGCACTTCCGCAGCAAGAAGGCCTTCGCTAAGTGGGACGAGCAGGTGCTGCACGACTACATCGACCACGGCACCTTCGACAGCGAGGACACCCGCGCCCTGAGCTTCGACCGCGACGTGGAAACCGCGATCTACAACACCCTGCCCCACACCCTGGGCGCGCTGCTGCGCCGCCATCCGCTCAAGTGCAAGGCGGCCTTCATCGGCGGGCGCCAGTCGGTCGAGATGAAGCAGGTGGGCATGGCCATGACCGAGCAGGTCACCAAGGGTCGCATCACGATGCTCGACGGCACCCACCTGTTCCCGATGGAAAAGCCGCTGGCCACGGCGGCGGCCATCGAGGCCTCGTTGCGCAACCTGATGTAGGTGGTGTTCAGGCGGTGCGGCAGGCGACCGCGTCGCCGACGCGCAGCACACCGCCACACAGCACCCGCGCCGTCACGCCGCCATGTCCGCGCATGGCGTTGTAGCCACCGGGGCCGAGCAGTTCTTCCATGCGCGAGCAGGGCTCGCAAGGCCCGGTGATCTCGAGCAGCACCTCGGCCCCGAGCGCCAACACCAGCGGCTGGTCGCGAAACAGCGACCGCGCCGCCAGCAGGTTCAACCCCGACACGACGAGGTTGCGGCGCAGCAGGCCGGCATCCACGCCCTCCATGCGCTGCGCAAGCGCCGCGACCACCGGCAGGTGCTCCGCCTGGATCAGCGTGACCTGCCGCTTGCCGCCGCCGCGCCCGGCGCTGCTGCGGTCGCCCTCCAGGCCCAGCGCTTCGATCGCCCGCACCTCGTCGACCGACTCGACGGTCGTGCGCCGCGCGGGGCGCAGCAGGATGGCGTCGAGCCGGCCGGGGTGCGGGAATTGCCGGGTCAGGGCGTGGAGGTCGGACATGCGCCGCATTGTCCACGCGGACTTTTTTTGCGTGCCGCTGTCGGCCCGCCGCATACTGGCGCGTCCTTGGGGTTGAACCTTCCCTTGCCGAAGGCACAGAAGCGACACCGCGCCGACGATGACCACCACCGAGCTGAGCTGGATCGCCACCACGCTGACCGCCGCGCGTCCTCGCGCGGTGGCCGCGCTGCTGCGCTACTTCCGCGACCTGGACACCGCCGAGGAAGGCTTCCAGGAGGCCAGCCTGCGCGCGCTGCGCCACTGGCCCGACCAGGGGCCGCCCGACGATCCGCTGGCATGGCTGATCCTCGTGGGCCGCAATGCGGCGCTCGACGAGCTGCGGCGGCGACATCGGCACGATCCCTTGCCTGAAGGCGACGATGGCGATGCGGACACGGGCCTCGATCCAGACCTTGCGGCACAGCTCGACCAATCCCACTACCGTGACGACGTGCTGCGCCTGCTCTTCGTCTGCTGCCACCCCGCGTTGCCGCTCGCACAACAGATCGCGCTGGCCCTGCGCATCGTGTCGGGGTTGTCGGTGTCGGAGATCGCGCGCGCCTTTCTTGTCGGCGAGCGCGCGATGGAGCAGCGCATCACGCGCGCCAAGCAGCGCGTGGCCGCGGCCGGCCTGCCCTTCGATGCGCCCGGCGCGCGCGAACGCGGCGAGCGGCTGGCGGCCGTGGGCGCGGTGGTCTACCTGCTGTTCAACGAAGGCTACGCGGCCAGCGGCGGCACGGCCCATGTGCGCGCCGCCCTGTGCGAAGAAGCGATCCGGCTCGCGCGCCTGCTGTGCGAGCTGTTCCCCGACGAGCCCGAGCCCGCCGGCCTGTGCGCCCTGCTGCTGTTGCAGCACGCGCGCGCCGATGCGCGGCTCGATGCCGACGGCATGGTCGTGCTGCTCGAAGACCAGGACCGCACGCGCTGGCACTGCGCGGCGATCGACGAAGGCCTGGCCCTGCTCGACGCCGCACTGCGCCAGCGCCGCATCGGTCCGTATCAATTGCAGGCGGCCATCGCGGCCACGCACGCACGCGCCCCGTGCGCGGCCGACACCGACTGGGCCGAGATCGACCGGCTCTACGCGGGCCTGGAACGGCTGCAGCCCTCGCCCGTGGTCACCCTCAACCGCGCGGTGGCCGTGGCCAAGGTGCGCGGGCCCGAGGCAGCGCTCGCGATGGTCGAGACGCTGGCGCAACCGCTGTCGGCCTACTTCCACTTCCACGGCCTGCGCGGCGGCCTGCTGACACAGCTGGGCCGCGCCGAGGATGCGCGGCGCGCCTTTGCCGACGCGCTCGCGCTGGCCCGCACCGCCGCCGAGGCCGCGCACATCCGGCTGCTGATCGACCGCCTCGATACCGGAGGCGATGGCACCTCTTCCAATACTCCCCACGCGAAGGACGCACGATGCTCTATTCCATCCTGATCTACGGTTCCGAGGCTGCGGCGGCCGGTTGGGCGCCCGAGGTCGAAGACGAGATGCTCGAGCGTCACACCGACCTGCGCGACGAGCTGCAGGCCGCGGGCCGGCTCGGCACCGTGCTGCGCCTGATGCCCGACACCGCCACCACCGTGCGGCACGCCGGCGCCGCGCATCCGCTGGTGACCGACGGCCCCTTCGCCGAAACGAAGGAGCAGCTCATGGGCATCTACATCGTCGAATGCGAGTCGCTCGAAGAGGCACGGCATGCGGCGCGGCGGCTGGATTTCGAGGGTGGCGTGTTCGAGATCCGCCCCGTGACCTGGTACGACCCGGGCGTGATCGCGCCGCGCATTCCGCAGGTCTGAAAAAAAACTGGCTGCGCTGTCGGATCACCGGGACCTGCGCCGTCCTTGGATCGAGCGCCCGCATGTCGCGGGCGCCACTCACGCCAAGGAGAAGCGTCCATGTCCTCGAATGTCCATATCCAGTCTTTGAAAGACCGCTGCGCCGTGATCCACGGCGGCAGCGGTGCTCTCGGCGGTGCGGTCGCCCGCGCCTTTGCACGCGAAGGCGCACGCGTGTTCGTCACCGGCCGCAGCCGGCGCAAGCTCGATGCGGTGGTGCAGGACATCGCCGCCGCCGGTGGCCACGCACAGGCGGCGGTGGTCGATGCGCTGGACGAAGCCGCGATGGTCCGCCACGCGGCCGAGGTCGCCGAACAGGCCGGCGGCATCGATGTCGCGTTCAACGCCGTCGGCGTCTTTCATGTGCAGGGTCGGCCGCTCGCCGAGCTGTCGCTGGAGGACTACTTCCTCCCGGTTCACGCCTACGCGCGCAGCAACTTCCTCACCGCCAAGGCCGTGGCGCCGCACATGGCGGCGCGCGGCGGGGGCGTGATCCTGTCGGTGTCGACGCCCGCCTCGCGCCTGCCCGGCCCCGGCTACCTCGGCCACGCCGTGGCCTGCGCCGCGGTGGAAGGGCTCATGCGACACATGGCGGGCGAGCTGGCGGCCTTTCGCATCCGCACCGCCTGCATCCGCTCGCACGCGATTCCCGAGGCAGTCGCCGCGGGCTCGCACAGCCGCGAGGTGTTTCGCCCCGCCGCCGAACGCATGGGCCTCACGGTCGAGCAGATGCTGGCCGCGCCGACCGACGGCCTGCTGGTGGAACGCCTGCCCTCGCTGGACCAGCTGGCGGGCACCGCGGTGTTCCTGGCGTCGCCGCTGGCCGGCGCCATCACAGGCGCGATAGTCAACCTGAGCGGTGGGGTCATCCTCGACTAGAGTTGCTGGCGTCTTGAATTAACATCAAGATACAAATTGGAACTTTAGAAACAATTATTCCAACAAGTTCCATTTAAGAAAAAACGTTCCACCACGTGCACCTCGGCTCAAAATGTCGCCCTATGTCTGCCCCTCTTCTGGAAGACGTTGAAGCTGTCTCGCTGAGCCCTGCGCTGGTGGTCGAAGACGATCCGGCGATGCGCGAGCGCCTGGCGTATGTGCTGTCCACCCTCGGCTGCGACGAGCCGCAGATCGCCTGGGCCGACAGCGTGGCCGCGGCCCGCTCGCTGCTGGAGCAGCAGCATTTCGGCGTCGCGCTGGTGGACATCGGCCTACCCGACGGCAGCGGCGTCGACCTGATCGACTGGATGCATGCGCACCACCAGCGAGTGCCCGCGGTGGTGATCTCGGCCTGGCGCACCGAGGCGGTGATCTTCGCCGCGCTGCGCGCCGGTGCCATCGGCTACCTGCTGAAGGAGCGCGACGACCTGGAGCTGAGCATCGCGCTGCGCAGCATCGAGCAAGGCGGCGCGCCGATCGATCCGGCCATTGCCCGCCGCATCCTCGGCTGGGTGGCGAGCCAACTGCCCAGCCCGCCCGGCTCGCTCGCGCCGCCCGACGACCCGACACTGACGCCAGCCCTGACACCGGTCACGCTGACGCCGCGCGAACGCAATATCCTCGACCTGGTGTCGCAAGGAATGAGCAACCGCGACATGGCGGAAGCGCTGTCGATCTCCAGGCTGACTGTCGAATGCCATACCAAGAACATCTACCGCAAGCTGGCCGTCAACTCGCGCACCGAGGCGGTCTACCAGGGACGAAAGCACGGCCTGCTGCGCTGAGCTTCGTCTTCGGGGGCCTCGTGCTGTGGGCCCTGTTCTTGTTGTTCTTCACCGGCAGCGCTCACGCACAAGCTCCATCGCCTGTACCTGCACCTGCGCCTGAACTGCGCGCCGAGGCCGCACGCGGCACCGGCTGGAACGACAGCACACCGCCCGCCGACGGCTGGACGCCCGTCACCCTGCCCGACAGCTGGGCCACGCGCTGGCCCGGTTTCGACGGTGTGGTCTGGTACCGGCTGACCTGGGACGAAGCTTCGCCCCCCACCGAACGCGGGCTGCTGCTGCACTACCTCAACATGGCCGGCGATGTCTCGCTCAACGGCACGCCGATCTGGCGCGACACCAGCCTGGTCGAACCGCTCACGCGCGCCTGGAACTCGCCGCGCTACTGGCTGCTGGCCGCGCCGCAGTTGCGCGCCGGCACCAACACGCTGCTGGTGCGCGTGTCGGGCCTGTCGGCCTACCAGGCCGGGCTGGGGCCGGTCAGCCTCGGCACGCCCCTGGCGATGCAGGCGGAACATGCCCGCGAGCAGCTCATGCGGCGCGACCTGCAGGTGTTCGGCCTGGCGATCAGCGCGGCGGTGTCGGCCTTCTTCGCGGCGTGGTGGCTGCTGCGCCGGCGCGAGACGGCCTACGGCTGGTTCGCCGCGATGTCGGTGCTGTGGCTGCTGTTCGGCTACAACCAGATCGCCACCAGCCCCTGGCCGTTTGCCAGCAACCACAGCTGGCAGGCGCTCAACATGTCGCTGCTGCTGGTGTTCAGCGTGTCGTACGGCGTGTTCGTGCTGCGCTTCGCCGGCCGGCGCATGCCGCGCCTCGAAGTCGCGGCGTTCGCGGTGGCGGCGATCGGCGTGCTCGACCTGTGGTTCGCAGGCATCGCTAACCTGCCCACCCACCGCGCGATCTGGACCCTGTTGGGTGGCCTCACGATCATCGTCGTGAACAGCAGCGGCATCTTCCATGCGCTGCGCCACCGGGGCAGCCCCATGCGTTCGCTCGCGCCGTTCATGGCGGTGTCGGCGCTCACGGGCGCGCACGACCTGCTGGTGTTCATGCAGGTGATCGACAGCAACATCTACTACACGACCATGTCCTCGTACGTGCTACTGCTGGGCATGGCGCTGACCCAGGCCGGGCGCTTCGTGCAGAGCCTGCGGCGCATCGAGAACTTCAACACCGAGCTGATCGAGGAAGTGAATGCCGCCAAGGCCGAGCTCGCCGCCACGCTGGCGCAGCAGCACGCGCTGGAACTCGCACATGCACGCATCGGCGAACGCGTGAACCTCGTGAGCGACCTGCACGACGGCCTGGGCGGCATGCTGCTGGGCAGCATCGCGACACTGGAACGCACACCCGACAACCTCACGGCACCGCAGTTGCTGGCCATGCTCAAGAGCCTGCGCGACGACCTGCGGCTGATCATCGACGCGGCCGGCCGCGACGATGGCACGCGCGCGCTCGGCGAACTGCTGGCGCCGCTGCGCCACCGTAGCGCGCAGCTGCTCGACGCCAACGGCATCGACTGCCGCTGGAAGGTCTCGGGCATCGACACGCTCGAACTGGCGCCCTCTCAGAGCCTGGACCTGATGCGTTTTCTGCAGGAGGCACTGACCAACGTGCTCAAGCACAGCGCGGGCCGCCGCGTGGACGTGACGGTGACGCGTGCGGGCGCCGAACTTCAGCTCAGCGTGCGCGACGACGGTCGTGGCTTCGCCGTGGACGGCATGAACGGCACGGCCAGCGGCGCGGGGCTGCGCAACCTGCGCGCGCGGGCACGCCGCCTGGGCGCGCAGTTGCAGCTGCAGTCGCGCCCCGGCGAAACGCAGGTGGCGTTGCGGATGCCCCTGGACGGCGCCGCGCCTACTTGACCAGCGACAGCGTGCCCTTCATGAGCGATGCGTGCCCCGGGAACGAACAGAACCACGCGTAGCTTTCGCCCGCCTTGAGCTTGGCCACGTCGAAGCTCACGGTGTCGGTCTCGCCGCCGCCGATGACCTTCGAATGCGCGATGACGCGCGCATCGCCCGGCTTGACGTAGGCCTTGTCCAGCCCCGCAGCGATGCCGTCCGCCGCCGCCCCTTGAACATCGGAAGCCTTGCTCAGCACCCAGTTGTGGCCCATCGCGGCCTTGGGCATCTTGCCGACATGCTTGAGCTTCACGGTGAACTGCTTGCAGCTGGCCGGGACCGCGATGCTGGTCTTGTTGAACTGCATCGCGTCGCTGCCTTCGATCTCCACGTCGCACGTGGCGGCCAGCGCGGGGCCGGCAAGCAGCGCAGAAAAAAGCAGGGCCGCGGTGGTTCTCGTCTTCATCACATGATTCTTTCGGTTGGGTGCCGGCTCGGCACGCCTCACTGTGCAGCCGGCATGCCGCGGAACCCTTGCGATGAATCAAGGCGCCGAGGGAAAGGGCTCAGAGTTCGAGCACCAACCGCCCTTCGCAGGCACGGGAGCAGCATGCCATCATCTTCGTGTTCGCGTCCCGCTCGCTGCGCGTGAGCACCACGTCGCGGTGGTCGACCTTGCCGGCAATCACGCGCACTTCGCACGAGCCGCACAGGCCTTCCTCGCAGTCGCTCTGCACATCGACATTGGCCGCGCGCAGCGCCGTGAGCAAGGTCTGGTCGGGCGGCACGGTGATCACGAGGCCAGAGTCTTTCAGTTCCACCTCGAAAGCATGCTCCTTCGACGGGTCGAGCGTGGCCAGCGTCGATTCGAAATGCTCGACGCGCAACGCGCCTTCGGGCCATGCGGCGCAACAGTCTTCGAGCGCTTCGAGCATGCGCAGCGGACCGCAGGCATAGATCTGTGCGCCGGGCACCGGCGTGGCCAGCAACGTGCGCAGGTCGTTGCGTTGGCCTTCATCGGCCGCATGCACGTGCAGGCGCTCGCCGTGCAGCGCGGCCAGCTCGTCGACGAAGGCCATGGTGGCGCGGCTGCGGCCGCTGTAGTGCAGCTCGTAGTCCATGCCCAGCGCCTTCGCGCGACGCGCCATCGCGCTCACGGGCGTGATGCCGATGCCGCCGGCGATGAAGATCGCCTTCGCGAGCGACTCGTCGAGCCGAAAGTGGTTGCGCGGCCCGCGGATGCGCAGACGGTCGCCCACCTTCACGTTCGCATGCACCCAGGCCGAACCGCCACGACCGTCGGGCTCGTGGAGCACGGCGATCTCCAGCGCGTGCGCTTCGTCGGGGTCGCCGCACAGCGAGTACTGGCGCGACAGCTCGGGCGTGCCGCACTCCACGTCGATGTGTGCGCCGGGCGTCCAGCGTGGCAGCGGCTTGCCGTCGGGCGACACCAGGCGCAGCCGGACGATGCCATCAGCCACCCGCGTCACGCGCTCGACCACCACCGGCCGCGCGATCGCGTGCGCCGACGGCTCACCGATGCGCACGGGCACCTGCACGTCGCGCAGGCCCGCATCGGCACGCTCCGGGTTGGCGCGCGGGTCCCATTCGACCCACAGGTGCTCGGGCCCGCGGAACGAGGTGTTCGGCACGTAGCTGAAACGCTGCGGCGACAGGCGCATGTGCGGCAGGCGGCGCGTGAACTCCTCCAGGAAGATCTGCATCTCCATGCGCGCCAGGTTCTTGCCCATGCACTGGTGCGAACCGTAGCCGAAGGTCAGGTGGTCGCTGGCGTTGTCGCGGCGGATGTCGAACAGGTCGGCATCGGAAAAATGTCCTTCGTCGTGGTTGGCCGACGAGGTGACGATCAACAGGCGCGAGCCCGCCGGCAGGTCGACGCCGCCGACCTGCGTGTCCTTCGTGACGAGCCGGCGCCAGGCGGCCACCGAGCCATTGTGGCGCAGGCACTCTTCCACCGCGTTGGGGATCAGGCCCGGGTCCTCGCACAGCTCCTGCCACACCTGCGGATGCTGCAGCAGCAGCTTCACGGCGTTGGCGGTGGCGTTGGCGGTGGTCTCGTGCGCGGCGACGATGCCGGCCATCATCATCGAGTGCAGGTACGAGTCGGTGACGACCTCGGGGTGCTGCATCTGCTTGCGGATGCCGTACTGCATCCAGCCGGGTGCATCGGGGTCCTGGCGCATCTTCTCGAGCACCTTGCCGGCGTACTGCCAGAAGTTGCCGACGGCATGCGCCACGGCCACCTGCTCTTCGGGCTTGGGGCGGCCCCAGGTGTTGACGGTGTGTGCGATGGAGTACTTGCGCAGCGTGTCCATGTCTTCCTCGGGCACGCCGAGGAAGTGCAGCGCCACGGTGAGCGGAATCTCCCACAGCATCTGGTCGACCAGGTCCGCCTTGCCGTCGTCGATGAAGCGGTCGACATAACTGCGCGCCAGTTCGCGCACCAGCGGCTCGTGGTGCTTGAGCGCCTCGGGCGTGAACGGGTCCATGAGCGCGCGGCGGCGCGGCATGTGGGCCGGCTCGTCCTCGTTCACCAGCGTGCGGTTGAGCGCGAAGCCGTACGACGCGAGCACGGCGTTGGCCTCGTCGCCGGTGGGCGTGATCTTCTCCAGCGCGTTCGACGGGCTGAAGGTGAGGTTGTCGCGGAACACCGCCTTGATGTCGTCGTAGCGCGTGATCACCCAATAGCCCAGCTTGGGGCTGTAGAAGATCGGCTCCTGCTCGCGGGCCCAGCGCACGTACTCGGGCGGGTCCTGCTGGTAGCCGTCTTCGAAGGGGTCGAACTCGGCGGCGCGCTGGCTCACGGGGCAGCCGGTGGGCGTGCGCTCGGCAGAGAGCGCCCCGTGTGCGACGGGGCAACCCGAAGCGGAAGACGTGCGCGATGGCATGGCGGTGTCGGACATGGCAGCGGACTCAGTCGAGCGTGATCTTCAGGTCGCGGATCAGCTTGTGCCAGCGCACGGTCTCGGCCTTCAGCAGCTCGGTGTACTGCGCGGGCGTGTTGCCCACGGGCTCGACGCCGAAGTCGACCATGCGCTTGTTCACCGAAGGCTCGTGGATGGCCGCCACCAGCTGGCGGTTGAGCGTGTTCACCACGTCGGCCGGCGTGGCCGCGGGCACCACCACGCCGACCAGCGCGGCGGCCTCGACGTTCTTGTAGCCGAGTTCGGCGAAGGTGGGCACGTCGGGCAGCTGCGGCAGGCGCGTGGGGTTGGCCACGGCCAGCGCGCGCACCTTGCCGCCCTTGATGAAGCCGGCACCGGCGGCCATGTCGACCATCATGGCCGGCAGCTGCCCGCCGACCACGTCGGCCAGCGCGGGCGCTGCGCCGCGGTACGGCACGTGGACCATGAAGAGCTTGGCCTCGACCTTCAGCAGTTCCATCGCCAGGTGGTGCGGGCTGCCCGCGCCGGCCGAGGCGTAGTTGATGCCGCCCGGCTTGGCCTTGGCCTGCGCGATGAAGTCCTTGGCGTTGGCAAAGCCCGAGTTGGCGCCGACCACCAGGATCATCGGGAACTTGCCCATCAGCGTGACGGGCGCCAGGTCCTTCGTGGGGTTGTAGCTCAGCGACTTGTACAGCGCCGGGTTGAACACCAGCGTGCCGTTATCGGCCGAGAGCACGGTGTAGCCATCGGCCGGCGCGCGCGCGGTTTCGGCAGCCGCCAGCGCGGTGTTGCCGCCGGGCTTGTTGTCCACCAGCACGGGCTGGCCGACCTGGGTCGACAGCGTCTGGGCGACGGTGCGCGCGAGGAAGTCGGAACCGCCGCCGGCCGCGTAGGGCACGAGCCAGCGGATCGGCTTGCTCGGAAAGGCGGTCTGGGCGCTGGCGGCGGTGGCCAGGGCAGCGAGGGACAGGACCGCAAGGCCGCGGGCGAAGTGCTTCTTCATCGGGTGTCTCCGGAGTGGAATTTGTGTATTGCGTAATTATCATACGCATTGCGTAATCAACGATCCGCGGGTTTACCCGGCCAATCGGGCCACCCAGGCCGCCACCTAAGATGAGGACGACATGACCTCTCCCGCCGAAGCTCCTTCCGCCCCTCCTCGCGAGCGCCGCCAGCGCGTGCAGTCCGCCGAAACCGGCATGGCCGTGCTCAAGGGCCTCGCGCACCTGGGCGGGCGCAGCAGCCTCACGGCCCTGGCCACCCACGTGGCCGAGAGCCCGGCGAAGGTGCACCGCTACCTCGCCAGCCTGATGGAAGAAAGCCTGGTGCGGCAGGACACCGTCTCGCAGCACTACTACCTGGGGCCCGAGGCGATCCAGATCGGCCTGGCCGCCATGCGCCAGGCCGACCCGATCCGCGCGGCCGAGCCTTGCCTGATCCGCCTGCGCGAGTCGCTGGAGGTGACCTGCTTCGTTGCGGTGATGGGCAACAAGGGCCCGACCATCGTGCGCTTCGAGGAACCGGGCCTGCCGGTCACGGTGAACGTGCGCGTCGGCTCGGTGATGTCGATACTGTGGTCGGCCACCGGGCGCGCCTTCCTGGGCCTGCTCGACGAGTCGCGCGTGGTCGCGCTGGCCGAGCAGGAACTTGCCGATGCCACCGAGGACATGCGCGCCCTGCTCGACGCCGGCGACCCCATCGGCGCCCTGCGCCGCGACGTGCAGCAGGCGCACTGCGCCATCGTGCGGGACACCTACCTGCGCGGCATCAGCGCCGTGGCGGCGCCGGTCTACGACTATGCGGGAAGGGTGTGCGCCGTGATCACCGCGCTGGGTGCCACGGGCGGGTTCGACCCGTCGATCGACGGGCCGATCGCCATCGCCGTGCGGCGGGAGGCGAAGGCCGCCGGCGCGCTGCTGGGCGCGGCGGCCTGAGGCTGCTGCCTTATTCCGCCCAGACCACCGCGCCAGTCCAGGCCGTGGCCAGCACCACGATGCCGAAGGCGATGCGATACCAGGCGAACGGAATGAAGTTGTGCGTGCTGATGTACTTCAGCAGCCAGCGCACGCACAGCCACGCGCTGATGAACGAGAAGGCCAGCCCCACCGTGAACAGCGGAATGTCGGCCACCGACAGCAGCCCGCGCTCCTTGTAGAGGCTGTACACGCCCGCGCCGATCAGCGTCGGGATCGCCAGGAAGAACGAGAAATCGGTCGCCGCCTGGCGCGACAGGCCCAGCAGCATGCCGCCGATGATGGTCGCGCCGCTGCGGCTGGTGCCCGGGATCATCGCGAAGCACTGCACCAGGCCGACCTTGAGCGCGTCCCAGGGCGTCATGTCGTCCACGTGCTCGACGCGCACCGAACCCGGCGGCCGCTTTTCGGCCCATAGGATGATGAAGCCGCCGATGATGAAGGTGCTCGCCACCACCGTCGGGATGAACAGGTGCGCCTTGATCATCTTGCCGAACAGCAGGCCCAGCACCACCGCGGGCAGGAAACCGATGACGATGTTCATCGCCAGCCGGCGCGCCTTGGGCTGGCGGGGCAGCGCCACCACGGTCGAATGGATCTTCTGCCAATAGACCAGGATCACCGCGAAGATCGCGCCGGTCTGGATGGCGATGTCGAAAACCTTGGCCTTGGCGTCGTCGAAGCCCAGCAGCGAGCCCGCAAGAATGAGGTGGCCGGTCGACGAGATCGGCAAGAACTCGGTCAGCCCCTCCACGATGCCCATGACAGCGGCCTTGGCCAGCAAAACGATATCCACGCGTACTCCTTGTAAGAGCGGCAATTATGGCGAGCCCCCTGGTCAGGCTCTGTTCAGGCCCGCTGCGACTGCCGTTCCACCGGCTGAACACGGCCCCCTCCAATCCCCCCTCTACCCAGGAAATACCTAGTTCGGGTGATGTTCGACGTCGGCGCATTAATACATATTGATAACAGTTATTCATCTGCGTGCGAAGGAGCATCCATGTCAACGTTCACCACCGGGAGTGAACTCGAGGCGTGCGTCGCAGAAGAACGCCCCTCGACGCTCGACGACCATGTCGAAGACCGTCTCAAGAGCCCCTGCCAGCTGGAGCGGGAGCAATGCCACGGCATGCTGCGCGTGACCGAGGCCACCGGCGCGTCCGCCCACGAGCTGCGCCAGCTGACGCAGCGCCTGGCCGACATCGACCGCTGCGGCGCCAGCGCCTGCATCGTCGCGCAGGGCCACGTGGAGGCCGACCGCATGGCCTCCGGCCTGCAGGCCGACGCCGCCCTGTGCATCGACTTCCGCCTGCTGGAGCCGCTGGGCCCGGCCCACGACAAGAAATGGTTTGCGCGCTGGAAGTTCTGGAGCTTCCTGCTCGGCGCGGCCGGCCCCGTGGCCGCGCTCACGCTGCAGGGCCTGGCGCTGCGCCCGAGCGAGCCGCACGACGCGCACGCCGACCTGGTCGCCAAGTCGCGCAAGGTGCTCGAAAGCTGGCGTCGCACGTCCGATGCGCTGTTCTGGCACGCGGTGGAAGACTATGTGCGCCAGCAGGCCTTCTCGCTCGAAACCCAGGCCTACCTGATGCACTGCGTGGCGGCCGTCTTCGGGTCCGACACCGACACGCAACTGCTGTCCGACGCCGAACGCGAACGGCTGGCCGCGGTGCTCACCGACACCTACTGCGACGCGCTCGGCACCGCGGCGACCATGCCCTCGTCCGACATCTACCGGCGCCTGGCGCAGGGCCTGGAAACCGACAGCGGCAACGCCGGCCCGGGTCGTCCGCTCGGGCGCGGCGAAGCGGCCCAGGTCGCGATGACCGCCCTCTTCACGGTCGCGGGCAACGGCGGCTCACACTGACGCGCGGCGGCGCAGTGCGCGCACCGCGCTGTCGACCGTCGTCAGCACCGGCAGGCCGCTGGCCGCCTCGCAGGCAGCACGTGCCCGCGCCATGCTGAACTGAGCCAATGCAATGCGCGTGCAGCCGCGCGCGCGCAGCGCCGCCGCCTGTTCGGCGATGAGCGCATCGTGGCGCTGCGCATCGCCCGCATCGAGCGCCGCCAGCGCGCCCTCGGCCAGCGCCAGCTCGAGCGCCATGCCCGCCGGAAACTCGGGCGGCATCGACTCCAGCGTGCGAGGAAAGGTCGCGATCAGGCCCAGGCGCCCTTCGCCCTGCGCGGCCTCCTCGATCATGGCCTCGTTGGGCTTGAGCACCGGAATGCCCGCATGCCGCCGCGCCACCGCCTCGATGCACGGTCCGAAGGCCGAGCAGGTGAAGAGGATGCCGCGCGCGCCCGTGTCCACCGCGTACTGCGCCAGACGCTGGAAGCGCTCATGCATGGCGGCATCGAGCCCCTTGCCGTCGCGAGCCAGGTCGGCCGAGAGGCTGTCGTCCAGCAGGTTCATGCGCACGGCCTCGGGCCAGTCGCGCGCGAACGCCTCGTTGATGGGGGCGACGGAATGCGAGAGCGCGTGGATCAGGGCGATGCGGGTCATGGGTCGGAAGTCGGAATCTCAGATGCCCTTGGACGACGGGTTGGCGAACGCGTCCTTCGTCTCGGCGTTGAGCGGGTAGTTGATGTTGATGCCCTTGGGCGGGATTGGCGACATGAACCACTTGTTGTAGAGCTTCTCCATCTCGCCGGACTTCATCATGCCCGAGACCACGCGGTCCACCAGCGCCTTGAAGGCCGGGTCGTCCTTGCGGAACATCAGCGACTGGTTCTCGGTGCGCAGGCTCTCGCCGGTGATGGCGAAGTCCTTCGGATTGCGCGCATTGGCGATCTGGCCCGCGAGCAGGATGTCGTCGAGCACGAAGGCCTGCGCGCGGCCGCTCTCGACCAGCAGGAAGGAGTCGGTGTGGTCCTTGCCCGAGAGCTGGTTCACCTCCAGGCTGCGGCCCTTGTCGGCGGCGCGCAGCAGGCGGAACGAGGTGGTGCCGGCGGTCGTGACCACGGTCTTGCCCTGCAGGTCGGCGATGCTCTTGATGCCCGAATCGGCCTTCACCAGGGTGCGCACGTTGTAGCGGAAGATGTCCGGCGAGAAGGCCACCTGCGACTGGCGCTCGACCAGGTTGGTGGTGGAGCCGCACTCGATGTCCACCGTGCCGTTCTGCACCAGCGCGATGCGGTTGGCCGAGGTCACGGCCTGGTACCTGACTTCGACCGTCGGCAGCTTCAGCTCGGTCTTCACCGCATCGACGATGCGGTTGCAGATCTCGATGCTGTAGCCCACCGGCTTCAGGTTGGCATCCAGGTACGAGAAGCC
The DNA here is from genome assembly GCF_003581445.1 of Acidovorax cavernicola. NCBI lineage: Bacteria > Pseudomonadati > Pseudomonadota > Betaproteobacteria > Burkholderiales > Comamonadaceae > Acidovorax > Acidovorax cavernicola. Next base: position 49,868 of record NZ_QXMN01000033.1, on the reverse strand, counting down.
GAACGACGCCTCGCGGTAGCCGAAGGTGATGGCGCCGCTGGCCTTGATCTTGGCGAGCGTGTCGCCGGTGGCCTGCGCCTGCGCGGCGGTGGTCGGCACCAGGGAGGCGAAGGCCAGCGCGAAAGCGGCGGCGGCGATGGAAAACGACGGACGAAGCTGGGGCATGGAACGCTCCTCGGGACGGCGGTTGAAGAAAAGGGAATGGGAGCGACGGCGGCTGCTCAGCGCGCAGCGCCGCGCGTGACCGCATCGACCGAGGCCGCGAGCAGCGCGACGATCTCCTGCAGGTGATCGCGCGTCGCGATGTACGGCGGCGCCAGCAGCACGTGGTCGCCCTGGCGGCCGTCCACCGTGCCGCCAAAGGGGTAGCACAGCAGGCCGCGCGCCATCGCGTCCTTCTTGAGGCGCGTGTTGACGGCAAGGGCCGGATCGAAAGGCTGCTTGCTGGCGCGGTCGGCCACCAGTTCGACGCCCCAGAAGAAGCCGCGACCGCGGATATCGCCCACGTGCGGGTGATCGCCCAGCGCCTCGGCCAGCATTGCGCCGAAGGCGATGCCGTCTTCGCGCACCTTGGCCACCAGGCCGTCGCGGCGGATCACCTGCTGCACCGCGAGCGCTGCTGCGCAGGCCATCGGATGGCCCAGGTAGGTGTGGCCGTGCTGGAAGAAACCGCTGCCCTTGGACATGGCCTCGACGACCTTGCGCTGCGCGAGCACCGCGCCGATCGGCTGATAGCCGCCGCCCAGGCCCTTGGCGATGGTCATCAGGTCGGGCGCCACGCCCTCCTGCTCGCAGGCGTGCAGCGAGCCGGTGCGGCCCATGCCGCACATCACCTCGTCGAGGATCAGCAGCACGCCGTACTTGTCGCACACCGCGCGCACGGCCTTGAAGTAGCCCGGCACCGGGGTGAGCACACCGGCGGTGGCACCGCCGACGGTCTCGGCGACGAAGGCGATCACGCGGTCCGCGCCCTGCGCGACGATGGCCGCCTCCAGCTCGGCCGCCAGACGCAGGCCGTACTGCTCGGCGCTTTCGTCGGCGCGCTGTTCGCGGTAGGGATAGCACGGCGCGACATGCGTGGCCGGCACGAGGATCGGCGCGAAGGGCTCGCGCCGCCAGGCGTTGCCCCCCACCGCGAGCGCGCCCAGCGTGTTGCCGTGGTAGCTCTGGCGGCGCGCGATGAAGTGCGTGCGCTGCGGCTGGCCGGTCTCGACGAAGTACTGGCGCGCCATCTTCAGCGCCGACTCCACCGCCTCCGAACCACCGCTCACGAGGTAGACGTGGCTCATGCCTTCGGGCGCCGAGCCGATCAGCTCGTCGGCCAGCTGCTCCGCCACTTCGCTCGTGAAGAAGCTGGTGTGGGCGTAGGCCAACCGGTCGAGCTGCGCATGCATGGCGGCCATCACCTCGGGGTGGCCATGGCCAAGGGAGGACACGGCTGCGCCGCCCGAGGCATCGAGGTACTCGCGCCCTTCGGCGTCGCGGATGAACATGCCCTGCGCGCTGGCGGCGACGGGCGGGGTGTGGCGAAGGTGGCGGTGGAAGACGTGCGTCATGGCAGGCGGAAGGACGAAGGACTGGGACTCGGAACCAATGTTTCCGGCGAATTATTTATTGGAACATTTGTTCCGTCAACTCCCGGGATTTTCCTGCTCCGGTACATTCGTTCCAGACACCCCGAGAAAAGAGACACCGCCATGGGCGCCCAAGAACAGATCCGCCAGCGTTTCAACGAACTGAGCCCTGCCCTGCAGCAGGTGGCGCGCTACGTGCTCGACCATCCGAACGAGGTGGTGACGGGCTCCATGCGCAACGTCGGCACGCGCTCGCAGAGCACGCCCGCCACGCTCGTGCGCTTCGCCCAGCACCTGGGCTTCGAGGGCTGGCCGCAACTCAAGGAGGCCTTCGCCGCCGACATGGGCCTGGGCACCGAGACCTACGGCGTGCGCGCCAAGCAGCTGGTGGGCCGCGTGGCCGACCAGGGCCTGGCGGGCGAGATGTTCGAGGTGCAGCGGCGCAACCTGGAGCTCACGCACCAGCAGAGCGGGCCGGCACTGCTCAAGGCCTGCGCGCTGCTCGAGAAAGCCCCGGCCGTGCATGCGGCGGGCTTTCGCGCGTGCTTTCCGATTGCGTTCTCGTTCGTCTACGTGTACCGGCTCTTTCGCACCAGCGTGCATCTGGTGGACGGCCAGGGCGGCTCGCTCGAGATGCAGCAGCGCGCCTTCGCCAAGGGCGACGCGCTGGTGGTGGCGAGCTTCGCACCCTACTCGCGCGAGGCGCTGCAGGTGGCGCAGGCGGCCAAGGCCGCCGGCTGCCGCATCGTGGCCATCACCGACAGCGTGACCTCACCGCTGTCGCTGCTGGCGGACGAGACGCTGCTCTTCACCATCCACAGCCCCTCGTTCTTCCCGTCGGTGGCCGCCGGCGTGGCCGTGACGGAAGCACTGGTCGAACTGCTCGCGAGCCGCGCGGGCAAGCCGGTGATCAAGCGCATCGACCAGGCCGAGGCGCAGCTGTTCGAGTCGGGGGCCTACCTCATGGCGCCGGTGGCGCGCGGCGGCTGAGAAGCCGCGTCAAGGATCAGGCCAGCGCCCGGGTGCGGCCGGCGCTCTGGCGCAGGTAGAGCACCAGCAGGTCGCGGTTGGCGTTGATGTGCTCGCGCATGGCGGCTTCGGCGCTCGCCGCCTCCTGCTTGCCGAGCGCCTCGACGATGCTGCGGTGCTCGTCCAGCGCCTGCAGGGCCTGGCTGTGGCGGTACATCAGCATCGCGGCATCGCGCTTGTGCGGACGCGAGCGGCTGTCGAAGATCACCGGCAGCTGGCAGGCACGCTCCACGGCTTCGCTGAGCCAGCGGTTGTCGGCCAGCGACAGCAGCTTCTGGTGGAAGGCCTGGTTCAGGTCCTGCCACTGCTCGCCGCGGGCGTCGGTCCACTCGCCGCTGTCGTGCAGCAGCGCGTGCTGCGCGTCGACCATGGCCGTCAGCTCGGCCAGCACCTCGCTGCCGAGACCGCGTTCGCCCAGCAGGCGGCAGCCCATGCCTTCCAGCGTGGCGCGCACGCTGAAGGCGTCGAACACGTCCTTGGCATTGAAGCGGCGCACCTGGAAGCCCTTGTTGGGCAGGTACACCAGCAACCCCTCGTCGGCCAGCCGCGCCATCGCGCCGCGCACGGGGGTGCGCGACACGCCGAGCTCGTTGGCGAGCGAAATCTCCATCAGGTGGGCGCCGGGGGCGATCGCACCGTCGAAGATGCGGGTGCGCAACGTATCGGCCACGGACAGCACGCGCGTCCGCGAGGGGTCTGGGGGGGTCATCGAAAGTCGGAAACGGGAGACGGCCCGAAGCAGGCCGCGCGGATGGTACGGCGACGTATCGAAGCTTCATATCCCCGATTTCCGTAAAAATCCCGTTCTGGCGACTTATTCGATAGTTACGTATAAATTATTAATTTCTGTAAACAACAACCCCGGGTTCTGCGTTAGCGCCCCGCGGTTTCTGCCGCCAGGTGGATCGCGGCGCGAATCCGCGGATAGGTGCCGCAGCGGCAGATGTTGCCGCGCATGGCGTCGGACACCTGGTCGTCGCTGGGCTTCGGGGTCGCCTTGAGCAGCGCGCAGGCCGACATCAGCTGGCCGCTCTGGCAATAGCCGCACTGCACCACGTCGACTTCGGTCCAGGCCTGGCGCAGGGCATCGGCCTCCCGGCCCTTCAATCCCTCGATGGTGGTGACCTCGCGCGAGCCTACGGCTTCGAGCGGGGTGACGCAGGAGCGCACCGCCTGCCCGTCCAGGTGCACGGTGCAGGCGCCGCACAGCGCCTTGCCGCAGCCGAACTTGGTGCCGACGAGCTTCATCTCGCCGCGCAGCACCCACAGCAGCGGGGTGTCGGGCTCGGCGCTCACGGTGGCGGTCTGGCCGTTGATCTTCAGTGTGGTGGTCGTGGTCATGGGGGTGTGTCCTTCTTGTTCTCGTGATTCAGGCCAGTCGCAGCGGCAGGCTGCGCAGGCGCTGGCCGGTCAGCGCGAACACGGCGTTGGCCACGGCGGGCGCGATGGGCGGCGTGCCCGGCTCGCCGACACCGCCCGGCGGCACGTCGGCGCCGGTGCCGGCGAGGATGTCGACCTCGATGACCGGGCATTCGTCGATGCGCAGCGGCGTGTAGTCGTGGAAGTTGCTCTGCTGCACCTGGCCGCGCGACACGGTGATCTCGCCGCGCAGCGCGGCCGACAGGCCGAACACGATGCCGCCTTCCATCTGCTGGCGGATCAGGTTCGGATTGACCGGCAGGCCGCAGTCGATCACGCACACCACGCGGTGCACGCGGATCTGCCGCTCGGGCGTCACCGACACCTCGGCCACCTGCGCCACGATGCTGCCGAAGGCACGGTGAATGGCCACGCCGCGTGCCCGCTTGGCACCATCGGGCCCGTCGGCCAGCGGCTCGCCCCACTTCGAGAGTTCGGCCACGCGCTTGAGCACCGCCAGGTGGCGCGCATCCTTGGCGAGCAGCCCGGCGCGGAAGGCCACCGGGTCCTTGCCCGCGGCAACGGCGCATTCGTCGATGAAGCTCTCGACGAAGAAGCCGTTCTGCGAATGCGCCACCGACCGCCAGATGCCGGTGGTGACGGCCGACTCCACGGGCACATGCGCCACGCGGGCCTGCGGGAAGTCGTAGGCGGTGTTCCAGGCGCCGTCGGTCGAGTTGTCCATGAACGATGGCGCGCCCAGGCTGGAGCCGGCGCTGGTGGTCTGCCACGCGACCAGCGCGCCCGCGGCGTCGAAGCCGGCCTTGCACAGCGCCACATAGGCCGGGCGGTAGAAGTCGTGCGTCATGTCTTCCTCGCGCGACCAGATCAGCTGCACCGGCGCGCCGCCGGCCTCGCGCGCGAGCTGCGCGGCCTGCACCAGGAAGTCGATGAAGTAGCGCCGCCCGAAACCGCCGCCCAGGTAGGTCACGTGCAGCGTGACCTTGTCGGCGTCGATGCCCAGCGCCTTGGCGACCGCGGCGCGCGCGAAGCCCGGCGCCTGCGTGGGCGCCCAGACGGTGGCGGCGCCGTCCTTGAACTGCACCGTGCAGTTCATCGGCTCCATGGTGGCGTGCGCCAGGAAGGGCACGCGGTACTCGACCTCGATCGTGCGCGCGGCCGACTTCAGCGCGGCCGCCACGCCGCCGGTGTCGAGGCGGGCGTTGCCCGCGTCGGCATCGAGCGTGCGCGCGAGGCGGTCGATCATCTCGGCGCTCGACAGGCTCGCGGCCGGGCCGTGGTCCCAGGTGATGTCGACCTTCTTCAGCGCACGCATCGCGTGGTACGGCGTGTCGGCGATCACGGCGACGCCGCCCGCCGTGTTACCCGTGCCCACGAGGCTCGCGGCCACCGGCGCCAGCGCCACCACCTTGCGCACGCCGGGCAGCGCCTCGGCGGCCTTGGCATCGAACTTCGAGACGCGGCCAGCCAGCGTCGGGCACATGGCGATGCTGGCGTACAGCAGGCCCGGCGGCAGCACGTCGATGCCGTAGGTGGCGGTGCCGTTGAGCTTGCCGGCGTTGTCGATGCGCCGCTGCGGCTGGCCGATCACGCGGAAGTCGGCGGGCGCCTTGAGCTTCACTGCCGTGGGCAAGGGCTGCTGCGCGGCCTTCTCGGCAAGTTCGCCGAAGCGCGCGCTGCGGTTGGAGGCCGGGTGCAGCACACGGCCGGCCTCGGTGCGGCATTCGCCTGCGGGCACCTGCCACTGCGCGGCCGCCGCGCCCACGAGCATGAGTCGCGCCGACGCGCCGGCCTCGCGCACCGGCCCCCACTGGTCGGTGACGCTCGACGAACCGCCCGTGCCCGAAAGCCCCGGGATCGTGCGCAGCAGCTTGCCCACGACCTGGTGCGCCGCACGCTTGCCGAAGCCCTCGTCGCCCGGCTTGAAAGGCAGCGCGTCGAGGATCATGGCCTGGTTGTTGTAGATGGCGTCGAAGCCGGCCTGCTCCAGCCGGACCTGCGACAGCGCCGCGTCCATCTCTTCGGCCAGCAGCATCGCCAGTCCGGTGTGGGTGCCCTGCCCCATCTCGGATTGCGTCATCACCAGCGTGACCGTGTCGTCGCTGCCCACCTTGACCCAGCCGTTGAGCGCGACCTGGCCGTTGCCCGCCGGCAACGGCTTGCCGGGCACAAGGCGCGAGGCCGCCGGTGTGGCGGCCCAACCGACGACCAGGGCACCGGCGGCCCCGAGGGTGCCGAGCACGAAATGGCGGCGTTGGAGTGAAGGCATGAGCGGGTTCTTTCTTCGGTGGGGCACGGGACCGGGTCCGTCACGACGGGGTACCGAATCCTCGCGGGAAGATTTTGCACGCGGTGTCGCAGAACGTGCAGTTCGACATGACAGGCCATGACCGGCCAGATCGCACCCTCGCGGAACCCTGCCTGAACCCGGGAGTCCAACGCCTGTCGTGGTGTCGTGCCGCGACAGGAGGTAACGACCATGAAGCATGTGAAGCATTGGCAGGACCCCGTCAACGCCGTCGCCGGCGTGTGGCTGATCGTCTCGCCATGGGTACTGGGCTTTCAGGGCAATTCGCTCGCCATGTGGACCATGGTGGCAACCGGCATCCTGCTGGGCGCCGTGGCGCTGGGCGCGACCTTCGTGCCGAAACAGTGGGAAGAGTGGACCGAAGTGGCGCTGGCAGCCTGGCTGGCGGTGTCGCCCTGGTTGCTCGACTTCCGCATGGTCGAGCCGGCGCTGGTCAACGCGGTGCTCGTCGCCGCGCTGATCATGGTGCTTGCCCTGTGGGTCCTGGTGACAGACAAGGACTACCTGGGCGGTGCCATCGACCGTCCAGCGCACTGATGGGGAGAGGGCGATAGTGCGATGCGCCGAGCGGCGACCACCGCCGCGAAGCGACGACGCCCGGTCCGGTGTTCGATGCAAGCGGGCACCGGCCGGGCCGACGGGCAGGCAGGTTCCCATGCCCGCCCGCGACACCCGCCCCTTACGGTGTGCGGGAAGCGGCGTTGTTGTTTGAAGTACGGTTGTCGACCGGGCGGGCGGCGCCCATCCAGTCGGCCTGCCAGCCGCCGCCCATGGCCTGGATCAGCGCGATTGCCGCGGCCTGGCGATTGACCTGAAGCTGCACGAGCGCGCGCCGCGCGCTCAGTGCGGCGGCCTGCGCCTGCACCACGTCGGTGTAGCTCACCTGCCCCGCGCGATAGCGGTTGAGCAGTTGCTGCTCGGTCTTGTCCGCCGCCGCCGTGGCCTCGCGGCGCAGACCTTCCTGCTGTGCCAATGTGGCGCCGGTGGTCAGCTGGTCTTCCACGGTCTGGAACGCGGCGAGCACCGTCTGCCGGTAGCGCGCCACGCTGGCCTCGTGGCCGGCCTTGGCCGCATCGACGCTGGCGCTGATCGCGCCTGCATCGAACACCACCTGCGCCACCGACAGGCCGAGTCCCCACAGCGTGTTGGCCGAACCGAAGAGGTCCTTCACGCGGCTCGCGTTGCTGCCGACCGAGGCCGTGAGCGAGATGTTCGGGTAGTAGGCCGAACGCGCCACACCGATCTGCGCATTGGCCGCGGCCACCGCGCGCTCCGCCGCCGCGATGTCGGGCCGGCGCTGCAGCAGCGTCGAGGGCACGCCGGTCGGCACGCCGGGCACGGTGGGCGTCCAGCGCGCGGGCGGCAGGCTGAAGTCGGCCGGCGCCACGCCCACCAGCATCGCGATGGCGTGCTCCAGGGTGGCGCGCGTGCGCTGCAGACCCACGCGATCGGCCTTGGCGTTCACCAGCTGTGTCTGCGCCTGCAGCACGTCGGTCTGCGCGGCGATGCCCGCGGCATAGCGGTTGCTCGTGATCTCGAAGGCACGCTGGTAGCCGAGGATGGTTTCGTCGAGCAGCACGATCTCGGCGTCGGCTTCGCGCAGCGAGAAGTAGTTGGTGGCCAGGTCGCCGATGGCCGACAGCCGTGCCGACGCCAGGTCGGCCTCGCTGGCCTGTGCGTTGGCCTGCGCGCTGTTCACGGTCTCGCGCAGACGGCCCCACACATCGGGCGTCCAGCTCGCGCCGAGCGTGGCACCGAAGGCGTTCGACGGGCCGGCCGAGGCGTTGCCGCCCACCGTGCCCGAGCGCTTGCCACTGCCATCCAGCGACACCGACGGGAACAGCCCCGCGCGCTGCTCGCGCACCAGCGCCTGCGCCTGCGTGTAGTTGGCGACGGCGGCGGCGATGTTCTGGTTCGACACCTGCACGCGCCCCGCGAGTTCATCGAGCGTGGCGTCGCCGAAAAGCTTCCACCATTCGCCGCGATCGAGCGCGTCGGCCGGCGCGGCGGGCAGCCAGCCGTCGGCAGCAGGTTGCTCCTTCCAGCCGGCGGGCGCGGCGGAGGCTGGCAACTGGTAGGTCGGCCCGACGGCGCAGCCCGCGAGCACGGCGGCCAGCGCGAGCGTGCTCAGCGCGAAGACACGCCGCGAAGAACGAAAGGGAGGAGACGAGGCATTCATGGTCATGGATCTCAAACGGCCGGAGCGCGGCTCAGCGCGTGTTCGTTCTTGCCGCGGCGGCGCAGCTTGTCGAGCAGCAGGTACACCACCGGCGTGGTGAGCAGCGTCAGCAGCTGGCTCGCGATCAGCCCGCCGATGATCGCCACGCCCAGCGGCCGGCGCAGCTCCGCGCCTTCGCCGAAGCCGATGGCCAGCGGCAGCGCGCCCAGCGCGGCGGCCAGCGTGGTCATCAGGATGGGACGGAAGCGCAGCAGGCAGGCCTCGCGCACCGCTTCGAGCGGACTCAGGCCACGCGAGCGCTCGGCCTCCAGCGCGAAGTCGATGATCAGGATGGCGTTCTTCTTCACGATGCCGATCAGCAGGAACACGCCGATCAGCGCGATGATGGAAAACTCCATGCGGAACATGAGCAGCGCCAGCACCGCGCCCACGCCGGCCGAGGGCAGCGTCGAAAGCACGGTCACCGGATGCACCAGGCTCTCGTACAGGATGCCCAGCACGATGTAGATCACCACCAGCGCCGCCACGATCAGCATCGCCTGCTGGCCCTGCGACTGCTGCGCGCTCAGCGCGGTGCCGGCGAAGGCGCCGCGCACATTGGTCGGCATGGCGATGTTGGCCTCGGCCTTGGCGATGGCCTCGCGCGCGTCGCCGAGGTTGGCGCCCTCGGCCAGGTTGAACGAGATGGTGGTGGCGAGTTCGCCGTCTTCATGGCTGACCGACGTGGCGACCGATTGCTCCTGGAACTTCGCCACGGCCGACAGCGGCACCAGCGTGGTGGCGGTATTGCTCAGCACGTTGCCGGTCGAAGCGTTGCGCAGGCCGGCGTTGGCCGACACCGGCACCGTCGCCGCAGCCGAGCTGGACGCAGCGGTACTACTCGTGGACGTGGTGGTGGTCGCCGCCACCTGTGTGGTCACGGCCTGCCCCCCGACCACCGAGGTCTTGGTGGCGGGCACGTACACGTCGCGCAGTGCGTTCGGGCTGCGCGTGTAGCCCGGCGCCCATTCCATCACCACGTGGTACTGGTTGAGCTCGGTGTAGATCGTCGCCACCTGCCGCTGGCCGAAGGCGTTGTACAGCGCGTTGTCGATCGCGGTGGAAGTCAGCCCCAGGCGCCGCGCGCTGTCGGGATCGACCTTGGCCACCGTCTCCACGCCGTTCTGGTCCTGGTCGGTGTCGATGTCGGTCAACGTGGGCTGCAGCTTCATCTCGTCGGCCAGCTTCACGGCCCAGGTGCGCAGGTCGGCGAGGCTGTCGCTCTTGAGCGTGTACTGGTAGGTGGAGTTGCTGGAGCGCCCGCCCGATCGCACGTCCTGCACCGGGCCGAGGAACACACGCAGCCCCGTCACCTGCGCCAGTTGCGGACGCAGCCGCGCGATCACGGCCAGGCCGCTGTCCTTGCGCTGGCTCGCGGGCTTCAGGTTGACGAACATGAAGCCGCCACCCGCGCGCCCGCCGCCGGTGAAGCCGACCACGGTGTCGACCGCCTCGTCCTTGCGGATGATGTCGACCACCTCGCGCAGCTTGGCGCCCATGGCCTGCGACGAAATGCTCTGGTCGGCGCGCAGGCCGCCGTTGAGCTGGCCGCTGTCCTGCTGCGGGAAGAAGCCCTTCGGCGCCGCGCTGAACAGGTACACGTTGAGCCCCACCACCGCCAGCAGCACGAGCATGACGATCGCCTTGCTGTCGAGCGCCCAGTCGAGCGCGTGCTCGTAGCGCTTGAGAATCCAGTCGTAGCTGCGCGCCGCCGCACGGCCGAAACGCCCCGGCGGCTTGCCGTTGTTGCCGTGATCGCCGCCCGGCTTGAGCATCCACGCGCACATCATCGGCGTGGTGGTCAGCGAGATGACCAGCGAGATCAGCACCGCCGCCGACAGCGTGATCGCGAACTCGCGGAACAGCCGCCCCACCTGCCCGCCCATGAACAGCAGCGGAATGAACACCGCCACCAGCGACACGCTGATCGACAGCACCGTGAAGCCCACTTCCTGCGCGCCGAGCAGCGCCGCCTTCATGCGCGACATGCCCGACTCGATGTGGCGGCTGGTGTTCTCCAGCACCACGATGGCGTCGTCCACCACGAACCCGGTCGCCACGGTGAGCGCCATCAGGCTCAGGTTGTTGAGGCTGAAGCCCAGCAGGTGCATCACCCCGAAAGTGCCCAGCAGCGCCACCACCGTCGCCACCGCCGGCACCACCGTCGCGCGCACGCTGCGCAGGAACAGACTGACCACCAGCACCACCAGCAGCACCGCGATGACCAGCGTCATCTCCACCTCGCGCAGCGAACTGCGGATGGAGTTCGTGCTGTCCGACGCCACCTGCAGCGTCACGTCGGGCGGCAGCTGCGCCTGCAGCTCCGGCAGCAGCGCGCGCACGTTGTCCACCGTCTCGATGATGTTGGCCGAAGGCTGGCGCGTGATGAGCACGATGATCGCCGGCTCGCCGTTGAACAGGCCCAGCGTGCGCGTGTCTTCCACGCCGTCGACCACGTCCGCCACCTCGCGCAGCCGCACCGCCGCGCCGTTGCGCCAGGCCACGACCATCGAGGCGTAGTCGCTCGCGCGCAATGCCGGTGTCTGCGTGTAGATCTGCAGCTTGCGCCCGTCGCCCTGCACCATGCCCTTGGGCCGGTTGGCGTTCGACGCCTGGATCGCGGCGCGCACGTCGTCGGTGCTGATGCCGTAGCGGTTGAGCGCGAACGGCAGCAGCTCGATGCGCACCGCCGGCAGCGAGCCACCACCGATCTCCACGTCGCCCACGCCGTCGACCTGCGACAGGCGCTGGCTCACGATGTTCGACACGGCGTCGTAGATCTGGCCCGGTGTCTTCGTCTTCGAGGTGAGGGCCAGGATGATGACTGGCGATGCGGCCGGGTTGGCCTTGCGGTAGGTCGGATTGCTTCTGAGCGTGGCCGGCAGATCGACACGGCTCGCGTTGATGGCGGCCTGCACTTCTCTGGCGGCGCCGTCGATGTTGCGGCTGAGGTCGAATTGCAGCGTGACGCGGGCGGAGCCCACCGAGCTGGTGGACGTCATTTCGTTGACGCCTGCGATCGTTCCCAGGTGTCGCTCCAGCGGGGTCGCGACGCTGGTGGCCATCGTTTCGGGGCTTGCTCCCGGGATCGAGGCTCTTACGGAGATGACTGGGTAGTCGACCTGGGGGAGTGGGGAGACTGGGAGGACGAAGAACGCGGCTATGCCTGCCAGGGCGATGCCTATGGTCAGGAGGACTGTGCCTATGGGGCGGCGGACGAAGGGGCGCGACAGGTTCATCGTTGCGCCTCTTGTTGGGTTCCGAGGCCGGGTCTCGCCCCGGCGGGCGACTCACTTTCTTTTGCTTCGCCAAAAGAAAGTAAGCAAAGAAAAGGCGACCCTGCTGTCTGCGTCCCTCCGCTTCGCTGCGGGCAACCTGCGGTGCTCGCGTCTCGCGGGGTCTCGCCCAAACTCGCTTCGCTCAAACAAGGGCGAGCCCTGATCCGCGAAACGCTGCGCTCCTCGGCGCAGCCAGAAGGGATGGGAGAACCGAACTCGCCATCGCTTCGCTCGGCTTCCAACTCCGCACGGGCCTTCGCTGCGCTCGGCCCGGCACCCTCACCCCAGAATCCAGGGCCGAGCAACGCGATGGCCCTACCGGCCCGAGCGCAGCGATGGGCCGTCCCCGGCCCCTCCCCTCTGGCTGCGCCGAGGAGCGCAGCGTTTCGCGGATCAGGGATCGCAGCTGTTTGAGCGAAGCGAGTTCTGCGAGACCCCGCGAAACGTGAGCACCGCAGGTTGCCCGCAGCGCAGCGAAGGGTCGCAGACAGTGGGGTCGCCTTTCTTTTGCCTACTTTTCTTTGGCGAAGCAAAGAAAAGTAGGTCGCCCGCCGGGGCGAGACCCGGCCTCGGGAAGCAAAAGAACAGCAGGAGAAGAAACAGATCAAACCGCTTCCTCCTCAAGCTCGGCAGAACGCCGAGCACTCCCCCCACCCAACCGATCAAACGCCAAATAAATAACAGGCGTAGTAAACAAAGTCAGCAGCTGACTGACGATCAGCCCACCAAAAATCGCCAGTCCGAGAGGACGCCGCAACTCCGCCCCATCCCCAAAACTCAACATCAACGGCACAGCAGCAAACAAGGCAGCAAGCGTCGTCATCAAGATCGGACGAAACCGCAGCAACGCAGCCTGATGAATCGCATCCCGAGGCGACTTCCCCTGAGTCCTCTCAGCATCGATCGCAAAGTCGATCATCATGATCGCGTTCTTCTTCACGATGCCGATCAGCAGGATGATCCCGATGATCCCGATCACCCCCAGGTCGTTGCCAGTCAGCATCAAGGCCAGCAAAGCCCCTACCCCGGCAGAAGGCAAGGTAGACAAGATCGTCAGCGGATGCACATAGCTCTCGTACAGCACCCCCAGCACGATGTACACGCACACCACCGCCGCCAGGATCAACCACAGCTGGTTGGACAACGACTTCTCGTAGGCCCCCGAGGCCCCAAGAAAAGTCATCGTCACACTGCTCGGCAACCCGATCTCCTTCGCCGCCGCGCGAATCGCCGCAACAGATCCACCCAACGACACCCCCGGCGCCGTATCGAAGTTCAGCGTGCTCGCCGGATACTGCGCCACGTGCGTGATCTGCAGCGGCGCCTGCCGCTCGCTGATGTCCGCGAAGGCCGACAGCGGCGTCGCAGTACCAGACCCCGCAATGAGGTTCAGCTGTCCCAGCGTCTGCGGCGTGTTCACCATGCCAGGCTGCGCCTCGAGAATCACGCGGTACTGGTTGGTCTCGGTGAAGATGGTCGAGACGATGCGCTGGCCGAAGGCGCTGTACAGCGCGTCGTCCACCGAACTCGCGGTGATCGACAGCCGCGAGGCCGTGTCGCGGTTCACGTTCACGTACGCGGCCAGGCCCTGCGCGCCGGCATCGCTGCTGACGTTGCGCACCTTGTCCGACTCCTGCAGCTTCGCGACCAGCTTCTGCATCCACTCGGTGACGAGCGCGCTGTTCACGCCTTCGAGCGACACGCGGTACTCGGTGGGTCCGGTCTCGGCGTCGATGGTCAGGTCCTGCGTGGGTTGCAGGTACAGCGTGAGGCCGGCCACCTGACGCACGCGGTCGCGCAGGCGGTCCATCACCTCCTGCTGGTTGTCGTGGCTCTTCGTCAGGTTGATGAGCATGCTGCCGGTGTGCAGCATGGTGTTGTTGGCGGCGTCGACGCCCACGAAGGAGCTGAGGTTCTCGACGTCGGGGTCTTCAAGGATCGCGCGCGCGGCCTGCTGCTGCAGCTGTGCCATGCGGTCGAAGGACACGTCCTGCGCGGCCTGCACGCGGGCCTGGAGCTGGCCGGTGTCCTGCGTGGGGAACAGGCCCTTCGGGATCGTGAGGTACAGCAGCACGGTCAGCACCATGGTGAGCAGCGCCACCAGCAGCGTGAGCGGCTGGTGCGCGATGACCCAGTGCAGCGAGCGGTCGTAGCGCACCATCACGCCGTCGAAGAAGCGCTGGGCGCGCGCGCCGAAGCCGGTGCCCGAGGGATCCTTCTTCGGCTCATGCTTGAGCCAGCGCGCCGACATCATCGGCACCAGCGTAAGCGACACCACGCCCGAGATCAGGATGGTGATCGCCAGCGTCACGGCGAACTCGCGGAACAGGCGGCCCACCACGTCGCCCATGAACAGCAGCGGGATCAGCACCGCGATGAGCGACACGGTCAGCGAGATGATGGTGAAACCGATCTGCGTCGCGCCCTTGAACGCGGCCTGCAGCGGTTTCTCGCCCTCCTCGATGTAGCGCGCGATGTTCTCGATCATGACGATCGCGTCGTCCACCACGAAGCCGGTGGCGATGGTCAGCGCCATCAGGCTCAGGTTGTTCAGGCTGTAGCCCAAGAGGTACATCAGGCCGAAGCTGCCGATCAGCGAGATCGGCACCGCGATGCTCGCGATGACGGTGGCGCGCAGGCTGCCCAGGAAGGCGAAGATCACGAGCACCACCAGCACCACGGCGAGCACGAGTTCCATCTCGACGTGCTGCACCGATGAGCGGATGCCGGCGGTGCGGTCGCTCAGCACCTCGATCTGCAGGCCCGCGGGCATGCCGGCCTGCAGCTCTGGCAGCTGCTTCTTGATGGCGTTGACAGTGGCGATCACGTTGGCGCCGGGCTGGCGCTGCACGTTCAGGATGATGGCGGGCGTGAGCTGCACCTGCCCGTCGACCTTGCGTCCGGCCCAGGCGCCGAGCTGGGTGTTCTCGGCGCTGTTGACCACGCGCGCCACGTCGACCATGCGGATCGGCGCGCCGTTCTTGTAGCTGACGATGAGGTTTTTGTAGTCGTCGACCGTGAGCAGCTGGTCGTTCGAATTGATGGTGTAGGCGCGCTTGGGGCCGTCGAAGCTGCCCTTGGCGCCGTTGGAGTTGGCCGCGCTGATCGCGGTGCGCAGCGAATCCAGCCCGATGCCGTTGGCCGCCAGCGCCTGCGTGTTGGCCTGGATGCGCACGGCCGGGCGCTGCCCGCCACTGAGCGACACGAGGCCCACGCCCGAGACCTGGCTGATCTTCTGCGCGAGCCGGGTGTTGACGAGGTTCTGCACCTCGGTGAGTGGCAGCGTGTCGGAGGTGATGGCCAGCGTGAGCACCGGCGCGTCGGCCGGGTTGACCTTGGCATACACCGGCGGCGCGGGCAGGTCGGCCGGCAACAACGAGCCGCCGGCGTTGATGGCGGCCTGCACTTCCTGCTCGGCGACGTCGAGCGTCTGGCCCAGCGAGAACTGCAGCGTGATGATCGACACGCCCGCCGCGCTGGTCGAGCTCATGCGGTCCAGCCCCGACATCTGGCCGAACTGGCGTTCCAGCGGCGCGGTGACGGTGTTGCTCATGACCTCGGGGCTGGCCCCGGGGTAGAGCGTCTGCACCTGGATGGTCGGGTAGTCGACCTGCGGCAGCGCCGACAGCGGCAGGAAGCGGAACGCCACCAGGCCGGCCAGCACGATGGCCAGCATCAGCAGCGAGGTGGCGACCGGCCGCAGGATGAACGGACGCGACGGGCTCATGGGCTGCGCCGTCCCTCACCGCCGCGTTCGCCACCACCACCGCCGCCGCCGCGCTCGGCCATGCGCTGCCAGCGCTCCAGCGCGGCCGGTTCGCCGCGGTCGAGCGCTTCGAGGAAACGCTTGCGGCGTTCGAGCTGTTCGGGATCGTCCTTGGCCGAATCGAGCATGCGCTGGCGCTGCTCGGCGGTAGGAAGCTTGGCGGTCGTGGCTGCGGCCGCCGGCGCCGGCGCGGCAGCGCCGGCGGGTGCGGGCGATGTCGCTGGTTGCGGTGCCTGCTGTGGTTGCGCCGCCGGTGCGCCCGCCTCGGCCGGTGCCGCCGGTCGGGCACCGCCGCCCTGCGCGCCACCTGCGCCACCAGCCCCTGCGCCGCCTTCCTGCCGGCGTCCGCGCTTTCCGCCCGACCCAGCTGCCCCGGAGGCCGCACCGGCGGGCCGGTCGACCGTGGTCTGCACGCGCGCGCCATCCTTCAGGCGGTCGCCGCCTTCGGTGACCACGGTTTCGCCGGCCTGCAGGCCCTTGGTGATCGAGGCGAAATCGACGCTCGATTCGCCGCGCGTCACCGGCCGCTGCGAGGCGGTGCTCTCGGCGGTCACCACGTACACGTAGTCGCCGTTCGGGCCGTAGCGCAGCGCCGTGACCGGCACCACCACTGCGCTGCTCACGGTGCGCAGCAGCAGCCGCAGGTTGACGAACTGGTTCGGGAACAGCGCGCCGTCGGCATTGGTGAAGCGCGCCTTGGCCTTCACGGTGCCGGTCTGCGTGTCGACCATGTTGTCGAGCGTGGAGAAACTGCCGTCGGCCAGCCGGCGCGTGCGCGTGCGGTCGAAGGCGGTGGTGGCGAGCGTGGCGCCCTGGCCCAGGCGCTCCTGCACCTCGGGCACGCGGTCTTGCGGAATGGCGAACTCGACGTCGATGGGCGCCATCTGCGTGATGGTGGCCACGCCGCCGGTGCTGCCGGTCGAGATGTAGTTGCCCGCGTCCACCGGCCGCAGGCCGATGCGCCCGCTCACCGGCGCGGTGATGCGGCTCCAGGTCAGGTTGAGCTTCGCGGTGTTCTCGTTGGCGCGGTCGATGGCCACCGTGCCTTCGAGCTGCTTGACCAGCGCGGCCTGGGTGTCGACATCCTGGCGGGCGATCGAGTCTTGACCGAGCAGCGTCTGGTAGCGCTGCAGTGTGACGCGCGCCGCGGCCAGCTGCGCCTCGTCGCGCTGACGCGCGCCGGCCGCCTGGGCCAAGGCGTTCTCGAAGGGTTGCGGGTCGATGGTGGCGAGCACGTCGCCCTTCTTGACCATCTGGCCTTCCTTGAAGAGCACGGCCGTGAGCACACCCGACACCTGTGGCTGCACGGTCACGTTGGCCAGCGGCGTGACCGTGCCCAGCGCTTCGAGTTGCACGGGGATGTCGGCCTGCCGCGCGACGGCGGTGCCGACGGTGCTGGAGGCCGGGCCTCCGCCGCCCGCCCGTCCACCCGGTCCGCCACCGCCGGGCCGGCCCCCGCCGGCGCCCGGCCCACCGGCACCGGGCGCCGGCGCCTTGGAACGCTGGACCAGGTACCAGGCACCGCCTCCCAGCGCCACCAGAAGCAGCAGGGCCAGCAGGCTCCCGACCCAGCGGCGCCGGCGCGCCGGAGGATGGGTCGGCGACACGACGGGTGGCAGGGGCTCGGGGGGCGTTTGGGAATCCATGGGCGGTGCGTGCGAAGGGATGCGAAAGAGCAGCCTGAAGGGAGGCGGCCTAGAGTACAGCGCGAAATATCACTCCCGCAGTTTTCCGTGCCGTAAAGCGACGGTAAAGCTTCCGTTTGCACGGTGCCCCGGCCGCTTCGGGGCCGCCATTCGCGCCACCGTTCACACCGTCGACCCGCACTTCGCGCCGCCCACCCGCATTTCGTCGCATGGCCGTGGCGGAGAGCCGGGGGCATCGGCACAGTCCGCTCCATCGATTCCCCTTCCCCTCCCCCTTTGCCTTCCAACCCAACGGAGCCTCCCATGCTGATGCAGATCCTTCTTCACACCCCGAAGTGGGTGTTCGCCGTGTTCGTCCTGCTGGCCTGGCTCGGCGGCCGGCAACTCGTGGCCAATCGCATCGGCCTGAACCGCGTCATGGTGATGCCGGTCGCGATGGTCGGCCTGTCGGTCTACGGGGTGATCTCGGCCTTCGGCGAGTCCTTCGGCGCGCTGGCCGGCTGGGGCGTGGCCGCGGCGCTGCTGGCCACGCTGGTACTGCGCCTTCCCCTGCCTGCTACCACCCGCTACGACCCGGCGGCGCGCCAGTTCCAGGTGGCCGGCACCGCCGTGCCGCTGATGCTCATGATGGGCATCTTCTTCACCAAATACGTGGTGGGCGTGTCGCTGGCCATGCACCCGGAGCTGAGCCGCCAGGCCGCCTTCGCCCTGGGCGTGCCCGCGCTGTACGGCGCCTTCAGCGGCATCTTCGCGGCACGTGCCCTTCGCCTGTGGCGCCTGGCTGCGTCGACGGGTGCGATGGTCAGCGGCGCCCGCGCAGCCTAAGATTCCGCCCGAGCCCAGCCCGCCCCTTCTTCGCCGACAGGAACCGCCATGACCGTGCTTGTGTTGATCCTCAAGATTTCCGTCACGGTGGTGCTGCTCGCATCGTTGGCCGAAGCACTCGTGCTGTCGTGGCGCAACGGCTGGCGCAGTTACGACTGGAAGGCGGCCGGCATTTCGGTGTTCGACTTCCTGGTGCGCGAATACCCGCTGCGCTGGCTGCTCCCGCTGGCCTTCTGGCTCGGCACCATGGACTGGCTTTACGCCCACCGGCTCTTCACGCTGCCGATGGACCACTGGACCGGCTGGCTCGCCTGCTTCATCGGCCAGGAGTTCTGCTACTACTGGTACCACCGCGCCGCGCACCGCGTGCGCTGGTTCTGGTGCACCCACAGCGTGCACCACTCGCCGAACGAGCTCAACCTGTCGGCCGCCTACCGCTTCGGCTGGACCGGCAAGCTCACCGGCACGCTGGCCTTCTTCCTGCTGGCGCCGCTCCTGGGCATGCCGCCGCGGATCATCCTGCTGATGCTCACGCTGAACCTGCTCTACCAGTTCTGGATTCACGCGACCTGGATTCCGAAGCTCGGCCCGCTCGAATGGGTGCTCAACACGCCCTCGGCCCACCGCGTGCATCACGCCTCGAACCTGGAGTACCTGGACGGCAACTACGGCGGCGTGCTGATCGTGTTCGACCGCCTCTTCGGCACCTACATCCCCGAGCGCGCCGACCTGCCCTGCCGCTACGGGCTGGTAAAACCGATCACCTCGTACAACCTGTTCGAGATCGAATTCAGCCAGTGGCGCGCCCTGCTGCGCGACCTGCGCTCGGCGCGCTCGCTGCGCGCCTTCATTGGCTATCTCGTCAAGCCGCCGGGTTGGCACCCGGACGGGCCGGGCGAGACGACCGAAGAGCTACGCCAGCGTGCGGCACTGACCGCGCCCAAGCCAGCCAACACCCCGCTCGTTGCCGGCCTGGGCATCGAGCGCAACTGAGCTTGACCGAAAGACACCTGTGAACCTTCAACCCTCTCATCTGATCTTTGCCGCCGGCACCGTCGCCTACATGGTGATCCGCGCCGCCTTCCAGCGCCACGGCGCGTCCGGCGCCAAGGCGCACAGCCGGGCCGACGCGCGCGACCGCCTGCTGATCGTGATCGTGGGCCTCTGCCAGATGGGGCTGCCCGCCCTCCTGCTGCTGACGCCGTGGCTCGACGCCGCCAACTACACGCGGCCCGAGGCCCTGACCTGGGTCGGCACGGTGGTGATGGCCGGTGCGCTGTGGTTGTTCTGGCGGTCGCATGCCGACCTGGGCGCCAGCTGGTCCGTCACGCTGGAACTCAACCAAGACCACCGCCTCGTCACGCAGGGCGTCTATCGCCGCATCCGGCATCCGATGTATGCGTCGTTCTTCGCCATGGCGATCGGCCAGGCCCTGCTGCTGAGCAACTGGATCGCCGGCGGGGCCGCGCTGCTGGCCATCAGCCTGCTCTACATCGTCCGTACGCCGAACGAGGAGCGAATGATGCTCGAGTCCTTCGGCGACGAATACCGCGACTACATGCGGCGCACCGGCGGCATCCTGCCGCGCGCCACCACCCCCTGACCCATCCAGCCAAGGAGAACCGTCATGACCTCTTCCACCTCCTCGAACCGTTCCCCCGCCGACCTCGAAAAGCTCGCCCGCCGCCGCGCCGGCGCCAAGATGGGCTGGTACATCCACGCCTTCGTCTATGTGATCGTCAACCTCGGCCTGGTCGGGCTGGCCGCTTCGCGCGGCCACAACTGGGCGGTCTATCCGCTCATGGGCTGGGGGCTGGGCCTGCTGATCCATGGCGCGGTGGTCTGGTTCCTGGCGCCCGGCGGCGGCTTCTACGACCGGCTGGTGGCGCATGAGCGTCGTACCCTGGGCGCAGAGGAACGCCGATGACCCTGGAAGCGCGCTCGCGCTTCCGCGCCGAGAACATCCGGCACATGCTGCAGCATGGCCTGATCACGGTCGCGTTCTGCTGCGTCATCGCGGCGGCGCTGGCCGTCTCGGGCATGGGCAGCTGGCGCTCGCAGATGGTGTATTCGCTGTCGATCGGCACGATCAG
This sequence comes from Acidovorax cavernicola, assembly GCF_003581445.1. Classification (NCBI taxonomy): domain Bacteria; kingdom Pseudomonadati; phylum Pseudomonadota; class Betaproteobacteria; order Burkholderiales; family Comamonadaceae; genus Acidovorax; species Acidovorax cavernicola. Next base: position 29,751 of record NZ_QXMN01000033.1, on the reverse strand, counting down.
CTGGCTGGTCATCGACACCGGCCGCCTCTTCATCAGCGGCAACAAGGACGTGCTCTGGCCGCACGGCCCCTGGGGCTTCGTGCTGGTCGCGCTGGGCGTCACCCTGGGCTTCCTGGGCGGCAACGCCATCGGGGATGCCGTGCTCGACCAGCCGCTGCTCGACTTCACCACCTTCGCGGGGCACCGGGTCGCCTCCACGATCGTCATCACGCTGACGGCCACCGTCGGCATGTGCTATTTCTTCTACAGCCTGGGCAAGAGCAAGCACCTGCTGGGCCAGATCGAGGCCGAACGGCGCAACGCCGCCGAAGCCCGCCTCAAGCTGCTCGAGACCCAGCTCGAGCCGCACATGCTCTTCAACACGCTGGCCAACCTGCGCGCGCTGATCACCGTCGACCCACCGCGCGCCGTGGCCATGCTCGACCACCTCAACGGCTACCTGCGCATGACGCTCAGCGGCTCGCGCGCGCTGTCGCATCCGCTGTCGGCCGAGTTCGACCGGCTGGGCAACTACCTTGAACTGATGTCGGTGCGCATGGGCGAACGCCTGCGCTACACGCTCGACCTGCCCGACGGCCTGCGCGACGTGCCGGTGCCGCCGCTGCTGCTGCAGCCGCTGGTCGAGAACAGCATCCGCCACGGGCTGGAGCCCCAGGTCGAAGGCGGCGAGATCACCGTGCGCGCGCGCCGGGAGGCCGGCCAGCTGGTCATCGAGGTGAACGACACCGGTGTCGGCCTCGATGCGACGCGACAACCAGCTTCGGAAGGCGGCGGTTTCGGACTCGAGCAGGTCCGTGAGCGGCTGGCCACCGTGTATGGCGAGCAAGGCCGCGTGCGCCTGGGCCCCGCGCTGGCGGGCGACCACGGAACGTGCGTCACCCTGAACCTGCCCCTGCTTGCCTGAACATGCCTCCCAACGACCAGACGATGCCCACGACCGCACTCACCGCCCTCATTGCCGAAGACGAACCCCTGCTGGCCCAGGCCCTGCAGGCTGAACTGGCCACCGCCTGGCCCGAGCTGCAGGTCGTCGCCACGCCCCGCGACGGCCGCAGCGCCGTGCGCGAGGCGCTGCGGCTGCTGCCGCAGGTGCTGTTTTTCGACATCCGCATGCCCGGTCTCGACGGCCTCGCCGCCGCCGCCGAGTTGGCCGACAGCTGGCCCGCCGACGAGGCGCCGATGCCGCAGCTGGTGTTCGTGACCGCCTACGACGAGTACGCCGCGCGCGCCTTCGAGGCCGAAGCCATCGACTACGTGCTCAAGCCCGTGCAGCCCGAGCGCCTGCGCAAGACCGTGGCGCGGCTGCGGCAGGCGCTGGCGGCCGTGGCGCCCTCGCCCTCGCCTTCGACGGCCTCGGCCGACGAGGCGCTGGAGCGCACCCTCGCCCAGTGGCGCCAAGTGCTCGGCGCTGCCGGCGGCTCGGGTGGAGCCCCGTCATCAACACCTGCAGCGCCGCTGCGCATGATCGCCGCCAGCGATGCCGGCGGCGCCACCGTGCGCATGGTGCCCATCGACGAGGTGCTGTACTTCGAGGCGGCCGACAAATACCTGCGCGTGCTCACTGCGACGCAGGAATACCTGATCCGCACGCCCCTCAAGCAGCTGCTGCCCCAGCTCGACCCCGACGCCTTCTGGCAGGTGCACCGCGCCGTGGTGGTGCGCAGCGCGGCCATCGAGGCGGTGCACCGCGACGAAGCCGGCAAGCTGCACCTCGCGCTGCGCGGGCGGGCCGAGAAGATCCCGGTCAGCCGGCTCTACGCCCATCTGTTTCGCGCCATGTGAAATCTGCGCACCGAGCGCGCAGCAAAAAGCCGGCCTTTTCGGGGCCGGCTTTTTTCATTCAGTCCGGAGTTATCTAGCTGTTGCACAAGACCTCTCTCAGGGGAAATGAAACCCTTGAGGGATGCCAAAAAACCGTGACTATACGAACCTTCGTCGTACCCCCTCCTCGATGGCGTGGTTAATCAGAACACGCGCAGTTCATCAAGGACGCCTTGACCAGCTTCTGAAACTTCAAAGCAAGCTCACGCAGCAAATGGCTGTTATCGAGAGCGAGCTTGCCGCGATCGATGCTGTCATTCCCTTTCACGAAGTGAAAGTTGATCCTTCAAGCATCGCCGGTGTTCAGCCCAGAAGCAAGCGACTTGTGCCTCACGGGCAGATGACCAAGGTGGTCATCCGCTGTCTAAAGGATGCGAAAGGACGAGCGATTCACACCGAAGAGGTTGCGCAGTTCTTCGCTCGCGAAGTCGGCGTCGACTTAGGCCAATATGGGGCAGCGGCAATGAACATTCGAGTTCGCACTCGTCTCAAGGTGCTGTGCAATGAAGGGCTGGTGCGACGGCATCACATCGGGGCAACGGGGAGTGCCACGGGCAGTTGGTCTCTGGTCCTCGATCAATCCGAAGATTTGGATATTGCGCCCTGACCAAACATCAATTCGCTTGGCCGGTGATGACCTTGCCAGTAACCACGCCACCATCGTGATCGACCATTGTTAAGTACTGCGTCGAGAAGCAACCCCATCTGCGTAGTCGTATCTTTTCGACGAACATCTTCACGCCACGCGATCTCGTTCATATAGTCGAGCATGTACTTCGGTGTCATGCGATGAATGGCACCCCATACCAAGCGTCTGGCGCGTGCAAAAAAGCTCTCGGCCTGGTTTTCGTTCACACCTTCATCCGTCGAAAACTCAATGCTGTGATTGACAGTGAAGTGCTCGTATCGGACGCTCAACCTGCTGAAAGCATTGCTTTCATCCGTATGAACTATTGAGCCCTCCTTGATGTATCGCTGCGCCAAGGGTGTAGCGTGGATTTCGGTCTCAGCCGGAACCACTTCAACGATGGTGCGGATCGCCCCTTGCCCTTTGATCGGGGAGATTTGCCGCAATACCATGACGATGCGTCGATTCGGATGTGTTGCGTACCAAGTCTTGCCTTGCTTGGCTCGGGCAGGCATTGCGGTGGCTTTTTTCTTTTTGCGCGGCTTGCGAATTCGGCCTGAAAAATGCCCTCCGTCGATCTCTACATGTCTTTCGAGTGGAGCTAGGTTTCGTTCGTCGAGCAGGCCTTCTCGAAACTTATGCAAGAGAGTAAACGCGGTTTGATAGGCAATACCAACTTGGCGCGCCACCTTGCTTGCAGCCACCCCCTTCACCTCGGTGACATAAATCCACAGTGCCTGGAAGATTTTTCTCAGCGGTATCTTGTGATCCTGGAACTTGGTGCCCGTCGTCACCGAGAACGTGCGGCCACATCCGGCGGCCTTGCAGCGCCATTGACGCCGCCCACGTATGACGTAGTGACTGTCGATGCTGCCGCAGGCGGGGCAGACCTGCTTCCCTTCTCCGTACCGTCCCCAGCGGTGTTTCATAAATAGCGCCTGTGCGTCGTCTTCCGACAGGCGTGCAACGTCATCGAGGCCGAGGTTCCTCGCTTCCTTCGAGAGTAGGAAGTGTCCAGCCATCCGTGAACGGCGGAAATTGAGACGAGATCCTGAACGTCAGCGATGTCGACGCAGGCCGGCCGAGCGACGCTGATTAATCCTGCTGCCTGACGGCATCGCCGTTGTGCTCAAGTAGTCATGGCCGCCTCTCGAGGAGCAAGGGCCTTGATCGACAGAATCTGAGTGAACGTGCGCGGCGCTAGGGCTGCGTGCAGGCGCATTCCGGTGTAGATGGTGGGGCATGTGTGTCGTTACGGAACTCGGTACGCCTCGGCGGGCGCAAGACGCAGGCGAACGAGGCCCCGCCGCATGCCGCCAAGGGGTTGACGGAGCACGGGACATGACACACAATTTGCGCAAGATAAATCGCCGTCCAAGCATTAATCCCGCACAAGGCCGTCAATTCCCTAGGGAGTTGGCGGCTTTTGTGTTTTTCGATCACCTGCACTTGATGCAGTGCATGCTCAATGTGGTCGTGCTGTAGGGAGGTCCTCCTGGTGTTGTGTGGTTGATGGGCAGGGAGTTATTCGCTCATTGACTCCAGCCAATCGGCGATGTCGGTTGTGCGGGCGAAAGGCCCGCGGCGGCCTTCCAAGTCGAAGACCTTGACCGGGAGCTTCTCTTCGCGCCTAGCTTTATAGAAGGCGGCGTACGTCTTGAAGCCGAGCGCCGCAACAAGGGCGCGAGCTCGGACCATAGGGCCGTACAACTCAAGCATTTCCCTGCGCCGTTGCGCGGCCGAGGTGCTTTCTGCATTCATTTCATTTCGCCTGGATTGACTGGAGCGTCGATCCTCTATAGGCGCACTTTGAAAATCTAGGTTCTGGTGAAGGCATCATCGATACCTAGACAAACAATCTTTTTTTGGTTAGCTCATGAAAAAGAAAGACTGGCTCGACTATTTGCGGGTGGAGCTTTGGCTCGGCGAAGTGCGCAGGGAAACCGGAGGGGCGAGTAACTACGAGCTGGACCAAATGTTCTCGTCAGAACCTGGAGCCTCCTCGGCGGATCGTCGAAAAGAGTTCGACTTCATCGAACGGAATGCCAAGCCGCCACGCAGCGACGTGCTTCATCGGGTTGAGTTGAACATCCCCGGAACTCGGAGCCTGTATGAAGCGCCTTTTTGGACGCTGGTGAGAGACGACAAGACGCCGCAGGCCCAATGCACGCAGAACGTTGAAGAGTTGCTCCAGTTGTATGGACTGGTTCGGCTCGACTGGCTTGAAGTGAGGGAGTACCTATTTGGAAGTAAGCAGGTTGATGAACCCAGCGTTTTCAACGTAAGTCTTGAAGCGGCGCTAACTGGTCTTGCCTGGTATGACGGCCTGAGCCTGCTGTTTGCGCTCTACAAGGAAGCCAAAGGCTCAACTAACTTCAGGGTCACCGAATCTGTGAGCAGCATGCTCGACAGCACCATCAACCTTGCGTTGACACAGCGTCTCCCATGGGCTCAAGCCACTGAGACTTATCTAGACCTACTGAACCACTGCTTGAACAGTGGGACGGTCGCTGATCGCTCGGATGCCGGGTCACTGCTCCAGGCGCAGGTTGAATCTGCCAAGCCGATCCTGCCCTCATGGCTTGTGGAGCAGCGAGAAGCACAAAGTCAGGCTGCCTGAGTAGTGCCCGCGATTGCATGACATACATCGTGGATTTTGAATTCTTCGACGGGTGTAGACTTTGATGCCAAATATTGTCGGCATCCCGGGCTTGTCCTCATGACGAAATCGCTGCTTGAGTTGACTACCTCCGCCGAATTCAAGCAGCGGTTGAGCGCCCGCTTCAAGAAGATCGCCGAGACAAGGGCTCGGCTGAGGCTGCCGAAGGCAGTCGTTGTTGATGGGGTCGTCTTCAAGGAATATCCGGACGGGCGACGCGAGCGCTTCAGCAAACCCGACCTCACCTGATTGCAAGTTGGGCACTTCTTCTGGTCAAGTCGCAACTAAGCATCTGCAGCGCTGCACCTTGCGATCCACGAGGCTCGCCCGCGCGCTGACCGCACTCGGGCCTTTCCCCCTGCTTGCAGATGGCTACCTCCACATGAGGGGAGCCGTTGATGTCGGCGGCACTTTGAAAAGAAAAATCGCATCTGCCGTATCGGTAACCCCATTTTTCTCGATTTCCCACTGCGAACACTAATTTCATCCGCTGCTCGCCGAGCAGTGCTCGCAAGGGCTCGAAAACTGGAGAAATTTATGGACGATCAATGGCAGGCCATCCGTGCCGACATTCTGGACATCGCAGACGGGGACAGCACCAGGTGGGTGCGAATCAAGACCTTGGTCAGCCACGCGTACAGGCGCGGCCTGACAACGAACACCGGCCCCGTGCTGGCAAACACCCTTGAATGGGCTGAACAGCAGGGCCTTGTGGAAGTTCGTGCCGGCCCCCCAGAGCTCGGCTTGGCGAGGTTGACAGTCGCCGGCACCATCTAAAGCCCGCGGGCGGCGCGTTTTCGCCCTCTGGCCTGGTCGGAGAGGCGCTGTTTGCAGGGGCTGACGTGCCTATAATTGGGCCCACCACTCCTCCTTCGTGGCGTCATTCAGTTGGCTGCGGCTTGGGAAGAAAGAACCGCCTTCGGGCGGTTTTTTCATGGCAAAGTCCGGGAGCATCATCGTCCCTGCATACGCCGGCCTTTGAGACCTTGTGTCCGCGCTCGGTGATCTGCTTGACCGCCCGGTCTTGAATTCTTCTGGGTATCTCTGCTTACTCATGGCACCTCCTATTGGGCCTCAGGATTGAGGCTCAGAGGTGTCTAGGGAAGCCGGGGCGATTCACATCTCTGCCAGACCGCGTCGGTTCACGCCCAAAGACTGCGCTCCCAATCGTAGGATGCTGCATTCTTCGACGGCTTCCTGGTCCCCTGCACGAGCAGAGCACGCGGCTTGAAGCATTGCCAAGTCCTCGTCGTCGAAAGGCGACGGCGCGGCGCTGTCGTGCGGGTACCGCGAGAGCTGACCGCTCTTGTCAAACAGCACAGCATACGGATGCGACCGCGCAGGATCCAAAACCATCGGCACCATCTCCTCGTAGATCGCGCTCATGCGCAACTGCGGAATAGCCCCTTTGAGCGAGCGAAATATATTCATGGCGGCCAGATCCAGATCCGCCCAGAGGAACACCTTCTCGGCCGCCAGAAGCTGACGCAACGGCGGCGGTGTGCCGTCGCGCACGATCAGGATCGGGCGATCATGCTGCGAGACCCCATCGTCTGCCCACAGCTCGCTTCCCAAGTACGACAGCCCGAACCCGAAGGTGCACACAATGGCCACCGTAACGCTCAGACCGCTGCGGATTGCGTTTTCAAAGGCGCGGGGGTTTTCGATCAGCAGAGTGGCGGCGGGCTCTGAAGGGCCCGCACAGAGGATGTACCTAGGCGACGGTGCATGAAGACGCAAGGGGAGGTCCAGCGCATCAAGCATTGGGCGGGAGAGCCTGGACAGCACTTTGGAGCTTCCCATCAGGTGACGAGCGCTCACGTTGAAGCCCGCATCGTCAGTGGCCTCAGCGGGCCTGCCTCGAAGTGCCTTCAGAGCGCGGGCCAGCACCAGCATATCCGAAGCTCCAAGGTCCGCGAGCGCCGGCGCCAGCTGCGCAAGGATCGCAGCGGCACCCGGCTCCATATGAGCGGCCTCCAGCGCTTGTTGCCACGCGATCTCGTGCGACGCAAGCACCACGGCGGCCGCTTGGACTCCAAGGAATCCCGATACTGGTAGTTGCTGTGCGTCAGGTTGGTAGGTCACCAATCCACAGCGATACAGCTCCCGAAGCGCCTCATTGATGCTCACGCGGGGTAGACCTAGCTTGGTGCACAGCTTCGCGATAGCGGATGACGTGCGTAGCCTCCCGCTTTCCCCTGCCATCCGGCGTAGCGTGGAAAGCACTTGTGTAGTTTCCTCCTGCAGGAACGCTTCGCTCACGTGACGCTTTCGCTCGTCAACGGCTGCGTGATCGCACTCAGGAAGCCGACTGTGCCGGGTTCCCGACCGCGTTCGCGGAAGGACACCAGACCATCTCCCTCGCGATTCACCAGTTTCTTGCCAACGTGGTAGACCGGGAACACAGTGAAATCGTTGTTCCAGGTCGGCGAATGCAGGAACCCGATGATCTGGAAATTGCCACCTAGGTCACGCAGTCCGTTGAGGGCTTCCTTGATGATGCGGCGATCGGACAGCGTGCTGAAGATCCCGTCGATCAGGATTACCCGATTGGCCTTGGCCCGCGACCTGGCCGCCTGTTTGCTTGTCATCTCCAGCAGGCCGCGTTCGATCTCGTATTCGGCCTGCCGCACGATCCACATGAACTCCAGTGCGATCTTCTGTCCCGTGGAGAGCTTTTCTGAAACGTGGCTCTTCCGGCCGCCCCAGATGCCGCCATTGACGAACTGCACCTCGGTGCTGGTGAAGACGCATTCGATGAGCTTGTCCCGCAGCATCGCCTTCAGCTGCGTGTCGCTACCGCGGCGCATGCCTCGCGATCGGCCATCCTGCTCGCGCAGGGCCTTCTCCACATCCTCCTTTAGTTCGTCGAGGATGTTCTGCACGCCCGCCTTCCCCGTGACCTGGGTCTCGAAGAAGAATCGGCCGTGCGGATAGCCGGCCATGACCTTGTTCAAGGTTTTCAGGTTGTCTGTCGCGCTTTCGATCAAGCCCGCCAGCTGCGATAGGGTGTCTTGCGCAGTCTGGCTGGCGATGTTCTTGGCTTGCTGGGCCTCGTCACGCTCCTTCGTCAGGCTGGCTTGCAGCTGCTCGAAGAGCGTTCCCAACCCCTCGATGCTGTCGGGCGTTGCCCTGGATATCTCCTCGATCTCCAGCGAGTTGAACGGCGCGTCGCGCGACTCGATGGCCAGCCGTGCGGTCTCGCAGAAAGAGGTGTTCAGATTCCTGTACTGGTGCTGCGCCGCCAGCAGACTGTTCGAAACCTCCTTGTGCCGTTGGAGGTCCTCTTGCAGGTTCATCGCCTGGATGGTCTGCGCCAGAGCGTCGACTCGCTCCACCACGGCCCCGTGCGACTGCAGGGAGGGATTGGACAGGGTTGCCAGCACGGCCATGGCCTCCCGGTAGCTGGCATGCACCTCTGGCACCGCCGCCCCCTCTTCCAAGTCCTGAGCATGTGCCGCTGCTTCCTTGGTGCGTGCGACTCTGCTGCCCACCTCGTACGCCAGCTCATGGATCGACCTGGCCAGCCGCTGCCAGCTGGGGATGTCCGCGTCGGCAATGCGCTGCGCCTCCTGTCGTGCGCTTGCGATGCTGACATCGAGCTCTTGCGCGGCTTGTTCCTTTTGCCCGATCTCATCGAGCAGGCCTTGGTCGCTCTTGCCGTGATGGGCGCGGAACGCTGCCGCCCGCACGAAATTGACCCTGAGCGCCGTCGCCAGGCGATCGGTCGCTCGCGTGATCTCCTTGCTTTGCGCCTCGAAGTTCTGCATAAACTGCAGGTCCGTGGTGTTCTGCGCGAACTCAAGCACACGCTCGTAGCGGACTCGGGCCTGCTCTCCACCATCCTGGTCATGCTCGCCCTGAACCTCCTGGAGCTGTTGCTGCTGCCTGGTAAGGTCTTCGAGCGCAGCCTGCGCCTCTTCGACCTGGGCCTGCGCTATCTTGACCGCCTCGCACGCCTGCTCGTGGTCGCGCTGAGCTTGAAGGCGGGTGCGGTCGCCGCCCAGCCTGTGGTGTTCCATCGCGTCATCGCGCGCCTTCAGGTTCTCATGCGACGCACGCTCCTTCGCGATCGTTTGCGCCTCGGTGGTCTGCGCGAGCTCCGCTTCCTTCCCGGGTATCTGCTCGCCGAGCTCGTCGAGCCGAGGTCGGCCGCCACGCTGCAGAAACTCCTTGGCTGCACGCAGCACTTCCAGCGACTGGGGCTGAATCTGCGTCTTCAAACGCGTTACCTGCGCTGCGAGTTGTTCAGCCTCCTTCGTGCGCGCCTCGTATCGCTGTCCCGCGCCGGCTGCCAGCGCGGCCTTGGCGCTGAGCGCCAGCTTGTAGTCCTCGCTGTCGGGGACAACTTCCGACAAAGCCACCCGGGTCTGCGCGATGGCGCCCTGGCAGGCGAGCAGCTCTTGCGCCACCCGCTGCAGTTCGGCGCGGGCGAACTGGGCATCGAGCAGGATGCGTACGCGGCGGGAAGTGGGCCCGCCGATAAAGCCCAGCATCCGGATCTGTTCATTGCTCGTGACCCCTTCGGACAGAGCCCTGAACAGTTCGTCCTTGAGAATCAACGGGACGGATGCCGAGCCGGCCTCCAGCAGGCCAGCCGCGATCTTCAGTTCGTCGATGGTGTCGAACACCGGCGCGGAAAGCATGCCCGACATGGCGCTCATGGCGTCGTTGCAAGCCTGCTGCGGCAAGCCGGCGGCCATCAGCACCTGATGCAGACGCTGGGCCTTCAGGGATGCCCCGCCAAGAATCGACCACGCCGCCGCGAAGCTGCCGTCCTCCACCGAGCGCATCTGCTCGATGGCCTCGTGCTCCTTCGCGAGATTCGTCTGCAGTGCCACCTGCTGCTGCAACTCATGCTCCAAGTCGGCACGTCTGCCTTCGGCATCGTCAATCCAGGCCTGGGGCATTACCTGAGGGAATCTGTCCTCGAACAGGTCGATCGCTTCCTTTTGCGGCAGCAGCGCCACCAGCTCCTGGCGCACCGTCGACAGTTCGTCGGATGTATCTGCGTGCCGCTTGACCGGGTCGTACGTCAGGGGATCCACGTTCGCGTCGAAGATGGTTTCCAGGGTGGCGCACTGGGCTTTGAGCCGCCGCAGAATGTCCTGCTCATCGGTCAAGCCCTTGAGGCCCCCTTGCGATCTGGCCACCGCCTTGTCCGCCAGAACCAGGTCGCGCGCTGGATCGACCCCGGCCGGATCTACCGCACCGAACACCGTTGCGAAACGCTGCACCCCGGCAGCGAGCCGCTCGAAGGCGTCCAGCTTGCGCTGCGCGGCATTGGACTTGTCCACCAAAGGTTGGACGGCCCGCTGCCGTGTGCTGGCTGTCTTGCTTGCTTGCCCCAGCGCCGGCACGATGCGCTTGGCCTCCGACTGGATGTGCTCGTGCCTTGCCTGTAGAGCCTCGAAACGATCCCGGGCTCCCTGCAGGCCTTCCAGGCCGTGGAATTCGAGCACGGCCACATGGTCAGCCCAGACGGCGTTCAACTCGCCACGGCGCGTGTTTCGACTGGTCGCTTGCGCTTGAAGCGCATCGAGCTGTTCGCCCAGCCAGGTTCTGGCCCCCTCGGGATCGGTGCGCATAGCTTCGGGGAGCTGCAATGCGATCTTCACGAAGTCTTCCCAGGCGCCCTGGTTGTCTGCGCGATCTTTGACCTGCAGCTTGAGCTGCTCCACTTCGCCCGCCAGTTTGGATTTGGCCTCCTCCCCTTGTCTGGCTTCGCCCAGCAGCCGCAGTCTCGCGGTTTCCAGCGCGCGTACCTGGCGCGAAGCAGGGTTGGTGTCGATCTGCGCTTGCGCGATGGTGAAGGCTTGGAGCAAAACTTCCTTCAGGCCAGCTGTCCGGGCCCCAGCCCTGCTCACCAAAAACTCGGGCAATCGAAGTGCCGAGTCCTTCGGATACCCCTTGCGATAGTGCCCGCCCTTGGTGCTCCCGCTGGTTAGATTTTCGAAATCGCAAGCAAAATCAATGACTTGCGTTCTTGCCGAGAACGAGGGGATCTGCTTCCGATCGGCCACCTCTGAGAGGATGCGGACCTCTACGGCACTCAGATCGCTCAGTGTCTTGTCCAGCAACAGAATCCCCTCGTCGCGGCTGATGACCATGCCTTTGAGCGCGGTCAGGATGCGTGGATCCTGTTCGCCCATCCGAGGCAGGCTGCGGGGCAGGCCTGGGAGGGTATGACGGGTGTCTTGCAACCCGAAGTGCCGCAGGAAGGCGATGTCGCTGCGCAGTTCCCTGAGCAGGGCATCGCGCTGGCGCTGCTGCTGTTGCGCGTGCCTGCCGGCAGCGAGGATGGGCTGCAGGTCGTCGATGCCTTTTTCTCGCACCGCCAGCCGGGTCTCCTTGATCAGGATTTCCTTGTCGGCCCTCACAATCTGCGTCAGGCTCTTGAGCAGCGTGTCCTCCACGGCCGACTCGTCCTCCTCGGCGAAGGAGCTCAACAGGTTACTCACGAGGTCGGGCGCGACCACCGATCGAAAAAAGGCGCTGTCATAGGACTCACCGCCCCTGGGCTTGAAATCGAAAAAGCTGGCGTTCTGGTCGTCCGAGCCCTTGAGCTGGTACACCACGTTGCGGCGGATCACCTCTATCGGCAGGAACAGGCGGATGTGGTCTTCCCAATCCATGCGGTTGGCAAACCGGTTCCACTTGCATCCGCGCAGGGCCTTGGTTGCGGCCACGAACTGGCCGTCCGCCACGGGCGTGATGCTCTTGCCGTCATAGAGGTAGCACGGTGAGTCTTCCAGCGTCCCGCTGTACGAGTAGAAGATCGGCGGGTCATTGATGTCGTCGTTGAGCGCGACGCCCACCACATGCGTTTCGCCGGGGAGGTTCAGCGGGTCGATCTCCAGAAGACTGGGGGCCGAGTAGGTGTCCTCGGGAGGTGTCCTGAATTCGATGCGTGCATGGGTGTACCCCCGGTTCCTGGGGGCGACCTTCTCGCGAATCTTCTTGAGCAGCCTGGCGTCGCGGCTGAGCAGGTACAGCAGGATCTCCACCAGCGAGGTCTTGCCTCCGCCATTGGTGATGTTCACCAGCGCGGACTTGCCGCCGTCCATGCGCAGGGTGATGCCCGTGAGCATTGGCTTCCAGTCCGCCGAGCGGCGATGCATGTTGATGCCTTCGGTGAGGTAGTTCGACACCTCAACGCGCGAGATCAGGCTCATTGTTCCCCTCCATCCGATGCGATTGCCTGCGCGGCGGTGAGCAAGGGGCCAGCCAGCTGCGCCATGCTCGAGCTCTGGCCGGATTGCTCGCGCGCCAACATGAGTGGCGCCAGCGACCGGTCAAAGTTTTCTTTCATCTCGACCGCGGACAGCAAGGTCTGCCGGAAGGCTCCCTCCGCGCGCTCTTCAAGCAGCCCGCCCTCGCACATGATCTCCAGGAAGCGCCTGACGTAGCGCGAGACATCCGCTCCTTTTTCCGCGCACAGGACCTCGTACACCTCGCTGTTGGCAAGCTCGACGGCGTTGAGCTTGCGCACATGGTCGTTGATGTGCGTGCTCAGGGCGTCCTGCAGCATCTCCCGCGTGAAGGACGCATTGATCCACCGACCCCGCTCCAAGGGGCTGCGATCGAGCTGCGTATAGATGAGGTCCAGGTGGAGCAGCCAGATCTGCGTGAACCAGATCTTCGCGGCATTCGGGCGCTGGCCCAGGCCCATCCGTTCGACCACATGGCTGCTGTCCACAAGGCAGGAGGGCATGTCAGCGCGACGCGCGGCCAGGTACACGCGTGAGCCCGGACCGATGCCCTCCACGTCGAAGCTATTCAACTGTACGAAGACGAAGCCCTGGCCACTCATCAAGTCCTCGAGGTCGCGCAACTCGTCGACTGATGCCTCCCTCAGAATCGCGGCAAGGTCCTTCTCGTCGCGCCGCATGCCTCGCTTGTCGACGCGATCCTCCAGTTTGCGATGCGCAATGAGGAATGCGCTGATGCGCCCCATGTCGTACGGTGTCATCGGCCCTTTCCGGCGGCATCGTCGCTCGCCATCTGCAATTTCAAGCTGGAGAACATCACCTGCAGGCCCGGCAAATCGAAGCGCTCCAGCTCCCGCGCGAGCTCGCCCTCGACCGGCGCCTTGACCCAGTCTTCGGCCGCGGTCAGCGCCGTCACGAGGCTGTTAAGCGTGTGGGCGTCGCCGTCATGGCCAAGACCCGCGCGCAGCGCTTCGCCCAGCGTCACGCCTTTGTGCAGCTGGCTTTCGAGGTATGAGAGGTTCTTCTGCAGCCAGTCGGTGAACTGGTCCTCGGCGGGGACGTCGAAGCCCTCGAGTTGCAGGCTGTCAGCCTGCGCTTCCTCGGCGGCCCGTACCTTGACGATTCCCGCGAAGTCCGAGCCCATCGGGGCCAATCGGGGGGCACGGCCTGGGCCCAGCATCTCCAACACTCTTGCGATCTGCGAGGGCTCAGGCGGCGTTTTCACCCACTGGCGTGCCAGTCCCGCGAAGTCAGGCGCTTGCACCGTCGAGGGCTTGCCGACCATCGACAATTCCGCCAGCCGGGTCAGCTCCCGACCGTAGCGCACAACCCCGCCGGCGAGCTCCTTGACCTTGGCGCGGATCAACCCGACGGGCACATCGTCTGCGGTCTCCACTTCCTTGCGGACGAGTTCGTCGACGGCGAAGCTGGCCTCTTGCACCAGATTCACCGTGCGTCGCATCGTCTCGCGGTGCAACTCCATCTGGGAAAGGGTCTCCTCGCGCGCTCGCCGACCACCTGCCGTTTTCTCGATCAGCGCCACGAGCTTGAGCTGCTCGCTGCGCAGCTGCTGCAACAACCGTTCGACGAACCCCAGCGCCGGGCTCAGGCGCGCGGCCTGGATGGCACGGATCAGCTTCGTGATGTCGCCCTCGATGTAGGCAATGTCCATGTGGTCCGATGCGATCACCAGCGCCAGCTTGCCCAGGCGGGAAAGTCGATACTCCACGACGTGGGCAGCCTTCTCCACCAGGTTGGTTTCCTTGTCACCGATGACGTAGGCCGGCCCCTCCTGCGGCGAATGCAGCAGCTTCAGCTCCGACGGGCGCGAGAGCACGTTCAGTACGTACTCGATGTCGATGTCCTCGGCCCATTCCACATGTTCACACACGCCTTGCTGGATGGTCTGCAAGGACGAAAACTCGTCGCCGGTTCGGGCATCCAGCTTTTGCAGTACGTCGAGCACAGCCTCCGCCAGCGCAATGTAGCGCCCGTCGCCGAGACCGGGGCGGTCCTCTGTCTGGTACTGCGGCGACTCGCCACTGCCTCTCCTGGAATCGTGCAGGTCCAGCAATCGGGTGGACAGCTTCAACAGCGGCGCGAGATCTGTGCTTGGCATGCAAGAGACGAGGATGGCTTTGGCGGGCAGTAGACCACCTGTTGTACATCAAGGGGGCGAATTTGGGTCCATCTCTTGTCATCGCTCCCCTTGACCCAACGACCGATACAGCTGCCCCGTTTTCCACGGCCTTGTCTGGGTAGCGCTGCGTGCCGACCACCCGTCACGCCAAACCTCGGTCGGGCTCTACGACGGATTGCCTCATCAGGAGGCAACGGGGTCTCTTTCGATCATCACCTGATGGTCAAGAACAAAAAATGGGTGTCGCAATAAAGAGATAACTTCTGAGATGAAGTCAATCGCCGATCATGGGGATTGGTGGATTCCGTTGCGGCAGCGCGTAATGGATTGGTTGCTGAATCGAATTGGCGAGGCTCCGCCGTACTTGTTCGGCATTTTGAGTACTTGGCGACTCTTTTTGCACGGTTCCAGCCAAGACGCCGGACGTCGCAACCGTGCTTCCAACCGAGTCTCCGGGAGGCAGTGCGATGTAAGCCTGAGGACACGATTTCGTAGAAGCTCCACCCTTAGCTGTGAAGTTCCAATAGGGTGTATCCGGTATTCATCCGGATTGGGTTTGAGCGGCTGGAAGTCGCCAAACACCCAATCGACGGACGCCCAACCGGCTGAACACCCGTAGGCATGCTCGACTTACCTTTGCCCGCCGAATCAAGATGGTCAAGCAGATGACTCTGAAGGCTTGGATGCTGTGCGAGCTGCAGCTGCAGCTGCAGCTGCACACAGTATCACTGCGCCCACGGCCAGGAAGTGGCTTGGTCGCCACCTGGCTGGCGGCGAAGCCTCCTCCAGGCCCTTGCACTGTCCGAAAGCCATCGACGCAGGTAAGACATTGCTCATCATCAAGTTGAGCAAGCGTCGAATGGCCGACAAATTTCTGCCAACACATAAAGTTGCAATCTACACTGCGTGCGCCCTAACCATTGGCAAGCCTCCCTCTTTGCTGCAACGCAGCACCTTTGTATTCGCCAAATTTGTTCGACACCAAGCGAGCTCTCTAGCCCTAATACCGATGGAAACACTCCACGACACGATGCGTCATCTGCGCTATCTGCGCCAATCTTTGTCGCAGGACAATGAGCCGATTGGATTCTTTCTATCGGCCGGATGTCCACTTTCAGTGTCTATGCCGGAAGGCGAGTGGCCTCTTATCCCAGATGTTGCCAATTTAACTCGTCACATAAATGAAAGATTGGCAGGCGACGAGAGGTTCAAATGCCTTATTACTGAACTAACAAAGGCGGAAAAAAATACCGAGAATATCGAAGATATCCTCAGCTTTGTACGCAGCTTAATTTTGGTTTCAAAGGGAGGAGAGGTTCGAGGACTAAAGGAGCAAGAGCTAAACGATCTAGAAACGAAAATTTGCCTCGAGATTACCAAAAAAATCAACGTCCTCCTGCCATCGAGTGAAACTCCATATCACCGCCTGGGGAATTGGATAAGGTCTATAGACCGAAAACAGGCAATTGAGATATTTACAACAAATTATGACTTGTTGGTCGAGCAAAGTCTAGAAGATAACGGGATTCCCTATTTCGACGGCTTTGTCGGAGCTCGTCGTTCGTTTTTTGATTTGCGAGCAGTGGAAGATGATTTAATTCCTTCGCATTGGACTCGCCTTTGGAAAATTCATGGCTCCATCAACTGGTGCCAAGAAATGAAAGATGGCCAAAGATCAGTGTATCGCGCATCTGACGTCAAAGAGAACGACTCCCATCTTATTTACCCCTCTCACTTAAAGTATGAAGAGAGCAGAAAAATGCCTTATCTCGCTTTAATTGATCAACTTAATAGATTTATACGCAAGAAATCTTCATTTCTCGTAATGTGTGGCTACTCATTTAACGATGGGCACCTAAATGACACCATCGTGAATGCGCTTAAGGCAAATCCTACCGGGATGGTTCTTGGATTGCAATTTGGGAAGTATTCCAAAGAAAACAATGATGCGGAAGCCTACCAAGAGGCGTACAAATTGGCAAAAAAACAGCACAATTTGAATATTTGGACATTTGACAAAGCCATCATCGGAACGAGTGTCGGTGCCTGGGTGATGCCTCGAGACACGGAATACGACGATCCCGAGTTGAAGAACTTTGTCGCATATGAGAAAAACTCTGAAGACTCGCACCCGTCAGCACCTCTTATAAAAATGGGGGATTTTTCCATTTTTACGGATTTCTTGAAAAGAATAATTGGTGACACAGGGAACTCCAGAGATGTCAAATAAGGAGACCTACTTAGGGGATGTCCAAGATGTAGACGGAACAACCGTCAGCATTACTTTGTCCAAAGATTCATTGACTGGATTTGTCTATATTGATGGGCAGGGATATCGAGCCGGCCAAATTGGTAGCTTTGTCCGTATTCCGATTGGATTTTCGAGTCTCTACGGGATTGTTAGCCAAGTCGGTGCAAGTGCGGCGCCAGCGACAAAATCACTCTCAGAAGAATTGGGTCATCGATGGATGAAAATTCAATTGATTGGCGAAGCGCCTCGTACTGGTGTATTTACTCGCGGCCTTTCGCAATACCCTACGATCGGAGACCAGGTTCACCTCGTGTCCGAGAAGGAATTAAAGAATATATATGGCCAACCAGATCGACCCTATTTCGTCAAGATAGGGCATATCTCAAACGCCGACTCTATTCCAGCGCTGATTGATGTCAACAAGCTCATCACCAGGCATTCGGCTGTTGTTGGAACTACTGGATCTGGAAAATCCACAACGGTTGCGAGTTTGATAAATGCGTTGTCCGATGGGGGTAGATATCCATCATCGCGCATTATTATGCTAGATCTACATGGCGAGTATGGAAGCGCATTAAAGGATCGAGCCGTAACTTATAAGATAGGCACGCCCAAATCAAACGGCACGGCGTATGAAAAAGAGCTTCACATCCCGTTCTGGGCACTAAGTTTCGATGAGTTGTGCGAAGTCAGTTTTGGCGAAATAACGAATGAAAAAGAGAAAAACATCGTTATGGAGCGAATTCAAAAATGCAAGGATCTTTCAATAGCTGCACACCCTCGAAAGGGAGCTTCCGCCGACACGCTAAGTGTGGATTCGCCCATTCCCTTTAGCCTGCATCACCTATGGCATGAGCTTTTTGTTGAAACCTTCGGAACCTATTACAGCAATAAAGGCGGGAGGCCAATCGAAAATTTGGCGTATGAGCTTGATGCTCATGGCAAAGAGCTAAAGGGAAATTCAGAGGCAGGAATTCCTCCGGTTTTCAAAAATGTAAAAAATGACAAAGGTGACGAAGAAAAGATAAACTATCTTCCCGGGGGGAGTAATCTAGGGAAGCATTTGTTGTCGCTAGGCGCAAAGCTTCGTATTCCGAGATATGACTTTCTCTTTAGGCCGGGTGACTGGAGTGTTGGTGCCGATGGTGCGGTAAATCGAGATCTAGATGGTCTTCTGATTGATTGGCTTGGCACCGACCGTCCCGTCACCATCTTAGATCTTTCTGGTGTTCCATCAGATATTCTTCAGACGACCATTGGCGCGCTTCTGCGGCTAATTTATGAAGCACTTTTTTGGTCTCGGAATCTGTCACAAGGTGGTAAATATCGTCCACTTTTGGTTGTGATGGAAGAGGCGCATATTTATTTGAATGACGACTTCAAGGGGATGGCTTCAAAAATTGTTCAACGAATTGTAAAGGAAGGTCGAAAATACGGAATTGGCGCAATGATTGTTAGCCAGCGACCTTCTGAAATTAATCCTACAATACTTTCTCAATGCGGAACTTTTTTTGCTCTTCGTTTGGCAAACTCTGCAGACCGCGGGCATATCAGCTCTGCACTCTCTGATAATTTAGATGGGTTGACAAATATGCTTCCCATTCTCAGAACCGGAGAGGCAATCGTTTTAGGAGAGGCTGTAAAGTTGCCAATGCGGACCCTCATCACGCCTCCCTCACGTAATGCGCGACCTGATAGTCAGGATCCTGTTATCTATGACGAAGCTCCGCTAGATGAAACTCAACACCCAGGGGGCTGGGGCATACCAAGAGAGGAAAAGCCAAATTACGAAGAGCTTAGTGAAGCTTGGCGCTCTCAAAATTCCCGCATATCACGAATCAAGTAAAAGGAAGAAAAATGGAAAGACAAGCTGTTACATCGAGCAATGTCGCGTCTGTCGGTTACGACGGAGAAACATTGACACTTGAGATTGAGTTTAACAATGGGACCGTGTATCAGTACTTTGATGTCACCGAGCAGATTTACAACGAACTGATATCTGCGGGCTCGGTTGGGGCTTACTTGGCGGCTAACATAAAGGGTCGATTCCGATTTTCCAAGGTTTAGGCGCGTGCTTTCATGAAAATTTGATCCCAAAGGAGTCTGGATTTTCATGATCACTTAACCCTGTATTCGTGTTTTTCGCTTCAAGAATGAAGACATTAAATGGGTTGATTGCAATGAAAAATTGCAATCAAATTGCAGAGAATTTAGCCGAAATGAAAGACTAAACCTTATGCCAACCCAAGCGTCAGGCTTGAATTAACAGCCCTCCAATGAACGACTGCTATAGCCGGCCGGCCGGTGTTGTGGCTTGGCGCGCTGGAACGCCTGCTTCCGCTTAACTGCGGGCAGCCGCTGCTCGGGCGCCCGCAGTTAAGCGCGAGCGGCCTCCGTTCGAAAGCAAGGAATCACGCGGTTGTGATGCGTCTCGCGATTTCCCCGGTAGTGGGCCCGCGTGACTGCGCGTGTATGGATCTGCCGCAGATTGCCCCGGTGCCTCCGCGCCCACACCATCAGGCCCGGCCCGAGCCTAGTCGCCGATAGGGAGCGAAGCGGACTGCCAGGTGTAGCTTGCTCACCTAGCCGGCGCACGTTGTAGAGGCTTGCCGCTGCGCATATTTGTGGCCATAGCGCGTGCGCTCTCAAGAGCCTCTACGTCCGACTGAACAGCACGGTCGAACGACCTGGCGATGAACTTGCGGCGGGCACGTGAATCCGCGGCCCAGGGTCGACCTGGGGTGGTGGGGCGCGTTTCTGTAGCCATCCCAGTATTCTCTTCCTAATCTGTACAGGATACCGGTCGATGGGAAAGCCCAGGCGGAGCATCGCGTAGTCGCGGATCGGCCGAGCACTTGGGCGCGTCCTCGCCGTTAGGACCAGCTGATGTGCGAGGTCGGTCAGGCAGCAGGCACTACAGCGGCAGCCAGCTTCGCAGGGTCTGACTCCGTAAAGCCGTGCGTGTTGGATTCCGCCGATCTCTGACCCTGGATTTCCATTGAATACTGACCCACTCGCTTTGTGAGCCTGAAGGCTTCACGGTGTGGATAAGTGCTTGGTGTTCTCCTTTGTAGGTTGAGGCTGCGCAGAACTGTTTTTGAACCTGAAGCTGTCGTTCCCGGTCTCCAGGATGTGGCACCGATGTGTCAATCGATCCAGCAATGCAGTCGTCATCTTCGCATCACCAAAGACGCTGGCCCACTCTCCGAAGCTGAGATTGGTGGTGATCACGACACTGGTTCTCTCGTAGAGCTTGGAGAGCAGGTGGAACAGCAGTGCTCCTCCTGATTCGCTGAAGGGCAAGTAGCCCAGTTCATCCAGGATCACCAGATCAACGTGCAGGAGCTTGTTGGCAATCTGACCTGTATGCCCGTTGGATTTCTCCACTTCCAGAGCGTTGACCAGTTCAATCGTCGAGAGGAAGCGGACCCGGTGACGGTGATGTTCGATGGCCTGCACCCCGATCGCGGTTGCGAGGTGGGTTTTTCCCGTTCCGGGCCCGCCAACGAGGACAACGTTGTGCGCCTGGTCGAGGAATTCGCATCTGTGCAACTGGCGCACCGTCGCTTCGTTCACTTCGCTGTGTCCGAAGTCGAACCCGACCAGATCCCGGTATGCGGGGAACTTGGCCAGCTTCATCTGATATGCCAATGAGCGCACTTCGCGTTCAGCCGTTTCAGCCTTCAGCAGCTTTGACAGGATCGGTTGAGCCGCTTCGAAGGCAGGTACACCTTGGTCGCCCAACTCCGACACCGCGTGGGCCATGCCATGCATCTTGAGACTCTTCAACAGGGTGACGATCGCCATCGTCGTCGAATCATGTGCCATGGCGTGCCTCCTTGCGCGGCTGCGCTTCTCGGAGTGAGTCATATCGCAACACATTCGCTTGCGGCTCGGTGGACAGTTTGAGTGCTTGTGGCGCAACCACTTCCGGGACGGCAGACTTCCCGTCGACCAGGCGATGCAGGATGTTCAGGACGTGTGTTTTGGTCGCAACCCCAGCATCCAACGCCGCCTCGACCGCAGCCAGGACCACGTGCTCTTCGTGATGCAGCACTAGCGCCAGGACTTCCACCATTTCTCGATCACCCCCCGGCTTCTTGAGCAACATCGCTTGCAGCCGTTTGAACGGCGTCGGTAGTTCTGCAAATGGTGCGCCGTTCCTGAGCGCACCGGGTTTCCTCTGCAGGACGGCCAGGTAGTGGCGCCAGTCGTAGATGGTCTGGCCAGTCACGTCGTGCCGTCGATCGACGATCCTGTTGTGCTCGCATATCACCTGGCCTTCGGCTGCCACCACCAATCGGTCGGCGTACACCCGCAGGCTGACCGGCCGATTGGCAAACGATGCGGGGACGCTGTAGCGCGTCCGGTCGAAGGTAATCAAGCAGGTCGGGGATACACGTTTGGTGTGCTCCACGAAGCCGTCAAACGCAGGCGGCGGAGGCATCAGGAAGGGTTTTTCCTGAGCCCAGATATCAGCGACAGTGCCCGGCAATTGGCCGTGGGCAATCTCCTTCCACAGTGCCTTGCATCGGACCTCGAGCCAATCGTTGAGCTCGGCCAGTGTCGGGAATGCAGGAACGGGCTGCCAGAGGCGATGACGGGCATCACGCACATTCTTTTCGATCTGGCCCTTCTCCCAGCCTGACGCCGGGTTGCAGAACTCGGCCTCAAAGAGGTAGTGGCTCACCATCGCACTAAATCGGACGTTGACGTCCCGATCCTTGCCGGTGCGGACCTTGTCCACAGCCGTCTTCATGTTGTCGTAGATCCCACGCTTGGGCACGCCGCCCAGCACACGGAAAGCATGGTTGTGTGCATCGAACAGCATTTCGTGGGTTTGCAGAAGGTAGGCACGCGCGGTGAATGCTCGGCTGTGGCTGAGCTTCAAATGCGCGACCTGCAGCTTGGTGCGCTCGCCTGCGATCACGGCCCAATCCTCGCTCCAGTCGAACTGGAATGCCTCGCCGGGACCAAAAACCAGCGGCACGAACGTGCCGCGGCCGGCAATACGTTGTGCTTCCTGTCGATCAGCCTGCCATTTCCGACAGAAGGCCGCCACGCGGCCGTAGGAGCCTTCGAAGCCCAACGCGACCAGGTCTGTGTGGATCTGCCGCAGATTGCGCCGCTGTTTCCGCGATTTGGTTGCCTCGATCGCGAGCCAGGTCGCGAGCTTCTCGGCATAGGGATCGAGCTTGCTTGAACTTGCCCGCTTGGCGTAGCGCGGCTCTTCATCGCCGCCTCGCAGGTACTTCTTTACGGTGTTGCGAGACAGGCCTGTACGCCTTGCAATCTCGCGAATGGACATCTGCTCACGCAGGGCCCAGCGTCTGATGACACTCAATGTCGCCACGTCTATCACTCCTAGGATCCCCTGCTCTAAAAATCAGCAGGGTAGGGTTTTACGTGGGTCAGTCTTAGACGGAAATTACTGCGTTAAGAGGGTCAATTTTCGGCGGAAATCAACACGGGGCGTGTTTTTCATCCAAATTTGAGCCAAAAAGAGTCCGATTTTTCATGCTCGCTTGACCCTGCATTCGAGCTTCCCGCTCTACGAATGAAGGCAATAGATGGATCAATTGAAATGAAAAACGTGGGTCAATGTTCAGCTAATTTAGTCGGGATCGGGGATCGAACCTTAGGCCAAGCGTCAGGCTTGAATTCGCGGCCCTACGAGGGCGCTTCGAGCAAGCAGCAGCAGACCAACGCGGATGGCTTGAGCCTCTCCACGTTGTGTCGAATCAACATTGCCAGATCCTTTAAGCTGTTGATTTAATTGGATTTTTGCATCAGCTAGATAAGGCCGATTCAGTCACGAATGGCGTTGTAAATCAGCGCCAGTGGCCGTGGCCATGACCGCGGTGATAGCCGCGACCGTAGTAGCGCGGACCATAGTAGGCCGGCGGCGCGTAGTAGACCGGTGCCGGGCGGTAATACACAGGCGGCGGCGGACGGTAGTAGACCGGCGGCGGCGGTGCGTAATACACCGGGGCCGGCGGCGCATAGACCGGGGCCGGATAGTAGGCGGGACCGCCCACCCCGACTGCCACGCCGGGCACGCCGACGCCGATCGACCAGCTCACGTCGCTGCGGGCGCTGGCCGAGGTGGCGGCAAACAGGGCACCGAAGGCCACCGCACCGGCGGCGGCCCATTTGAAGAAGGTAGAACGTGTGACGCTCATGATGTGGAACTCCTTGTTGGGGGGCGTTGTGCGCCCCATGTCCGTATTGAACGCTGCAATTGCAAAGCGGGTGGACGCTGCAATGTGAAGAGCGTTGCCAAAAGTAACCCCCGCAGGGCCCCCTCTAGAATGACACGATGACCTCCCCGACCGACAAAAGCGGCACCAAAACGACCGCTGCACCGAGCAATTTCCTGCGCCATGTGATCGAGAACGACCTCGCACAGGGCGCCTACGCAGGCCGCACCTGGGGCGGTTCCCCCGGCGACGCCACTCACCACGCCCAGGGCATGCCCGACCCCGCCAAGGTCCGCATGCGCTTTCCGCCCGAGCCCAACGGCTACCTGCACATCGGCCACGCCAAGAGCATCTGGCTGAACTTCGAGCTGGCCAAGGAATACGGCGGCGTGTGCCACCTGCGCTTCGACGACACCAACCCCGAGAAGGAAGAGCAGGAGTACGTCGACTCCATCCGCGACGCCGTGAAGTGGCTCGGCTACGAGACCTACCTGGCCGACCGCCCCAGCGCGCCCGGCACGTTGCAGGAACACGAGTACTTCGCCAGCAACTACTTCGACTTCATGTACGAAGCCGCCGAGTACCTGATCGGCGCCGGCCTGGCCTACGTCGACGAACAGACGCCCGACGAGATGCGCGCCAACCGCGGCGACTTCAACACGCCCGGCACCGACAGCCGCTTCCGCATCCGCACGCCTGAAGAAAACCTCGCGCGCTTTCGCGAGATGCGCGACGGCAAGCTCGACGACGGCGCCGCCGTGCTGCGCGCCAAGATCGACATGGCGAGCCCCAACATCAACATGCGCGACCCCGCGCTGTACCGCATCCGCCGGGCCACCCACCACAACACGGGCGACAAGTGGTGCATCTACCCGATGTACACCTACGCGCACCCCATCGAAGACGCGCTGGAGCAGATCACCCACTCCATCTGCACGCTCGAGTTCGAAGACCAGCGCCCCTTCTACGACTGGCTGCTCGACCGCCTCGCTGAAGGCGGCCTCATCGCCAGCCCGCACCCGCGCCAGTACGAGTTCGCGCGCCTGAACGTCACGCACGTGATGACCAGCAAGCGCAAGCTGCGCCAGCTGGTCGAAGAAAAGCACGTCGATGGCTGGGACGACCCGCGCATGCCCACCATCGCCGGCCTGCGCCGCCGCGGCTACACGCCCGCGGCGCTGCAGCTGTTCTGCGAACGCAGCGGCACCACCAAGTCGGGCGGCTGGATCGAATACGCCAGCCTCGAAGCCGCGCTGCGCGACACCCTCGACCCCATCGCCCCGCGCGCCATGGCCGTGCTCGACCCGGTGAAGCTCGTCATCACCAACTGGGGCGAACTGATGGGCGGCCCCAACAAGGATGAAAGCGCACTCGACGATTGCTCCGCCCCCATCCACCCGCACCACCCCGAACTGGGCAAGCGCGAATTCAAGCTCGGCCGCGAGGTCTGGATCGAACGCACCGACTACGAAGACGTGCAGCCCAAGGGCTTCTTCCGCCTGTTCCCCGGCAACAAGGTGCGCCTGAAGTACGGCCACGTCATCGAATGCACCGGCGCCACGCGCGATGCCGACGGCAAGCTCGTCGAAGTGCAGGCCACGCTCGTGCCCGACACCAAGAGCGGCACGCCCGGCGCGGACGCCATCAAGGTCAAGGGCAACATCACCTGGGTGGCCGCGGCGGATGCCGTGCAGGCCGAGGTACGGCTGTACGAGCGGCTGTTCGCCGAAGCCAACCCGGGCAGCGGCGAGCTGCTGGAAGAGCTGAACAAGCACAGCCTCGAGGTGTGCACCGCGTTCGTCGAGCCGTCGCTGGCGAAGGCCGAACCCGGCGTGGGCATCCAGTTCGAACGGCACGGCTACTTCGTGCGCGACACGAAGGGCGCCGCAAACGGACAGACGGTCGTGTTCAACCGCGCGGCCGGGATGCGGGACAGCTGGGCCAAGTAAGCCCGTTTGTCGTACTTTCCTGCGAAGCCGGGGCCGTCGTGGCCCCGGCTTTTTTCATGGCCTTATCAATTAACATAAGTTATTGATTTGAAATAGTTTTCCGTATAGATTAAGACTCTTGATTTTTATACGGAAAGTCATGAATTTCCAGGACATCGGCGACGACGCCCGGCGCCAATACATCGATGCCAGAGCCACGTTCGAGGCCCTCGAAGCGGCAGAGCTGCAAGCCGCAAGCGTGCGCGGCGGCATGTACTGGAAAACGGTGAATGGCGTCGAGTACCTCGTGCGCACCAGCATCCGTAACGCACAAAAAAGCCTCGGGGCGCGCAGCCCTGACACCGAGGCCATCCACGCAGGCTTTGTTCTCCGCAAGGAAGAAGCCGAAGGGCGCGTCAAGGATCTCGGTGAGGCACTCGCACGCCATCAGCGCATGAACCGGGCCCTGTTCGTCGGTCGCGTGCCGACCATCGTCATCGACATCCTCGACATGCTCCACCGCGCGGAGATCGCGGAGCACTTCACCGTGGTGGGAACACATGCGCTCTACGCCTACGAAGCCGCAGCGGGCGTGCGCCTGCAGAGTGCTGCGGTGGCCACGCGTGATGTCGATCTGCTCTGGGACACCCGCAAGCGTTTCCGTTTGGCAACTCAGTTGAGGCGGCTCGACTCGTCCATGCTGGCGTTGCTGCGCAAGGTCGACAAGACCTTCGCCCTGATCGCCGATCAACGCTACACGGCAGTCAACAGCAAGGGCTTCGAGGTCGACATCCTGCGTCGCGAAGCGCAAGAACAAGACCCCCACCCGGCACAGCTCAGCGACGCTGAAGATGACTTCTGGGCCGTGCAAGCTCACAACGCACAACAGCTGGTGAGTGCCCCGCGCTTCTCGTCCGTCGTGGTCGGCACCACCGGGCACATGGCACGCATGAATACCGTGCATCCACTCGCCTTCGTGCGCTTCAAACGGTGGCTGGCCGAGCAATCCGATCGCGATCCACTCAAGTCAGGACGCGACAGCTTGCAGGCGGACACCGTGGAACAACTGGTGCGAGACTATCTGCCGCAGTTGGCCCCTTCGCCACGCGATGCCACCCGCCCATGAATCTGCCCACGACCTCCCGCCTCATCCGCTTCAACAAACCCTACGGCGTACTCAGCCAGTTCACACCCGAGGGTCGCTGGCGCGGGCTGAAGGACTTCATCGACCTTCCCGGTGTCTACGTCGCTGGCCGCCTCGATGCCGACAGCGAAGGCCTGCTGCTGCTCACCGACGACGGCAAGCTGCAGGCGCGCATCGCCGATCCGCGCTTCAAGATGGAGAAAACCTACTGGGTGCAGGTGGAGGGCGTGCCGACCGAGGAGGCGCTGGCGGCGCTGCGCAGCGGCGTGCAACTCAACGACGGGCCGACGCGTCCGGCCAGGGCTCGCCTGCTCGACCCGCCGCCCGCCGTCTGGAACCGCGAGCCCCCGATCCGCGAGCGCAAGCTCATTCCCACCGCGTGGCTGGAGCTGGCGATCAGCGAAGGCCGCAACCGCCAGGTGCGGCGCATGACGGCGGCCGTCGGGCTGCCGACACTGCGCCTCATCCGCGCCGCCATCGGGCCCTACACGCTCGACGGACTCGCACCCGGAACCTGGCTGGATCAACCCGGCGGCTGAGCCGTCGCACCGCAAACTCTTTCTCCCGAATCCATTTCATGCACACGAACTCTCCCTTCTCCGACTTGCCCTCCGCAGCCCTGAATCGCCGAGGCGCCGTGCT
This sequence comes from Acidovorax cavernicola, assembly GCF_003581445.1. Taxonomy (NCBI): domain Bacteria; kingdom Pseudomonadati; phylum Pseudomonadota; class Betaproteobacteria; order Burkholderiales; family Comamonadaceae; genus Acidovorax; species Acidovorax cavernicola. The sequence goes on along the minus strand of NZ_QXMN01000033.1, from coordinate 3,127 downwards.
CGGCGCGCTCGGCCTGCTCGCGCTGCCGACCATGCACGCCAACGCCGCCAATCCGACCAAGACCGCGACGAAGAAGCAGCCCACGCCTGATGTCTGGCCGCACGCCTCCCTGGTGCCCGGTGGCGTCGCCCGCCTGTCGCTCGGCCCCGCGTCCACGCGCCCCAAGGCCTTCGCCGGTGACGTGCCCTTGCTGGTGCTCGGTGACCCGATCGAATGGACTGCGCTGGTCGGCATTGCGCTCGCCGCGCAACCCGGCGAGGCCAGCATCACCGTGCGCGCCGAGGGCAAGCCCGAGCGCCAGATCGCCTACACCGTCGCCCCCAAGCAGTACCGCGAACAACGCCTGACGGTCGCACCGCGCACGGTCGATCTCTCCCCGGAAGACGAGGCCCGCTACGTCAAGGAGCGCGATCACCTGACCGGCGTGATGGCCACGCTCACCGACCTGCGCCCCGACGCCGCGCTGCAGATGCGCGTGCCCGTGCCGGGCCGCCGCTCCAGCTCCTTCGGCCTGCGCCGCGTGTTCAACGGCCAGTCGCGCAATCCGCACAGCGGCATGGACATCGCGGCCGGCACCGGCACGCCCGTGCGCGCGCCATTGGCCGGCAAGGTGATCGACACCGGCGACTACTTCTTCAACGGCGGCACCGTCTGGCTCGACCACGGCGGCGGCCTGCTGACGATGTACTGCCACCTGAGCCGCTGGGATGTGAAGGTAGGCGACGTGCTCAAGGTCGGCGACACGCTGGCCGCCGTGGGCGCCACTGGGCGGGTGACGGGGCCGCACCTGCATTGGGGGGTGATGCTGAATCGGACGATGGTGGATCCGGCGTTGTTCGTTGCGGCTTGAGGTGCGCGGGGTCGGCCCCCGCCCGGCTTATAAACGGGCCTTCCGAGGAGTGAGGCGAGCGACCCATGGCAAGACAGACAAGAGCCGAGCGCCGACGTGAGCGCGCGCAACAGGAACTGGCCGGCAAGGGCTGGACAGCGATCTTCGTCGGCATCGTGCTGCTGGTGGTGGCACCCGCCTTCCTGAAAGGCCCGATCGTGGGCGCACTGGGACCGGCGCTGCGGCCCGCCGGTTGGCTCGCGTTGGCGATCGGTGCTGTGCTGCTGGGCCTGCACTACATCGTCCGCCGTCAACCCGCTCGGGTGGCGATCGATCCTGCAGCACCTCAAGCTGCGGCCCGGCCCACGCCCGCCTCGACCGCAGAGCGGCGCGAACCCGTGCTTTCGACTGCGCCATGGAAAGAGTCTTCTTCGACGACGGTGCCCCACACCGACCAGAAATCGCAATGGGGCCCCGCCGTACTCCGTGCCATCGAGTGGCGGCGCTTCGAGGCCTTGTGCGAAGCGCTCTATGCGCAGGCCGGGTTCACCACCCGCAGCCAGTCGCACGGCGCCGATGGTGGCGTCGATATCTGGCTCCAGTCCAGACACAGTGACGTCCCGCGCATCGTGCAATGCAAGCATTGGCAAGGCAAAGCCGTGGGCGTGAAGGAAATGCGCGAGTTCCTCGGCGTGATGGCCTCGCATCAACTGAAAAGCGGGACCTACGTGACAAGCTCGACCTTCTCGACGGAGGCGACTGCGTTTGCCAAAGCGAACGGCATCCATGCCCAGGATGGCGCAGCCCTGCTCAGGCTGATCGCCCAGCGCACGCCCGAACAACAGGCGGCGCTTCTCGCTGTCGCCTATGAAGGCGAGTACTGGCGCCCCACCTGCGCGAGTTGCGGCACCAAGATGGTCGAGAAAACCTCGTCCAGGAACGACGGCAGCTTCTGGGGCTGCGCCAACTATCCAAAGTGCCGGGGCAGGACGATCCCGAAGTCCAAGGCACCTGTGGCGATCTAGCCCGGAGACGCGCCATGGCCGATCGACCGCTCTTCACCGAAGCCTGCCTCGAAACCGCATTCCCACGCACCGAGCGCCGCGAAGCTCTCGCGGTTCTTAACAACCGCCTGCACCCCGCCCTGCAGAAAATCGTCGCCGCCGAAGTCGCCTCGGGCAATCGCGTGGTCGACGTCGGCATCGACTGGCCCGACGCGGGCTCGGTCCACGTCACGCTCCACAGGCACTTCACCGACCGGCACGCCAGCGAGGACGCGGCCTTCAGCCTCTGCGACGACCCGCACTACTGGCACGCCGACTACAGCACCGCGGAAAAACCGCGGCACCTGCTGATCTGCTGAAGGACGCCGCCCTCAGAGTCAGAGCGGCCGGGTCAGGTACACCGCCTCGCGCCCCACGATCGCGCGTTGCGCGGGCATGAAGATCGTGCAGTCGTCGCACAGCGCGCGGATTTCCTCGTTGCCGTTGGTGGCGATCAGCTCGCCCTTGGCGAAGGTCTCGAAGCCGATCAGTGGGCGCACGAAGGCGAAGTCTTCCGACTGGATGACGTAGGTCTTCAGCAGCTCGAAGCGGCGCTGCGGGCCGGGCGCGGGCACGGCGGGGTCCTTGTCGATGAGGCCGAAGTGGGCCAGGAAATCGAGCGAGATGGCGGTGGCGAGGTCGGAGGCGGAGCGCAGGAAGTGCTGGCCGCATTCGGCCACCAGCGCCACGCCCTTGCCGTCGGCCTTGCCGTGCTGGCCGTGCTGGATCAGCGGCGTGCCCGAGCCCAGGCCGTCGGGCATCACGAGGTGCACCGACGGGCGGCCGATGGCCATGGCGGCCTCGGCGTTGCGGTCGAACGCGGGGTAGACCCAGAACGGGATCACCGGCTGACTCGTGGAATGGATGTCGAGGATGTGGTCGGCCGCGCTCACCACGGGGCGCAGCACGCGGGCGCGGCTCAGCTCGGGGCTGTCTTCGGTGCCGTCGAGCCACTCGGGCGACCACACGCGGTTGAGGTTGTGCACCAGCTGACGGCTGTCGAAGGGCAGCGCCTCGTTGAAAGACTCATACGCCGCCACGTTGGCGAAGCTGATGGTGAGCGTGCCGATCTTCGGACGCACGCCGGTGTCGAGCAGGTGCGTGGCGGCGGTCATGCCGCAGATCTCGTTGCCGTGCGTCAGCGCGTTGATCAGCACGTGCGGGCCGGGCTTGCCCGACTCGAAGCGGTGCACGTAGTCGATGCCGATGTTGCCCTCGCGGTAGGCGGACAGGTCGCGGGGGAGGACTTCGAGGG
>NZ_QXMN01000119.1:0-3036 GCF_003581445.1 Acidovorax cavernicola | reverse complement strand
CGCAACAGTGGGGCACCGTGGCAATGGGTTCGTTTCGCTGCCAGCGTGGTCCGTCTGAAAATGGGCCGACAACGAGGTCCACTTCTTCCTGCTGCAATAGTTCCGTGAACCGGAAACGATCTGTCGCCAGGACCGTCAGGCTGACTCCGGGCGCATCCGCGGCGAGGCGGACCAGCAGATCCGGCAGCAACCAGTCATTGACCCAGTCCATCACACCGATAACGAAGCGCCGGTCGCTGGTCGCCGCATCAAAAGCGGGTTGCTGCAGCACCACGGCTTGCATATCGGAAATCAGTGGCAACAGCTGCGACTGCAGTTCGATGCCACGCGGCGTTGGGCGCATGCCGCTCGGTGTGCGCACCAGCAGCTCGTCATGGAACAACAGTCGCAACCTTGCCAGGGCCCCGCTCACCGCGGGCTGGCCGAGATACAGGCACGCAGCGGCCTTCGAAACGCTGCGTTCGCGCAGCAGCACGAGAAGCGTGACCAGGAGGTTGAGATCCACGCCTCGCAAATCACGTTCCCTGATATTGCCGATCACTTCATTCGATTTGATTGATGTTGCCATCCGTTGAATCATACGTTTCCCCGCAGCAACCGAACGCATAGGCAACGCATGAAATTCCGCACCCTTTCCCTCCAGACATCTCTCGCCGTGGCACTTGCCTTGGGCGGTGCTGTTCTTGCGCCCCTGGCCCACGCGGCAGCGCCGATGGTCAAGACGCAGGCCCCGGGCTTCCACAGGCTGATGATCGGCTCTTTTGAAGTCACGGCGCTCAGCGACGGCACCACCGACCTGCCGGCCGAAACGCTGTTGCACAGCCAGGCCCACGACATTCCGCGCCAGCTGAAGGCACACCACTGGAAGACCTCGGTCACGGGCTACCTCGTCAACACCGGGGACAAGCTGGTCCTCATCGACACCGGAACCGGCGCGCTCATGGGGCCGAGGCTGGGCAAGCTCGACGCCAACCTTCGTGCGGCCGGCTACCAGCCGGATCAGGTGGACGACGTTCTCCTGACCCACGCGCACCCCGACCACCTGGGAGGGCTCATGGTCCAAGGCAAGATGGCGTTTCCCAATGCGACGATTCATATGGAGCAGGCCGAAGTGACCTATTGGATGTCGCCTGAGCGGATGGAGAAGGCGCAGGCGATGGAACGCAGTTTTTTTGCCGGAGCCATCGCTTCTCTCACGGCCTACTCGGAGGCCGGCAGGCTCAAGCCGTTCAACCCGGGCGCGGACCTGGTGCCCGGCATCAAGGCCATTACAGCGCATGGGCACACGGTGGGCCATACGGTGTTTGCGGTCCAAAGCCGGGGCGAACGTCTTCTGGTCATCGGCGATCTGATTCATGTCGGTGCCGTACAACTCCACGATCCCGCCGTAACCATCGCCTTCGATTCGGACGAGAAGGCCGCGCGCGCCACGCGGCTGAAGTTCTTCAACGAAGCGGCGCGCGACAACACGCTCATCGCCGCAACCCACCTGTCATTCCCGGGTGTCGGGCGCCTGAGCAAGGCGGGCAAATCGTTCCGCTGGATGCCCATCGAATACAGCACTCAGCTTCGCTGATGAGGCCGGTGCTAATGCGCACCCAGGCCGGGCAGCAAAGCGTCGAGCGCGACGGCATCGGCCATGGCCCGGTTGCCTTCGTCGCCGGGATGCAAGTGGTCGCCTGAGTCGAAGCGCGCGGCGATACGTGCCGGGTGTGCGGGATCGCGCAGCGCCGCGTCGAAGTCGATCACGGCATCGAATGCGCCGCTGTGGCGAATCCAGTCGTTCACCTGCCGGCGCAGCGCGTTCTTGCCGGGTTGGTAATAGTCGGCCAGCGGCGTGCCGGGCAAGGCGCCCTCGAATGGCGTGAGCGTGGCGCCGACCACGCGGATGCCTCGGCTGTGCGCCTGCGCGATCAGCTGGCGGTAGCCCGCCGTCAGCGACGCCAGCGTGGGCGGTTCGGCATGCTGCGCGAATGCCGTGCCGGGCCAGGAAATGTCATTGATGCCCAGCAGCACGATGACGCTGCGCACTCCCGGCTGCGCCAGCACGTCACGCTCCAGCCGCGCCAGCGCATTGACGCCCATGCCATCGGACAACAGCCGGGCCCCGGAAATGCCGGCATTGACGACGGCCACCCCATGCGGCGCCAGGCGCGCGGCCAGGAAGTCCGGCCAGCGGCGGTCCTGGTCCAGACTGGCCGTGGCGCCGTCCGTGATGGAATCACCGATCACCGCAACTGCCCGCGCAGCTTGCGCGGTTTCGACCTGAATTCCCGTCAGCAGCGGGCGGGCCGTGGTGCTCTGCCGGGCACGATCCGTCAGCCGCAGCGTGGCTGCGCGGGTTTGATCGCCAGACACCAGCCAGCCCGTCTGGCGGCCATCCCAGTGGAAGGTGTCGATCGGTGTGGCATGCGCCAGATACAAGCTCACAGCCACCTGGGAGAGCGCGGCAACAGGCAGCGCCACCGGGTCGCTGACCAGGGACGCGCCGGGCAGGATAGTCGCCGCCTCCTGGCCGCCAAAGGTCACGGCGCGCAGGCTGTCGTCGGCCAGCGCACCGTCCCCGCTGCCCTGGCGGGGACGGGCCACGGTGGTCTTGGCCACGGTGAGCGGCTGTTTGCCGTAGGCGTTGGACAGCACGATGCGCAGGCGCTGCCCTCCCAGGCTGACGCGCGCCACCTGGCGCACGGTCTGGTCGCGCAGCTCGGACGGAACATGGGCCGAAAACAGAAAATCCGCGCCCCACACGGGCTGCGGGCTGGCCTGCCATGTCGCCACCCAGGCCGGTGTGGGCGATGCATCCGCTGCCAGCGCGGGCGCGGCGGGCAGGGCGCCGGTCATGAGCGCCAAGGCCAGCAGCGCGGCGGCCCTGGTGCCTGGAAGTGATTCAGTCAGTCTTTTCATGTCAGTGAATTCAAAGTTCATTCAAGAACAAATCATGAATTCAAAGATCAAGTTGGAATAGACTGACTGCCAGAACATCATTTGTGAATCGAACTCACCAAGGAGGCGCGCATGGCCCGTCTGGAAGTCAAC
>NZ_QXMN01000118.1:0-3041 GCF_003581445.1 Acidovorax cavernicola | reverse complement strand
GCAGGATTCCACGCCGATGATTCTGTTCGTCGGCCAGATCGCCCGCAGCCAGGTCGGCCGCGACGCCTTTCAGGAAGTCGATTACCAGGCCATGTTCGGCGGCCTGGCCAAATGGGTGGTCGAGGTCACCGACGCCTCCCGGATGGCCGAAATTGTGGCCCGCGCCTTCCATACCGCAGTCTCCGGTCGCCCCGGTCCGGTCGTGGTGTCGCTGCCCGAGGACATGCTCGTCGAGCAGACGCACCAGCAAGCCTTTGCGTCCTGCGCTTTGCAGCCTGTGCCGCCTTCCAGCGCTGCACTGGAGCAGATCGCGTTGGCGTTGCAGGGCGCGAGCCGGCCGCTGGTGGTGGTCGGGGGCAGCGGCTGGTTTCGGGACGCGTCGGAGAAACTGCAGCGTTTCGCGGCGGCGTGGAATCTGCCGGTCGCCTGCTCCTTCCGGCGCCAGGACGTGCTCGACAATCGCAGCGCCAACTACGCCGGCCATTTGAGCCTGGGCATGAACCCGCGCCTCAAGGAGGCCGTCAAGACCGCCGACGTCATCCTTGCCATCGGCACCCGACTGGGCGATGTGTCGACGGATTCCTATTCCTTGCTCGAAGTCCCCGAGCCGCGGCAAAAGCTCATTCACATTCACCCCGATGCCAATGAAATCGGGCGCGTCTATCGCCCGAGCATCGGGCTGCAGGCGGATACCGCCAGCAGCATCGGCGCGCTGTCCGCGCTCGCTGCGCCGACGACCCGCGCATGGGATGCCTGGACCACCAGCGCCAGACAAGCGCACGAGGCTTTCAGTCAGCCACCCCAGCGGGTGGCCGAAGCACGCGGGGTCGATCTCGGCGCGGCCATTGCGCATGCGAGCGCCGAACTGCCGGACGACGCCCTGGTCACCAACGGCGCCGGGAACTACTCCGTCTGGCTGCATCGCTTCTACCAATATCGCGGCGCGCGCACGGAGTTGGCGACCACTTGCGGGTCCATGGGTTATGGCGTGCCGGCGGCCGTGGCCGCAGCGCTGCGCCATCCCGAGCGCGAAGTGTTGTGCGTCGCGGGGGACGGATGCTTTCTTATGTACCCCCAGGAACTCGTGACCGCCGCGGAATTCGGCGCGCGCATCGTGGTCATCGTGGTCAACAACGGCATGTACGGAACCATACGCATGCACCAGGAGAACCACTACCCGGGCCGCGTCAGCGGCACGCGGCTGGTCGGGCCGGACTATGTGGCTTTGGCAAAAGCCATGGGCGCCGCCCATGCCGAACGCGTCGACACCACCGATGGATTCCCGGCCGCGCTGGCCCGCGCCCGGCAAGCGGCGGGATTTTCTCTGCTCGAAGTCATCACCGACCCCCGGCAGATCACGCCTGCAATGCGTTTGGACTGATCTCGGCGCGCGCCTGCGTGCGGGCTCAGCATGGCCAGTTTGTTGATATTGTCAACTTTACTCCCTATAATGTTGAACTTATCAACTAATTCGACCTGCATGCCATCTCGCTCTCCGAATGCCGTCTCCGGCAGCCGTCCGTCCCTGCGCGCCATCCTTCCCGACCTGGTATTGCTGCCCTCGATCGCGCTGCTTCTCAGCTGCATCATGACCTGGGCCCAGGTCGGCTTCACGCCGGAATTCCTCGCGCGCTGGGGCCGGGGCTTTCTCACGACGCTGGTCGTGCTGCCCTGTATCCTGGCGTGCCTGGGCGCGGTGGAAAAGCTGGTCGACCAGGTCATCGGCGGCCTGCACTGGGCGGCACGCAAGCTGGTCGTGGCGGTCGTCAGCGCCTGCATCTTCGAAACCGTCATCGCCCTGGCCGTGACCGCCGTCGGCCATCCGTTGGACGCGTCTTTCGCGGGCAACTGGTGGCTGGCTTTCAGCCGCTCGCTGCCCGCGGGCCTGCTCATCGGGCTCTTCATGTGCTTCTATATGAAGCCGCGAATGGACCGTATGCGCCAGGCGGCGCGCGCGCGTCAGCCCGTCGCTCGGCGCCTGAACCGCCGGGCCCGTGATGGCGGCCAGCGTCGGCTGCCATCCGGCGGCGCGGCTCATTCAACGCGCAGGTTGATGGCCTGGGCTGCGCGGGTCAGCATGCTTGTCTCCTGAGGGGAATCAGGCCGAGACCTGCGCCAGCGCGGCGCGTGCGTCCATGACGCCATGACTCAGGCCGGCGGCCGGATCGGGCTGATCGAACAGGTCCTTGGCGGCGCCTTCGATCAGCGTCTTGAGTTCCTGCACGGAGTGCGCGACGCCGTAGACATAGTGGTCCGGGCGCATCAACACGGCCAGGCCGTTGTAGCGCTTGAGCCATTGCGTGAACAGTTCGTCCTGTTCCTCGACATGCAGCACCTGCGGGTCGCCGTTCCTGGGGGCGGTGAACGCGTTGTCGTGCACGACCACCGTGCGGCCATTCATCCGGCGCCATGCGGGCGACTGGCTCCACTCGTGCGTGGGCATGTCGGGCGTGGTCGCAATCCAGAATCCGCAGGGCATGACTTCGTCCATGCGCGTCCAGCCGGCGCCTTGGCGCACCCATGGCTGCACGAACAGGTCGCCCGCACCGGTCAGCAGCGAGCCGTCCGCGTTGCGCGCCAGCGCGCCGGTCTCGAGGCCGGGAATGAACTTCTGGCGCACGGTTTCCGCCTTGCCCGAACGCAGCAACGCGCCCAGTTCTTCATCGCGCTTGCGCGCCTTGGCTTCGTCGAGCTCGCCGATGATCAGGCCGAACGACTTGGCATGGCCGACGACGCTGCGCACATGCTTTTTGCGCTCGTGCCCGTAGGTGTCCAGAATGCGCTGGCTATAGCCTTGGCGCTCCACGCCGTCGATCTTCCAGGCGAGGTTGACGGCGTCGCGCACCGCGGCGCACAGGCCCTGGCCGAGGAAGGGCGGCATCTGGTGCGCACTGTCGCCGAGCAGGAATACGCGGTCGAAGCGCCAGTCGTCGACCACCACGGCGTGGAAGCGGTAGACCGCGATGCGGCACCGCTCCAGATGCGTGGTGTCCACGAACGAGGAGAGCGCGTTCATCACCAGTGCCGGGTCCTTCATGAAC
>NZ_QXMN01000117.1:0-3050 GCF_003581445.1 Acidovorax cavernicola | reverse complement strand
GTCCAGTCGCGTTCGAGGTGGCTGGCCGGCACGGCGATGCCGCGGCGCGCGAGCAGGCGCAGGGCCTGGTCGTAGAGCGAAGGCGCGCGGTAGGCGGCATCGACCTGGGCCAGCAGCTCGGGCCGGTGGGCGTGGGGCTTGAGCATGGCGGCGTTCTTGTTGCCCAGCGAGAATTCGATGCAGCGGTACTGGTAGCTCTGGAAACCGCTGGACTGCGCGAGGTAGGGGCGGATCGCGCTGTACTCGGGCGGCGTCATCGTCGCCAGCACATCCCAGGCATGGACCAGCTGCTCCATGATGCGCGACACGCGCGCCAGCATCTTGAACGCCTTGGGCAGTTCGTCGCTGGCGACATGGGCGATGGCGGCATGCAGTTCATGCAGCATCAGCTTCATCCACAGTTCGCTGGTCTGGTGCTGGATGATGAACAGCATCTCGTTGTGATCGGGCGACAGCGGCTTTTGCGCCGTGAGGATCTGGTCGAGCTGCAGGTAGTCGCCATAGCTCATGCTCTGGCTGAAGTCGAGCTGCGCGTGCTCTTGCTGCACGATGGCTTCGGGGGCGAGAGGAGGGGTGTGGGCGGTCATGGAAGCGGGACAATAAACAGTCGATCACATCATAGGCCGGGCGCGCAGCTGGCGGCGCCATGGCAGTCCCGCCGGGCACTTTTTTCTGAAAGCGATGCATGGTTCCTGTTCCTCACATGCGCGCGGCTGCGCAGTTGCCGCTGCCGCCGGATTTCCGCGCCGGCGACATCCTCGCTTTCCATGCGCGCGACCGCGAGGCGCTGGCCGAGCAGGTCGGGCCCGCCACGCTGCGCAAAGGCCTGTGGTGGCGCGGCCAGCCGGTCTGCCTGCAGGTCGATTTCTCGCCGGGCCAGGCGCAGGTGCAGTGGCAGCTGGCGGATCGTGACCCGGCGCTGGCCGCGCAGGCGGCGCAGGACATCCTGCCGCTGGTGCGGCGCATGCTGGGTCTGGCGCAGGATGTGGCGGCGTTCGAGGCGCGGTTCGCCGACCACCCGCTGCTCGGCCCGGTGCTGCAGCGCCAGGCGGGCCTGCGCGTGCCGGTCGCGGGAACGCCGTTCGAGGCGCTGGCCTGGGCGATCATGGGCCAGCAGATCAGCGTCGCCGCGGCCGTGTCGCTGCGCCGGCGGCTGATTGTCGCCGCCGATCTGCGGCATGACAGCGGGCTGTACTGCCATCCCCATGCCGACCAGGTGCTGGCGCTGGGCCTGGAGCGTCTGCGCGCCGCGGGCCTGTCGCAGGCCAAGGCGCAAAGCCTGCACGCGGTGGCCGAAGGCGTGCAGTCCGGCGCCTTGCCGCTGGACGCCTGGGCCGCCGCGCCGCAGCTGCCGGCCGCGCAGATAGCGCAGGCCCTGCTGGCGATCAAGGGCATAGGCCCGTGGACGGTCAGCTACACGCTGCTGCGCGGCTTTGGCTGGCTCGACGGTTCATTGCATGGCGATGTGGTCGTGCGCCGCGGCATCGCGCAACTGCAGCAGGCCGATGTGGACCAGGTCCGCGCCCAGGCCTGGCTCGCGCCGTTCGCGCCCTGGCGCGCGCTCGTGGCCGCGCATCTGTGGGCGATGCAGGCGGTGAACGCCTGATGGCTCCTGGGGAGCGTTCAGGTCACGATGTTGCGCTGGTGGAAGCGTGCTTCGCGCCACTCGCCGGTTTCCAGCACCTGGCGCAGCTGTTCTACGGCGTTCCAGACGTCCTCGAAACCGACATACAGCGGCGTGAAGCCAAAGCGCAGGATGTCCTTGTGCACGCCCAGGCCGCCGTCGCCCTGGCGGAAGTCGCCGATCACGCCGCGCGCGATCAGCGCCTGGACGATGGCATAGGCGCCGCTGCCCTGGCCGGCGACTCCCTGGTCCATGCCCAGGCCTTCGGCGCGCGCCAGGCAGACCTGCGAGCCGCGCTTTTCATGCGCGCGCGGCGTCGCCAGTTCCAGCCCATGGCCCGCGCAGCGCGACTCGACGAGCGCGATGAACAGGTCGGTCAGTGCCAGCGACTTGGCGCGCAGCGCCGCCATGCCGCCCAGCGCTTCGCTGGCGCTGAACACGTCGAGCCCGCATTGCAGGGCCGACAGGCTGATGATGGGCTGGGTGCCGCACAGATAGCGGCGAATGCCTTCGGCCGGGGTGTAGTGGGGCGTGAACTGGAACGGCGCCGCATGGCCGAACCAGCCCGCGAGCGGCTGGGCGCAGCGGTTGACGACGCGCGGGTGGGCCCAGACAAACGCCGGCGCGCCCGGGCCGCCGTTGAGATACTTGTAGCCGCAGCCGACGGCGAAATCGGCGTCGGCCGCATGCAGGTCGACGGGCACGGCGCCCGCGCTGTGGCACAGGTCCCAGATGCAGAGAATGCGGCGCGCATGCGCCGCGGCCGTGATCTTCGCCATGTCGTGCATCGCGCCCGTGCGGTAGTTCACATGGGTCAGCAGCAGGATGGCGGCGTCGTCATCGAGCGCGCCCAGGATTTCCTCGGGCTCGAGCAGCACCAGCTGCAGTCCATGCTGGGCGCAGATCGACTCGGCGATGTAGAGGTCGGTGGGGAAATTGCTGCGCTCGGTCAGCAGCTTCTTGCGCGCCGGGCCGTCCTCGGCCGCGATGCGCGCCGCGGCGGTGAGCACTTTGAACAGGTTGATCGAGGTGGTATCGGTGAACACCACTTCATCGGCGCGCGCGCCCAGCCAGGGTGCGAACTGGTTGCCCAGGCGCAGCGGCAGGTCGACCCAGCCGGCCTTGTTCCAGGAGGTGATCAGGTCCTGCGCCCATTCCTGCTGCACGACCTGCGCCACGCGCGCCGCCGCGGCCTTGGGCGCCACGCCCAGCGAATTGCCGTCAAGGTATATCTGGCCCGCGGGCAGGGTGAACAGATCGCGCAGCGCGCGCAGCGGGTCCTGGGCGTCGCGTTCGCGGCAGTCTTGCAAAGTGGTGGTCATGGGTCGCTTGTCTCCATCAATTGTTTTGCGGCAGGGCGCGCAGTACGGCGCGTACCGGTGAGGCATCGGCTTGGGTCAGCTTGAGCGGCAGCGCGATCAGTTCG
>NZ_QXMN01000032.1:0-69530 GCF_003581445.1 Acidovorax cavernicola | reverse complement strand
GCCCCGCCCCCGCCGATGCCCGCCGCGACTGACAAGGTCGCGGTGGCCGGCGAGCTGCACGCCCCGCGCGCGGGCGTGGCGAGCCTGGACAACGCCATCGGCCACCAGAACATGCAGCAGCTGATCCAGCTGCGCTGGTTCGCCGTGGTCGGGCAGGTCGCCACCATCCTCGTGGTGCACTACGGCTTCGGCATCCGCCTGCCGCTGAACCACATGCTGCAGGTGCTCACCTGCCTTGCCCTGTTCAACATGGTGAGCCTGCTGCGCCTGCGCATCCACCGCCGCGTGACCAACGGCGAGCTGTTCGTGGCGCTGCTGGTCGACGTGGCCACGCTCACGGCCCAGCTGTACCTCAGCGGCGGCGCCACCAACCCCTTCGTCTTCCTGTACCTGCTGCAGGTGATCCTGGGCGCGGTGCTGCTGAAGGCCTGGTCGATCTGGACCATCGTGGTCGTCACCGCCCTGTGCTTCGCCGGCCTGGCGCTGTTCTCGCGCCCGTTGCCGCTGCCGCTGGACCACGACCGCGGCCTGTGGAGCCCCTATGTGCAGGGCATGCTGGTGTGCTTTGCGCTGAACGCCGCGCTGCTGGTGGTCTTCATCACCCGCATCAGCCGCAACCTGCGCGTGCGCGACGCGCGGCTGGCCGACATGCGCCAGCGCGCCTCGGAAGAAGAGCACATCGTGCGCATGGGCCTGCTGGCCTCGGGCGCGGCCCACGAGCTGGGCACGCCGCTGGCCACGCTGGCGGTGATCCTGGGCGACTGGCGGCGGCTGCCGCACTTCAGCTCCGACCCCGAGCTGCTGCAGGAAGTGGCCGAGATGGAAGTGCAGATCCAGCGCTGCAAGAGCATCGTGAGCGGCATCCTGCTGTCGGCCGGCGAAACGCGCGGCGAGTCGTCCGAAGAGACCACCGTGCGCACCTTCCTGGACGACCTCGTCGAGGAATGGCGCACCACGCGCCCGGTCGAGGAGTTCGACTACGAGAACCTGTTCGGCCAGGACCTGCCCATGGTCTCCGACTCGGCGATCAAGCAGATGGTGTGCAACGTGCTCGACAACGCGCTCGAAGCCTCGCCGCACTGGCTGCGCCTGGAAGCCACGCACGACGCCGACGCGCTCACCATCACCGTCACCGACGCGGGCCCCGGCTTCATCCCGGCCATCCTCGCGGAGTTCGGCAAGCCTTACCAGTCGAGCAAGGGCCGCCCCGGCGGCGGGCTGGGCCTGTTCCTGGTCGTGAACGTGGCGCGCACACTGGGCGGACGCGTCGCGGTGCGCAACCGCCCCGAGGGCGGCGCCGTCGTGACCATCACGCTGCCGCTGGCGGCCATCGTGCTCGAAGAGGACGAAGACCACGACGACGCAGCAACCGCCCTCGCGAACCACGCCGTTCCCCCCGCAGCCAGTCCATGACGCACACACCCGACAGCGGCGAAGTCCGCCAACTGCTGATCGTCGAGGACGACGAGGCCTTCGCGCGCACGCTCGCGCGCTCCTTCGAGCGCCGCGGCTACGTGGTGGTGCATGCGCGCAACCTCGAGGAGGTCGAGGCACTGCTCGAGGAAGGCGACGGCCCCTCGCCCGGCTATGCGGTGGTCGACCTCAAGCTCAACGGCGAGGCCTCGGGCCTGGCCTGCGTGCAGATGCTGCACCGGCACGACGCCGAGATGCTGATCGTCGTGCTCACCGGCTTCGCGAGCATCGCCACCGCCGTCGAGGCCATCAAGCTCGGCGCCTGCCACTACCTGGCCAAGCCCTCGAACACCGACGACATCGAGGCCGCCTTCGGCCGCGCCGCCGGCACCACCGAGGTCGAACTGACCAACCGCTCGACCTCCATCAAGACGCTGGAGTGGGAGCGCATCCACGAGACGCTGGCCGAGACCGGCTTCAACATCTCGGAAACCGCGCGCCGGCTCGGCATGCATCGGCGCACATTGGCACGCAAACTCGGCAAACAGCAGGTCAAGTAACATGATCTGCCGGTTTCGCGCATTTCGCGGAACCAAACCCGATTCCGGAGGCTCTGTTCCCTGATGACGAATAGCCCGCCGCTGCAGCTGCAGCCCGCCGACCTGAAAAAGAAGACTCTGAGCACCGCGCGCGACCAGACCGCGATGGAGGAGCTCTTCAACGCCCTGAGCCACGGCCTGGGCCTGCTGCTGGCCATCGCCTCGCTGCCGATCCTGGTCTACAGCGCCGCGCAGAAGGGCCCGTCGGCGACCGCGGCGGTGGTCGGCGCCTCGCTGTTCGCGGGCACGGCCATCGTGCTGTACCTGATCTCCACGCTGTACCACGCGCTGCCCATCGGCCGTGCCAAGGCCTGGTTCAACCGGCTCGACCACGCGGCCATCTACCTGTTCATCGCGGGCAGCTACATGCCCTTCCTGTTCGGCGTGCTGCGCGGCCCCTGGGGCTGGACGCTGTTCGGCGCCATCACCGCCGCCGCCGTGCTGGGCGTGGGCGCCAAGCTGTTCAACCGCCTGCAGCACCCGCTGTGGTCCACCGGGCTGTACGTGGCCATGGGCTGGATGGCGCTGATGGCGGCGGTGCCGCTGTACGAGCGCATGTCATCGGCGGGGCTGGGCTGGCTGGTGGCCGGCGGGCTGTTCTACACGGCCGGGGCCGTGGTGTTCCTGTTCGACAACAAGGTGCGGTACGCGCATTCGGTGTGGCACCTCTTCGTGCTGGCTGGCAGCACTTGCCATTTCTTCGCCGTGCTCTGGCACGCACACGGCTGAGCACACGTCCTCAGTAGTGGGGCGGGAGTTCGTCGCGCAGATTGCGTGCGCCCCCGTCCTGCCCCGCGTTCTGGCTCTGTAGCCGCAACTGCGCAACCTGCAGGATCAGGCTGTCGATCTGCTGCTGTTGCCGGTAGATCGTCATGTTCAGTTGCTCGAGCAGGTCTTCGGCGTAGCTCGACTTGATCTCGAGGTCGTTCAGACGCTCTGTCACGTCGTTCGGTGAATGTTCCATGGCGCTATTGGACAGGAAGATGCGCCAGGGTGAATCGCCGCCCGGGCGCCTGCGCCTGACAACGTCAGGCCAGGCCGCCGTTGGCGCGAAGGATCTGCCCGTTGACCCAGCCGCCGTCCGGCCCGGCCAGGAAGGCCACCACCCCCGCGATGTCCTCGGGCTGGCCGAGGCGTTCCAGAGGCGGCATCTTCGCGAAGGCCTCGATCTGCGCCTCGGTCTTGCCCTCGAAGAACAGCGAGGTGGCGATCGGCCCCGGCGCCACCGCGTTCACGGTGATGCCGTGCCCGCGCAGCTCCTTGGCGAACACGTGCGTGAAGGCCTCGACCGCCGCCTTGGTGGCGTTGTAGACCGCATAGCCCGGAAGGTTCAGCGCCACCACGGTGCTCGAGAAGTTGACGATGCGCCCACCCGCGTTGAGGCGCGTGGCGGCTTCGCGCAGCGTGTGGAAGGTGCCGCGCACGTTGATGTCGAAGGCTTGGTCGAAGAGCGCATCGCTGTGCTCGGCCAGCGGCAGCGTCTTGAGCACGCCCGCGTTGTTGACCAGCACGTCGACCTTGCCGAGCTGGGCCTCGACGGCGTCGAACATGCGGCGCACGTCCCCGGCATCCGCCACGTCGGCCTGCACCGCGATGGCCTGGGCGCCCGAGGCAGCGAGTTCGGCGACCAGCGCTTCGGCCTGCGCCGCGCCCGAGGCGTAGTTGACGGCGACGGCCAGGCCGTCGCTGGCGAGACGTCGCGCGATGGCGGCGCCGATGCCGCGGGAGGCCCCGGTGACGAGGGCGACGCGGGGCTGGCGGGAAGCGGTGTTCATGCGGTGATTCCTTGGAGATGAGGGATTGGCACGAATGATCGATCTTTCCATCAGAAAGATAATTACCTCCATATCGCCATCAAAATTCCATTTACACCAACAATCCATTGCACGACGCCCATGGACCGCTTCCAGGAAATGCAGGTTTTCGCGCGCATCGCGCAGCGCCAGAGCTTCACCCAGGCCTCCGACGACCTGCGGATTCCGCGGGCCACCGTCACCAACCTGATCAAGCGCCTGGAAGAGCGCCTGGGCACCCGGCTCCTGGAGCGCACCACCCGCACGGTGCGGCTCACGCAGGACGGCGAGGCCTACTACCGGCGCTGCGTGCGGCTGCTGGCGGACCTCGAGGAGGCCGAGGGCGCGTTCAGGAACGAGGCGCCCAAGGGCCTGCTGCGGGTGAACCTGCAGGGCACGCTGGCGCGGCATTTCGTGGTGCCGGCCCTGCCCGCCTTCCTCGCGCGCCATCCGGGGCTGGAACTGCAGATCGGCGAGGACGACCGGCTGGTCGACCTCGTGCGCGAAGGCGTCGATTGCGTGCTGCGTGCGGGGCAGTTGCAAGACTCCTCGCTGGTCGCGCGGCGCGTCGCACTGCTGCCGCAGGTGACCGTGGCCAGTCCCGCCTACCTCGCGGAATTCGGCGAGCCGGCCGACTTGGCGGCGCTGGCTTCGCACCGGACCGTCCACTATGTGTCCAGCGCCACGGGCAAGGCGGTTCCGCTCGAATTCACGGTGGACGGCCGCACGAGCGCCGTGACCCTGCCCGCCATCGTCTCGGTGACGGGCGCCGATCTCTACACCGGCGCGGCCGTCGCAGGCCTCGGGCTGGTGCAGGTGCCGCGCTACCGCGTGACCGGTGAACTGGCCGATGGCCGGCTGCGGGTGCTGCTGCCCGCCTTCGCGCCACCGCCGATGCCGGTCTCGGTGCTCTATCCGCAGAACCGCCAGCTGTCGTCGCGCGTGCGCGTCTTCACGCAGTGGCTGCACGAGCGCTTCGACGCCGCCGACGTGTGAGGCATCAGCACGCCGGCGACTCCTGCCGCACGTCGTCGACTTGGGCGGCCTGGTCGGCCTGCACAGGCGTTCCGCCGCGCAGGAAAGCGAACACCACCCACGCCGTCAACACCGTCACGCCCGCCAGCACCCACAGCAGCGTGCCGAACGCCACGCCGTAGGCGTGCAGGAGCGCCGCGCGGTCCATGCCGGGCAGCAGGGCCAGTGCCTGCGCCATGTCACCCGTCGTGACCCGCTGCGCGGCTTGCGCCGAGGCGGGGCTCTGCCCGAGCCGGACGGCCACGAGCGCGGTCAGCCCGGCGCTGACCAGCGCGAGCGCCGCGCCCTCGCCCGCCACCCGCACGGTGTTGAAGATGCCCGACGCCATGCCCGCCCGTTCGCGCGGCACCACGCTCACCGCGAGGCCGTCCATCAGCCCCCACGGCAGGCCGATGCCGGTGCCGATCAGCAACAGCGGCCCCGCAAGGCCCACCAGCGAGGTGCCCGGCGCACAGCGTCCGAGCCAGAGCAGCCCCGCGGCACAGACCAGCAGCCCCGCCGCCGAGATCGCACCCGCCGAGAAACGATGCGCGAGCGAGGCCGCCAGCGTCGGTAGGACCAGGATCGGTCCCGACAGCGCGAACATGAAAGCGCCCGCCTCCAGCGCGCTGCGCCCTTCGAGCCCGATGAAGCGGATCGGCAACAGCACCAGCAGCACGACAAAGCCGTAGGCCGGCGCCGCCGCCAGCAGCTGCACGCCGACGAAGCGCGGAAACCGGAACAGCGACAGGTCGAGCATCGGATGCGCCACGCGCCGTTCGATGGCGACGAAGGCCACGCCCATGGCCAGCGCGCCGGCCAGCGCCGCGAGCACCCATGGGCTGCCCCAGCCGCTGTCGGGCGCCTGCAGCACGCCCAGCGTGAGCAGGCTCAGCGCGGCCGTGAAGCTGAGCGTGCCCGGCACGTCCAGCCCCATCGCCTGCGGGTTGCGCGACTCGCGCATGCGCGGCGCGGCCAGGCACAGCGCGACGAGGCTCACGGCGCCGGGACTGAGCATCACGGCGTGCCAGCCGACGGTGTCGGCCAGCCAGCCCGACAGGATCGATCCGCACGACAGCCCCACGCCGAACGAAGTGCCGATGAGGCTGAAGGCCCGCAGCCGCGCGGGCCCGTCGAACACCTGCGCCAGCGCCGCCGTGCCCGCCGCGAAGGCAGCGGCCGAACCCAGCCCCTGAACGGCACGCGCGAGATCGAAGGCGACGATGCCCGGCGCCAGCGTCAGCAGCGCACTGCTCAGCGCCACCACCGCCAGGCCCAGCAGGAAGACGCGCTTGCGCCCGTAGGCATCGGCCAGCGCGCCGGCCGCCATCAGCGTGGCGCCGAAGCTCAGCATGAAGGCGTTGGTGATCCAGTTGAGCTGCACCGGCGTGCCGCCCAGCGTCTCGCGGATCGCGGGCAGCACCACGGCCGGGCCGGTGAAGCTCAGCGGCATGCCGAGCGCGGCCAGGCACACGGCGGCGAGCAGCCAGGCTTTATTGGAATCAGGGGAGGACATCGGGAAGGCTTTCACGCGGAACGAAGAGAAAGAGGAAATGCGTGAAGCGAAGATAAAAAGGATTCAATGAAACGAAAATAGCGCCTCTGATCCTCACACTGCCAACCAAAGGTTGCCAATCAAGCCCATGGACAGCTTCAGCGGACTCGAATCCTTCGTGCGGGCGGCCGACCTGCAGAGCTTTGCGCGGGCGGGCCGCGACCTGGGCATCTCGGCCTCGGCCGTGGGCAAGAACGTCGCGCGGCTCGAGGCGCAGATGGGCGTGCGCCTGTTCCACCGCACCACGCGGCAGGTGCGGCTCACGGCGGAAGGCGCGATGTTCCACGAGCGCTGCCGCCGCATCCTCGACGAGCTCGGCGATGCGCGCGCCATGCTGCAGGACGCCGTGGCCGCGCCGCGCGGCCGCCTGCGCGTGAGCCTGCCGACCATCGGCTACCGCTTCCTGCTGCCGATCCTGCCGGCGTTCAAGGCGCGCTATCCCGAGATCGAACTCGACCTCGACTTCAACGACCAGCTGGTCGACGTGATCGCCGAAAGCGTCGACGTGGCGATCCGAAGCGGCGAGCTGGTCGACTCACAGCTCGTGGCGCGCCGCCTCGGCCCCTTCAGCTTCGTGCTCGCGGCCTCGCCGGCCTACCTGGCGCAGCACGGCGTGCCGCAAGTGCCGGCCGACCTCGCCCGCCACAGCTGCCTGCGCTACAAGTTCGTGACCGATGGAAAGATCGAAGACTGGGACCTGCCCGGCCTGCCGCCCCAGCTCCCGCCGGGCCTGATCTGCAACAACATGGAAGCCATGCTGGGCGCCGCGGTGGCGGGCCTGGGCATTGCGTACATGCCCGACTTCCTGGCGCGCGATGCGCTGCGTCGCGGTGAACTGCAGCGGGTGCTGGCCCCGCACCTTGTGCGGCAGGGGCAGTTCTCGGCGCTGTGGCCGTCGAGCCGGCAGCTGTCGCCGAAGGTGCGGGCGTTTGTGGACTTTGCGAGTGAGCACATGTTCAAGGACGATGTCCCACAAACATCAAGAGACTGAATTCAGACCATAATCAGTCCGATCGACAGACACAGGTGAGCCCCATGAATTTCTCCACCCAGGTCAAACCCATCAGCTATCTCAAGAGCCATGCCGCGGACATCGTGAAGACCCTCTCGGACACGCGCGAGCCGCTGGTCATTACGCAGAACGGCGAGGCCAAGCTCGTGGTGATGGATGTCCGCTCTTACGAAGAGCACGAAGCGACGCTCGCGCTTCTGAAAGTGCTGGCACTTGGCCAGCGCGAAATCGAACAGGGCCAATTCCGCTCTGCGGACGACGTGTTCGCCGAACTGGACAAAGAAGACACCCCATGAAGGTGGTGTTCCTGCGGTCCGCCGAGGCCGACCTGAAGGACCTGCGGCGCTACCTTCTCAAGAATTTCGGTGCAGACACCTGGGCGGCGAGCTACGAAAAGATCAAGCAATCAGTCGCAATGATCGAAGCCCATCCCCTGGCGGGCCGTATCCCCGAGGAACTGGAAGACCTGAACGCGGCCCAGTACCGGCAAGTCATCTCGGGCATGAACCGCATCATTTATGAAGTGCGAGTGGATATCGCCTATGTCCACGTCGTCTGCGACACGCGCAGAGATCTGAAAGGCCTGCTCATGCGGCGCCTGGTAGGCCCCGCATGAGGTTTCCGGCATACGCCTACGCCGCTTCAACCAGCTGACGCTCGGCCTGTTCGCCGATGGTCTCGGCGGGTGCCGCGACAGGCGCAACGTGTTTCGCCTGGCTCAACGCCAACGCAACCTGCAATGGATACAGCGTGCGCGCATCACCCTCGGCCTTGTTGCTCACTGTCGTGCCATCGGCCTCGCTCATGCTGGCCGTGCGCACCGCGTCGAGCCGGTGGGTTGGCACCATGAACGGCGAGTGCGTCGTGTAGAGAATCTGGTTGCTGAAGTCCTGCTCCAGGTGCGCCAGCAGGTCGGCTTGCGAATGCGCATGCAGATGCAGACCGGGCTCGTCCAGCAGCAGGATCGCGTCGCTCGCGCCCTTCGTGTCCGCGAAGAACGCGGTGTAGAACGAGAAGAACCACTGAAAACCTCGGCTGCGTTCATCGAGGTTCACTTCCACCTCGTAGGCACCGTTCGGATCGGACACCAGCGTCTCCAGGTGCTGCCCGTCGAGGTTGAAGCGGATCTTCAGTGCGCGGTCCTTCCACACGCGGCGGATTTCCGACGTGACGACAGAGCCGGCGCGATTCACCAACTGATTGCGCGTCGCCAGGTCGTTCTTTGCCAGCAGGTCCTGCAGCTGCTGCGGATCGAGTCCCGCCACCTGGCACAGCTTCTCGAAATTGCGCTCGCCCGCCGTGCGTTCGCCCCAGCCCTTGCGCATGAGGTACTCGGCGATGTTCTGGCGGCCGGGCAGCGAGGCGTAGTCCTCGACGTAGATGAAGCGCGGCAGCTTTTCCAGCGCCCAGGCGTGGGCGCGGGCCAGCGCGGGCTGGTCGTTGTCGATCGTGCGCGCCAGCTCCTCGAGCTCGGTCAGCATCTGCGCCTGCTTGTCGGCGATCTCCGCGCCGGCGGTGGCCAGGGCCTGGCGCAGCGACTGCAGCGCCAGCAGCGCGCCGGCCGACCACCTGACGAAGTCGGGGCTGGGGATCATGGCCGCGTCGAAGGCATCGGCCTCCTGTTCCAGCGGCGCCTTCAGTTCGTCGGCGACCTTCTCGGTCGCGGCCTTCACGGCGGGCACGATCTTGCGCACCTTGGCCTTGATGTCGCTCACGTCGATCGACAGCGGGCCGAGGCCTTCGAAGCCGGTCCAGCGCGTGGCGCCGTAGCCGCGGCCGGCCGTGACCTGGCGCACACCGGCCGCGCGCGGCAGGATGGCGGCGAGCGCCAGCTGCTCGGAGGCGTCCAGGTCCCAGCACGTGTGCACGACGGGGGTCTCGTCGGTGCATTCGTCCAGGCGGCGGTGCCGGGGAAAGTCCTTGATGGGGCTGAGTGCCGTGAGCCCGTCGGTCGGGTTCAGGCTGTGCAACGCGCGCAGCAGGTTCGACTTGCCGCTGTCATTTCGACCGAGGATCGCTGTGATCTGTGAGGAATCGATGGAGCCGCTGTCGTGGATCGAGCGATAGTTGGTGATCTGGAATGACGCCAAGCGCATGAAAGGGAAATCTCTTCGATGAATTGCAGGGCCGGGGAATGTAGGTCATTCCCGCCGCATTCCCGGCCCGGCGCGAAGAAATTTTTTGTGTCTACTCGGCCGCGCGGCGCAGCGTGTCGACCACGGGCCGGCGCAGCACTTCGCGCAGTCCCCACCAGCCCGCACCCAGCGCCAGCACCGCACCGGCCAGCGCGCCCGCGACCGGCACCAGCGGCGAGGCGGTCCAGGTGAACTCGAACACGTAGCGCGCCAGCGCCCAGCCGATCACCGAAGCCACGATGCTCGCGAGAAAACCCGCCAGCAGGCCGACGCCCGCGAGTTCGGCGCGCTGCACCTGGCGCAGCAGGCTGGCGCGCGCGCCCACGGCGCGCATCACGGCGAATTCGCGCGCACGCTCCTCGCGCGTGGCGGTCACGGCCGCGAACAGCACCACCAGCCCGGCCGCGAGCGTGAAGCCAAACAGGAACTCGACCGCGCGCACCACCTGGTCGAGCACGCGCTGCACCTGGTTGATGGTGGCGCTCATGTCGACGTTCGTCACGTTGGGAAAGCTGCGCACCAGCGCGTTGTCGAAGCCGCGCGTCTCGGGCGCGCGGAAGGCGCCCATGTAGGTCACGGGCACGTCGGCCAGCGAGGCCACGGTGTACATCACGAAGAAGTTGGCGTGCAGCGAGCCCCAGTCGACCTTGCGCAGCGAGGTGATGCGCGCGTCGTTCTGCATGCCGCCGATGTCGAAGCGCAGGGTGTCGCCGAGCTTCAGGCCCAGCGTCTCGGCCAGGCCTTCTTCCACGCTCACCTCGTTCTTCGCCTCGGGTGTCCAGGCGCCCGCGGTGATGCTGTTGTGCGCGGGCGCGGCGCTGCTGTTGCTCAGGTTGAACTCGCGGTCCACCAGGCGCTTGGCGCGGTCCTCGGTGTAGTCGTCGGGCGTCACGGGCTTGTCGTTGATCGCCACCAGCCGGCCGCGGATCATCGGGTACCAGTCGAACTTGCCGACGCCCGCGTCGCGCAGCGTCTTCTGGAACGCCTCGCTCTGCTCGGGCATCACGTTGATGACGAAGCGGTTGGGTGCATCGGGCGGCGTGGCCTTGCGCCAGCTCGCCACGAGGTCGGTGCGCAGCAGCACCAGCAGCACCAGCGCCAGCAGGCCCACGGCCAGCGCGCTGACCTGCACCACGGCATAGGCCGGCCGCGCCGAGATCTGCCGCGTGGCCAGCACCAGCCAGCGCGGCGCGGTGGTCTCGCTGACGCTGCGGCGCAGCACCTTCACAGCCAGCCAGCTCAGGAGTGCGAACACGGCCACGGCACCGGCAAAGCCGCCGACCGCGATGAGGCCCAGCTTGATGTCGCTGCTGGCCGCCATCAGCAGCGCGGCGAAGCCCGCCACGCCGATGCCGAGCACGGCGAGCGACGCCGGCTTGAGCCCGCCCACGTCGCGGCGGATCACGCGCAGCGGCGGTACGCGCGCCAGCTGCAGCACCGGCGGCAGGCCGAAGGCGAACAGCAGCGTGAGTCCCATGCCCAGGCCGAAGGCCACGGGCCACAGCGTGGCGGCGGGCAATGCGGTCTCGACCAGGCCGGCCAGCAGCAGCACGAACACATAGTGGACGGCGAAGCCGATGGCCACGCCGATCGCGCTGGCCACGATGCCGATCACCGCGAACTCGAAAGCGTAGGCCGCGGCGATGGTGCGCTGGCTCTGGCCAAGCACGCGCAGCATGGCGCAGTCGTCGAGGTGGCTGGCCGCGAAGCCGCGCGCGGCCAGCGCCACGGCCACGGCCGACAGCAGCGCCGCGAGCAGCGCCACGAGGCTCAGGAATTTCTCGGCGCGGTCCAGCGTCTGGCGCATCTCGGGCCGGCCGCCTTCGAACGAATCGAGCCGCACGCCGCGCAGATCGCCCTTCTTGATGGTGGCATCGGCCCACTCGGTGAAGCGCTTCACCGCGGCATCGTCGCCCGCCACGGCGTAGCGGTAGCCCACGCGGCTGGCCGGCTGCACGAGGCCGGTGCGTGCCACGTCGCTCTGGTTGAGCATCACGCGCGGCGAGAAGCTCATGAAACCCGCGCCCCGGTCGGGCTCGAGCGTGATCACGCGGCCCACGCGCAGGCCGGTGTCGCCCAGCAGCAGCGTGTCGCCGACCTTCAGGCCCAGCGAGTCGAGCAGCGAGGCATCGACCCAGACTTCGCCCGAAGCCGGCACGTCGCGCGTCACCGTGCCCGCGCCTTCGGCCGTGGTGGCCGTCTGCAGGTTGCCGCGCAGCGGATAGCCCGGCGTCACGGCCTTCAGGGCCACGAGCTTGCTGGCGCCGCCTTGCGCGTCTTCGGCCCGTGCCATGGTGGGAAAGCCGTAGGTGCCGGTACCCGCGAGGCCGAGCGACTTCGCCTGCGCGATGAAAGCCTCGGGCGTCGGGTTGTCGCTCACGACCACCGCATCGCCGCCCAGCAGCTGGCGCGCGTCGCGCTGCAGCCCGCCCTGCAACCGGTCGGCAAAGAAGCCGACCGCCGTGAGCGCGGCCACGGCCAGGACCACGGCCACGATCAAGAGGCGCAGCTCGCCGGCGCGCAGATCGCGCCAGAGCGTGCGCCAGCCAAGGCGAAGGGAAGCATTCATAGGCGCGAACGATAGCCGAGCCCCGCCACGGCCTCGGCGATCAAGGGTTATTGCCCGCCCCTGCCCCTTGATCGAAGCGACATGCTGTCGCATGATGCGAAAAACGCATCCCGTCGCCACCGTCGGCGCGGGGACAAAAACAGCCCGTTGTCGGACCGTCCTTCCCCCACAAGGAGCGTCGATGCCACGATGTCAGCGCCTGCCAGCCCTCGGCCTCAGCCTGGCCCTCGGTCTGCTGTTGAGTGCCTGTGATCCCAAGCCCGCGAGCGCTCCCGCCGTCGGCGCCGCTCCCGCAGCAGGCGGCAGCCCGACCGGCGTCAAGCCGGCCGCATCGGGCGACACCGTCGAACCCTCCGCATCTCCCAAAGGCCCGTCCGAAGGCGGCGCAGCCGTGGGCGGCGTGAGCGGCGCGGGGAGTGGCAGCCCCTCGGGCGGAGCGCCCCCGGCCCCCAGCGGCGGCGACGGCACCGCCCCCAAATAAGAAGACGACTTCAGAAGCCCCCGAAAGAAGAACCACGATGAAACAACCCACATCCGTTGTGCAGGAGGTCATGTCATGGACATAAGCCGCCGGCAATTCTTCCGCGTGAGCAGCGCGGGCCTGATCGGCTCCAGCATCGTCGCGCTCGGCTTCTCCCCGACCGCCGCGCTGGCCGAGGCCCGCAACTTCAAGCTCGCACGCACCACCGAGACGCGCAACACCTGCCCGTACTGCTCGGTGGGTTGCGGTCTCATCATGTACAGCCTGGGCGACAAGGCGAAGAACGTGGTGTCGGACATCCTCCACATCGAGGGCGACGCCGACCACCCCGTGAACCGCGGCACGCTGTGCCCCAAGGGCGCAGGCCTGCTGGACTTCGTGCACAGCCCGATGCGGCTGAAGTACCCCGAAGTGCGCGAGGCCGGAGGTACCGAGTGGAAGCGCATCGGCTGGGGCGAGGCACTCGACCGCATCGCGAAGCTTCTCAAGGCCGACCGCGACGCCAACTTCCAGACCACCAACGCCGACGGCAAGATCGTCAACCGCTGGACCAGCACCGGCATGCTCTGCGCGTCGGCCTCGTCCAACGAAACGGGCTACATCACCCACAAGGCATTCCGCTCGACCGGGATGCTGGTGTTCGACAACCAGGCACGCGTTTGACACGGACCGACGGTGGCCAGTCTGGCCCCGACGTTCGGACGCGGTGCGATGACCAACCATTGGCAGGACATCCAGAACGCGGATCTCGTGCTGATCATGGGCGGCAATGCCGCGGAGGCGCACCCGTGCGGCTTCAAGTGGGTCATCGAAGCCAAGAAGCAGAACAAGGCCCGCCTGGTCGTGGTCGATCCGCGTTTCACGCGGTCGGCCGCCATGGCCGACTATTACGCGCCGATCCGCGCGGGGTCGGACATCGCGTTCCTGGCGGGGGTCATCAACTTCCTGCTGAGCAACGACAAGATCCAGACGGAGTACGTGCGCAACTACACCAACGCCACGTTCATCGTCGGGCCTGACTACAAGTTCGAGGACGGCCTGTTCAGCGGCTACAACGCCGAGAAGCGCAACTACGACCCCAAGTCGTGGGCCTACGCGCTCGACGAGGCCGGCATGGCCAAGGTCGACATGACCATGCAGGACCCGCAGTGCGTGCTGCAGGTCATGAAGCGCCACTACGCGCGCTACACGCCCGAGATGGTGAGCCGCATCACCGGCACGCCGCAGGACAAGTTCCTGAAGGTGTGCGAGTACATCGCGAGCACCAGCACCTCCACGCGCACCATGACCATCATGTATGCGCTGGGGTGGACGCAGCACAGCCAGGGCTCGCAGATGATCCGCACCGGCGCGCTCGTGCAGCTGCTGCTGGGCAACATCGGCGTGCCCGGCGGCGGCATGAACGCGCTGCGCGGCCACAGCAACATCCAGGGCCTCACCGACCTGGGGCTGCTGTCGAACTCGCTCACGGGCTACATGTCCCTGGCACGCGACAACGAACAGACGCTGGAGGACTACTACAAGACCCGCGCCGTCAAGCCGCTGCGGCCCAACCAGATGAGCTACTGGCAGAACTACCCCAAGTTCTTCGTCAGCCTGCAGAAGTCGTGGTGGGGCAACGCGGCCACGGCCGAGAACGACTGGGCCTTCCACTACCTGCCCAAGATCGACAAGCTCTACGACGTGCTGCAGGCCTTCGAGCTCATGAACCAGGGCAAGCTCAACGGCTACATCTGCCAGGGCTTCAACCCTGTGGGCTCGTTCCCCGACAAGAAGAAGATCGTCGACGGGCTCTCGAAGCTCAAGTTCCTCGTCACCATCGATCCGCTGCAGACCGAGACCAGCGAGTTCTGGCGCAACTTCGGCGAATTCAACGACGTCAAGACCACCGACATCCAGACCACGGTGTTCCGCCTGCCGTCCACCTGCTTCGCCGAGGAAGACGGTTCGCTCACCAACTCCAGCCGCTGGCTGCAGTGGCACTGGAAGGGCGCGCAGCCGCCGGGCGAGGCCATGCCCGACATCGACATCGTGGCGGGCCTCTTCAACCGCATCCGCGCGGCCTACGTGAAGGACGGCGGCGCGTTCCCCGACCCCATCGTCAACCTCACCTGGGCCTACAAGATCCCGCACGCGCCCTCGCCGCAGGAGCTGGCGATGGAGTACAACGGCCGCGCGCTCACCGACCTGCTCGACCCGAAGGACCCGAGCAAGCCGCCGCTGGCCAAGGCCGGCGAGCAGCTCGCGGGCTTCGGCCTGCTGCGCGACGACGGCTCCACCGCGAGCGGCTGCTGGATCTACGCCGGCGCCTGGACGCAGGCCGGCAACCAGATGGCGCGGCGCGACAACGCCGACCCGTACGGCATCGGCATGGTGCAGAACTGGGCATGGGCCTGGCCGGCCAACCGGCGCATCCTCTACAACGGCGCCTCGACCGATCCCAAGACCGGCAAGCCGTGGATCGCCCGGCGCAACCTCGTCGCGTGGAACGGCAAGCAGTGGACCGGCGCCGACGTGCCCGACATCCGGCCCGACGCCAACCCGACGGATGCCGACGCGGTGCGCCCGTTCATCATGACGGCCGAAGGCGTGGCGCGGCTGTTCGCGCCCACGGGCATGGCCGAAGGACCGCTGCCCGAACACTACGAGCCCTTCGAGTCGCCGCTGGTGAACAACCTGATGCATCCGAAGAACGAGAAGGCGCGCGCCAACCCCGCGGCACGCATCTTCAAGGGCGACCTCGAACGCCTGGGCACGCCGAAGGACTTCCCGTACGTGGCCACGAGCTACCGCCTCACGGAGCACTTCCACTACTGGACGAAGAACGTGCGTACCTCGGCCATCATCCAGCCGCAGCAGTTCGTCGAGATCGGCGAAGAGCTCGCGAAGGAGAAAGGCATCGCCAACGGCGACATGGTGAAGGTGTCGAGCAAGCGCGGCTACATCAAGGCCGTGGCGCTGGTCACCAAGCGCATCGTCGGGCTGCAGGTCGATGGACGCACCGTGCACACGGTGGGGCTGCCGAACCACTGGGGCTTCGTCGGCATCGCCAAGCCCGGGTATCTGGTGAACACGCTGACGCCGTTCGTGGGCGATGCGAACACGCAGACGCCGGAGTACAAGTCGTTCACCGTCAACATCGAGAAGGCATGAGATGAACCCCCACGCTCATCACTTCGTGTGTTCGCTGCCCCCCGAGGGGGCGCAGGCCTCCCTTGGGGCGGCCCGGCGGGAGGCCTGAACGATGTCGTCCCTCCAAACCCTCGACATCGCCGCCCGCTCGGCCACGACCACGCCGTCGCCCGAGATCCGCCACCGCCCGCAGGTGCAGGAGGTCGCGAAGCTCATCGACGTGACGACCTGCATCGGCTGCAAGGCCTGCCAGGTCGCGTGCATGCAATGGAACGACCTGCGCGACGAGGTCGGCACCACGCACGGCACCTACGACAACCCGAACGACCTCACGCCCGCCTCATGGACGGTGATGAAGTTCTCCGAGGTCGAACCCGAAGCCGGCAAGCTCGAATGGCTGATCCGCAAGGACGGCTGCATGCACTGCGACGACCCGGGCTGCCTCAAGGCCTGCCCGGCGCCGGGCGCCATCGTCAAGTACGCCAACGGCATCGTCGACTTCATCAGCGAACATTGCGTGGGCTGCGGCAACTGCGTCACCGGCTGCCCGTTCGACGTGCCGCGCATCAGCAAGGCCGACAACAAGGCCTACAAGTGCTCGCTGTGTTCCGACCGCGTGGGCGTGGGCCTGGAGCCGGCCTGCGTGAAGGCCTGCCCCACCGGCGCGCTGCACTTCGGCACCAAGGAGGACATGCACGAATACGCCGCGGAGCGCATCGTCGACCTGAAGGACCGCGGCTTCTCCAACGCCGGCGTGTACGACCCCGCCGGCGTGGGCGGCACGCACGTCATGTACGTGCTGCAGCACGCCGACCGTCCGGGCCTGTACGCCAACCTGCCGAAAGACCCGCACATCAGCCCGCTGGTCTCGCTGTGGAAGGGCGTGGCCAAGCCGCTGGCCATGGTCGCGATGATCGGCGCCGTGGTCGGCAGCTTCTTCCACTACATGAAGACCGGCCCCATCGAGCCCAAGGACGAGCACCCCGATGCCGACCGCGACGGCAAGCCCGATGAGGAAGTGGTGATCGAGGCACCGCCCGCAACGGCATCGCCCTCGTCCACCGCCCCCCATGCCTGAGGAGCACGCGATGACACGCTACTACCTTCGCCGCTACCGCGATGCCACCCGCATGAACCACTGGTTCGTCGCGCTCATGTTCTTCGCGGCCGCCCTGTCAGGTCTGGCCTTCTTCCACCCCGCCCTGTTCTTCCTGAGCGCGCTGTTCGGCGGCGGCCCGTGGACGCGCATCCTGCATCCGTTCCTGGGCCTGCTGATGGTGTTCGGCTTCGTGTTCCTGTTCTTCACGATGTGGCGCGAGAACCTCCTGGACCGCACCGACCGCGAATGGATCGCCAAGGCGCCACAGATGCTCAAGGGCGACAAGTCCGGCATGCCGCCGGTGGGCAAGTACAACGCGGGCCAGAAACTCGTGTTCTGGGCCTTCGGCATCAGCCTGCTGCTGCTGCTCGTCACGGGGTTCATGTTCTGGAGCCCGTGGTTCGTGGGCTTCTTCCCGATCCTCGTGCGGCGCATCGCGGTGGTCGTGCACTCGGCCTCGGCCGTGGTGCTGATCCTGTCGGTCATCACGCACATCTACGCCGCGATCTGGGTCAAGGGCACAATGCGTGCGATGACGCGTGGCACCGTCACCGAGGGATGGGCAAAGCTGAACCACCCCTTGTGGCATCGCAAGATGACGCGTGGTGAGTGATTAGGTTCTCCCCCAGGCTTCGCGCACTTCGTGTCGCTTCGCCAACCCCCTTCCGGGGGCAACACCAGCGGCCCGGCAAAGCCGGTTCCGCGATGTTCCACGAACAGACCTCCAGCGAGACCGCGTCGGGGCTGATCACGCATCGCAAATCGAGTGAATCGCTGTAGAGTCATCTGAATGAGCATTCCCCCCGGTACGCCACCGCCCATTCGCACCACGCGCGTTCTCGACCCCGAGCAGATCGCCATGCAGGCCGGGCGGCAGATGCCGTTCCTGCGCCTGCCGGTGCGCGCCGCCGTGTTCTCCGACCGGCAACTGCGGCTGCGCCAGCTCGCGGCCTCGCACGCGATGCGCGAGTACCTGCTGTTCATTGCCGACCTTGCGCAGGCCCAGCACCAGGTGCTGCAGGACTACCCCGACGTCGCGCTGCCCGAGTCCGCTGCGCTCGAGGCCGCATCGCAGGCGCTCAAGCCGCCGATGCCCGCCTTCGGCTGGCCGCGCGACCCCGTGTGGCGCAACGAGCTGCGCCGGCTGCTCGGCATCTTTCGTGCGCGGGTGGTCGAGGGCGCGGCGCGCGACACGCTCGACCGCGTGATGGCCGCCGACGACGCCTGGCTCGACCAGCAGGCCGACCAGCTCTCTCGCCGCATCATGTTCGGCCTCGACCTGGCGGCCGCGCCATTGATTGCCGCCGGCCTGCAGGCCTACTGGACCCAGCTCGTGCTGCAGGTGGCGCAGCGGCACGGCGAGAACATCTTCGGCCGCACCGACCCCGGCAACCAATGCCCCTGCTGCGGCAGCGCGCCCACCGCGAGCATCTCGCGCATCGGCGCCGACGAGGCGGGATTTCGCTACCTGCACTGCGCACTGTGTAGCACCGAGTGGCACTACGTGCGCATCAAGTGCACGCACTGCGAAAGCACCAAGGGCATTCACTTCGAATCGCTCGCGCCCGAACCCGGCGTCGAGCTGCCGGCCACCGGCGCGCGCGAAGGCGCCGTCAAGGCCGAGTGCTGCGACAGCTGCGGCCACTACCTCAAGCAGGTGGTCATGGAGAAAGACCCGGAGGTCGAACCCGTTGCCGACGACCTCGCCAGCGTGACGCTCGACCTGCTCGTGTCCGACGCGGGCCACCAGCGCAGCGGCCACAACTTGATGCTGCTGTTCGGCGACCCTGAAATCCCTGACGACGGCGGAGGCGGCTGATGGCAGCGCCCGAAGAGTCCGTGGTCCACGGCTCGACGGCAAGGCCCCAGGATCTGCCTTCTGTCGATCAACTGCTGCGTGGCGACACGCCGCGCGCCCTGCTGGCCGAACACGGCCGCACCCTTGTCGTCGGTGAAGCCCGTGCGCTGCTCGACGGGCTTCGCACGCGGGCCGTGGCCGGCACGCTGCCCGCCGCCGACGTGCAACCCGAAGCCCTGGCGCACGCACTCACCGAACGCGTGCAGGCCCGCATCGCGCCGCGCATGCGCGCCGTGCTCAATCTCACGGGCACGGTGATCCACACCAACCTCGGGCGCGCCCTGCTGGCCGACGCGGCGCTGCAGCGGCTCATGACGCTGATGACCTCGCCCAACAACCTCGAGTACGACCTCGGCTCGGGCGGACGCGGCGACCGCGACTCGCTGGTCGAAGAACTGCTGTGCAGCATCACCGGCGCCGAGGCCGCCACCGTGGTCAACAACAACGCCGCCGCCGTGCTGCTCACCATTTCGGCGCTGGCGCGCGAGCGCGAGGTGATCGTCTCGCGCGGAGAGCTGGTCGAGATCGGCGGCGCCTTCCGCATGCCCGACGTGATGGCCAGCGCGGGCGCGCGCATGGTCGAAGTGGGCACCACCAACCGCACGCATCCGCACGACTACGAGCGCGCCATCAACGAGCACACCGGCCTGTTGATGAAGGTGCACACCAGCAACTACGCGGTGCAGGGCTTCACCGCCGCCGTCGACGAAGCCACGCTGGCCGGCATCGCGCACGCGCGCGGCGTGCCGCTGGCCACCGACCTGGGCAGCGGATCGCTGGTCGACCTCGCGCACTACGGCCTGCCGCGCGAACCGCTGCCGCAGGAGATGCTCGCCGCCGGCTGCGACGTCGTCACCTTCTCGGGCGACAAGCTGCTGGGCGGGCCGCAGGCCGGCCTCATCGTGGGCAGCAAAGCGGCCGTGGGCCGCATCCGCAAGTTCCCGATGAAGCGCGCGCTGCGCATGAGCAAGCTGCCGCTGGCCGCGCTCGAAGCCACGCTCTCGCTCTATCTGCGCCCCGAGCGCCTCGCGCAGGACCTGCCGACCTTGCGACTGCTCACACGCCCCGCCGACGCGATCCGCGAGATGGCCGAGGCGCTGCAGCCCGCCGTGCAGGCCGCCGTATCGCCGCGCTTCACCGTCGAGGTCGTGCCGCTGCTCGGCCAGATCGGCTCGGGTTCGCTGCCGGTCGAACGCCTGCCTTCCGCCGGCCTCGCGCTCGCGCCGGCCGGCACCGCGAAGAAAGGCCTGGGCACGGCGCTCGACCAACTCGCCACCGCCTTGCGCGGCCTGCCGCTGCCGGTGATCGGGCGCATCGCGGAAGACCGCCTGCTGCTCGACCTGCGCTGCCTCGAAGACAGCGCCCCCTTCGTCGCCCAGTTGCCCCTGCTGCGCGACGCACTGCAATGATCATCGGCACCGCCGGCCACATCGACCACGGCAAGACCACGCTGGTGCGCGCGCTCACGGGCGTCGACACCGACCGCCTGCCCGAGGAGAAACGACGCGGCATTTCCATCGAGCTGGGCTACGCCTACCTGCATGCGCCCGATGGCGTGTCGCTGGGCTTTGTCGACGTGCCGGGTCACGAACGCCTGCTGCACACCATGCTGGCCGGCGCCACCGGCATCGACCACGCGCTGCTGGTGGTGGCCGCGGACGACGGCGTGATGCCGCAGACGCGCGAGCACCTGGCCGTGGTCGCGCTGCTCGGCGTGCGCGAGGCCACGGTCGCGCTCACCAAGATCGATCGCATCGACGCTGCCGCGCGCGACGCACGGTTGGCCGAAGTGCGCGCAGAGATCGCCGCACTGCTCGCGCCCACGCCCTTCGCGCAGGCCCCGGTGTTCCCGGTCGCGGCGACCACCGGCGACGGCATCGATGCACTGCGCGAGCGGCTGCTGGCCGTGGCGCGTGGTCAACCGACACGCGCCGACGACCTCGCGTTCCGCCTCGCGGCCGACCGCGCCTTCACGCTGTCCGGCGTCGGCACCGTGGTCACAGGCACGGTCCACAGCGGCACGGTGCGCATTGGCGACGAACTGACGCTCGCGCCGCACGCGCGCCCGGTGCGCGTGCGCGGCATCCATGCACAGAACCAGGCCGCCGAGTCGGCGCACGCGGGCCAGCGCTGCGCGCTCGCGCTGGCCGGACTCGCCAAGGAGGATGTGCATCGCGGCGACTGGATCTGCGCGCCCGCCATTGCGCTGGCCACCGCGCGCATCGACGTGCTGCTCACGCTGTGGCCCGACGAGACGCGCGCCCTGCGCTCGGGCGCGACGGTGCATGCGCACCTCGGTGCCAGCGACGTGATGGCCTCGGTCGCGCTGCTCGACCGCGAGGCATTGGCACCGGGCGAGACGGCGCTGGCGCAGCTCGTGCTGCGCGAGGCGGTCGGCGCCTGGCACGGCGATCGCGGCGTGCTGCGCGATGCCTCGGCCAGCCGCACCGTCGCCGGCGTGCGCGTACTCGACCCTTTCGCACCCGTGCGTTATCGCCGCACACCCGAACGGCTGCGCACGCTCGCGGCGTGGGCCGTCGACGAGCGCGACACCTGCGTGGCCGCGCTGCTGCACCACGCACCGCTCGGCCTCGATGCCGCGCGCCTCGCGCAGGCGCTCTCGCTGCCCGGCGAGGCCGCACTGCCGCTGCCCGCCGACGCAGTGCGCATCGGCGCCACCGCCATCGCGCAAGATCATCTCGATGCGCTGCAGACGCAGATCGTCGATCGACTGGCCGACTTTCACCGCGACGCGCCCGACGAGGTCGGCCCCGATGCTCGACGCCTCAAGCGACTGGCCGCCCCGCGCACCGACGACGCGCTGTGGCGCCACGCGATCGACGCGCTGCTGTCACGCGCCGCGCTCGCGCGCAGCGGCACCTGGCTGCACCTGCCCGACCATGCGGCGCGGCTCGGCGAAGCCGAACAGAAGCTCGCGCAGAAGCTGTTGCCGAAGCTCGCCGACGGCGGCTTCGATCCACCCTGGGTGCGCGACCTCGCAAAAGACTGCGCCGTGAGCGAGCCGTTGGTGCGCCAGACGCTCGCGAGCCTCGCGCGGCGCGGCGAAGCCTTCCAGGTGGTGAAAGACTTGTACTATCCGCTCGCGACCGTCGAACGGCTGGCCGTGCTCGCGCGCGGCTGCCTCGACGGACCCGAAGGCCTGCAGGCCGCGAGCTTTCGCGACGCCACCGGCCTGGGCCGCAAGCGCGCGATCCAGTTGCTTGAATTTTTCGACCGCGTGGGCTTCACGCGGCGGGTGAAGGACGCGCACCTGCTGCGCCCCGACACCGTGCTGTTCGAGGCGGTGCGGCGATGACATCGTCATCGCGGGCACTGTTCATGGGGGGGAATCGTCCCTGGTGGGGCGGCTGGGCTTCAAACCCAGTGGGTGGCGCCAGTCGTCGCCGGGAGGGTTCGACTCCCTCTCCCTTCCGCCCCTCTTTTCTTCGCACCCTCTCAGGGGATGACCGCGAGACCCGGCGCGCCGGCCTCCACGCGGCCGATCACCGCTGCGTGGCCGAAGCCCTCCTGCCGGAAGACATCCAGCACGGCTTCAGCCGCCTCGGGCGCGCAGCTCACGAGCAGGCCGCCCGAAGTTTGCGGATCGGTCAGCAGCGCCTGTGCCGTGGCCGGCAGGCCTTCGTGCAGCTGCACGTCGCCGCCGTAGCCCGCCCAGTTGCGGCCCGATGCGC
Source organism: Acidovorax cavernicola (assembly GCF_003581445.1). Taxonomy (NCBI): domain Bacteria; kingdom Pseudomonadati; phylum Pseudomonadota; class Betaproteobacteria; order Burkholderiales; family Comamonadaceae; genus Acidovorax; species Acidovorax cavernicola. The sequence goes on along the minus strand of NZ_QXMN01000032.1, from coordinate 47,178 downwards.
CGGTGACCATGCCGCCGCCGGCCATCGCGATCACGTTGTCGAGCAGCGGCACCTTCGACCACTCGACCACCGCCGTGAGCCCCGCGCCGCGCGCGAGTTCGAGCGTGTGGCCGGCCAGGCCGAAGCCGGTGACGTCGGTCAGCGCATGCACGCCGTCGAGCGCCGACAGCGCGATGCCGGGCGTGTTGAGCTTGGTCGTGTTCTCGATCAGCTGGCGGTAGCCGGCTTCGGACAGCTGCTGCTTCTTGAGCGCCGCCGACAGCACACCCACGCCCAGCGGCTTGCCCAGCACCAGCACGTCGCCCGCCTGCGCGTCGGCATTGCGCCGCACGCGCTTCGGGTGCACCAGCCCCATCGCGACCAGCCCGTAGATCGGCTCGACCGAGTCGATGGTGTGGCCGCCTGCAATGGGGATGCCAGCCGCACGGCACACGTCCTGCCCGCCGCGCACGATCTCGGCGATCACTTCCACCGGCAGCTGGTTGATCGGCATGGCGACCAGCGCGAGCGCCATGATCGGCCGGCCACCCATGGCGTACACGTCGCTGATCGCGTTGGTCGCGGCGATGCGGCCGAACTCGTAGGGGTCGTCCACGATGGGCATGAAGAAATCGGTGGTGGCGATCAACGCCTGCTCGTCGTTGAGCCGGTAGACTGCCGCGTCGTCGGCGGTCTCGATGCCGACCATGAGTTCGGGCGGGATCAGTCCGCCCGCATGGTTGCGAAGAATCTGCGACAGCACGCCCGGCGCGATCTTGCAGCCGCAGCCGCCACCATGCGAGAAGCTGGTGAGCCGCAGCGGCGCCAGCGGATTCAGGAGCTTGGAGGGCGGAGCTTCGATCATGGCAACGGTTCTGTCGAATGGAACAAGCCGCGATTATCGAAGCCCGCGCCACCGTCTGCCCGCGCGTGCGAACACACCCTTTCCCTTCACCCCCGAAAGCCCCTCTCATGAAATCGAAACAAACCGTGTCCCGGCTGGCGCTCGCGCTGGCGCTGTCCCTCACCGCGCTGGGCGCCTTCGCGCAGGGCGTGCTGCGCGTGTCGGCCATTCCCGACGAAGCGCCCACCGAGCTGCAGCGCAAGTTCACGCCGCTGGGCGACTACCTCAAGAAGGAAACCGGCATGGACGTGCAGTTCACGCCCGTGACCGACTACGCCGCCGTGGTCGAAGGCCTGGCGACGAACAAGATCGACCTCGCCTGGCTCGGCGGCTTCACCTTCGTGCAGGCGCGCATCCGCACCAACGGCGGCGCGGTGCCGATCGTGCAGCGCGCGGAAGACGAGGTGTTCACCAGCAAGTTCATCGTGCCCACCGACAGCACCGCCAAGACCCTGGCCGATCTGAAGGGCAAGACCTTCGCCTTCGGCGCGCCCTCGTCCACCTCGGGCAGCCTGATGCCGCGCTACTTCCTGCTGCAGGCCGGCATCAACCCCGAGAAGGACTTCAAGACCGTCGCCTTCTCGGGCGCGCACGACGCCACCGTGGCCTTCGTGGCCGCCTCGCGCGCCGAAGCCGGCGTGCTCAACGCCTCGGTGTGGGACAAGCTGGTCGAATCGAAGAACCCCAACGCCGCCAAGGTGCGCGTGCTCGCGACCACGCCGACCTACTACGACTACAACTGGACCGTGCGCCCCGGCCTCGACGCGGCCGTGACGAAGAAGCTGACCGACGCCTTCCTCAAGCTCGACCCGGCCAACCCGGCGCACAAGGAGATCATGGCGCTGCAGCGCGCGAGCAAGTTCATTCCCACCAAGTCGTCGAACTACGACGGCATCGAGACGGCGGGCAAGTCGGCTGGGCTCATCAAGTAGGCGGATCGCCCGGATGAGTTTTTCGCTCGACAGCGCAGGCGTGGTGCACCCCAACGGCCAGCGCGCGCTGGCCGGCGTGACACTGGCCGCGCGCGACGGCGAGCGCATCGCCGTCATCGGGCCCTCGGGTGCGGGCAAGACCACGCTGCTGCGCGTGCTCGGCGCGGCCCTGCGGCCCGGCGAAGGCCAGGTGCAGGCGCTGGGCCAGCACCCGTGGCACCTGCCGGCGCGTGCGCTGAAGCAACTGCGCGCGCGTATCGGCACCGTGCACCAGGCGCCGCCGATCGCGCCGCGCCTGCGCGTGGTCACGGCCGTGCTCGCGGGCCGGCTCGGCCAGTGGTCGGCGCTGCGCGCGCTGGGTTCGCTTTTCTATCCGTCCGACATCGCGGGCGCCCATGAAGCGCTGGCCCGGCTCGCGCTCGAAGACCGGTTGTTCGACCGCTGCGACCGCCTATCGGGCGGCCAGCTGCAGCGCGTGGGTATCGCGCGCGTGCTGTACCAGCGCCCCGCACTGCTGCTGGCGGACGAGCCGGTGTCGGCGCTCGACCCCACGCTGGCGCACGCGGCCGTGGGCCAGCTGGTGGCACAGAGCGAATCGACCGGCGCCACGCTGGTCGCGTCGCTGCACGCGGTGGACCTGGCGCTGCGCTGGTTTCCGCGCATCGTGGGCATGCGGGACGGGCAGGTTGCTTTCGACCTGCCGGCCGCCGAGGTCACACCCGCGCTGCTCGATGCGCTCTATGCCAGCGAAGGCGGCGTGGCGACGCAGGGGCCGATGCCGGTCGCACCGTTGGCCGGCACCGCCGAGCCGACCTTCCATCGACCGGACTGCCCGTGACCGCGACGACACTCCCGTCTCCCGCCCTGCGCGATCCGTATGCAAGCCGCCGCCTGGCCGGCTGGCTCGCGGCGCTGGTCATCGCATGGCCGGTGCTCGCGCTGTCTGAATTCAAGCCGTGGGCGCTGTTCGGTAGCGGACAGCTCGCGGTCATCGGCGGCTTTCTCGCGGGCTTCTTCCCGCCCGACGGCTCGCCGGCCTTCCTCGCGTTGCTGGCGAAAGCCACGCTCGAGACGCTGGCGATGGCCACGGCCGGCACGGCCATGGCGCTGCTGATCGGCGCGCCGCTGGGCTTCGTGACCACGCGCGCGCTCTCCATCTCGCGCCTCGGGCCGGGCCCCGGCCGCGTGCAGGCCGGCGTGGTCCGGCAGGCCGCGCGCTGGCTGCTGATGGTGCTGCGCGCCATCCCCGAGATCGTGTGGGCGCTGCTGTTCGTGCGCGCGCTCGGGCTCGGCCCCGCGGCCGGCGTGCTGGCGCTGGCCATCACCTATGGCGGCATGCTGGGCAAGGTCTACGCCGAGATCCTCGAATCGACCGACACGCGCCCCGCGCGCGCGCTGCTCGAAAGCGGCAGCGGCCGGCTCGCGGCGCTGTGCTATGGCCTGCTGCCGCACACGGCGCAGGAGTTGGCCTCGTACACCGTGTACCGCTGGGAATGCGCGGTGCGCGCCTCGGTGGTGATGGGCTTCGTGGGCGCGGGCGGCCTCGGGCAGCTGATGGACCAGTCGATGAAGATGCTCAACGGCGGCGAGGCCAGCAGCATCCTTCTCGTGTTTCTCGCGCTTGTGCTCCTGGCCGACATGCTGAGCAATGCGCTGCGAAAGCTCCTGGCATGACGACGCTGCCACCACGCCCTCCCGTGTGCCTGCGTTGCTGGCTGGCCGTGGCGCTGATCGCCGCGGCGGTGGTCGTGAGCTTCGTCTATCTGGGCATCGACTACGGCGCGCTGGGCTCGGCCGAATCCCTCAAGCTGATGGGCAAGTTCATCGCCGAGTTCTTCCCACCCGATGTGTCGCCGGACTTCCTCGCCAAAGTCGGCCACGGCGCGCTGCAGACGCTCGCGGTGTCGGCGCTGGGCACCGTGCTGGCCGCCGTGGCCGGCGCCGTGCTCGCGCTGCCGGCCTCAGGACGCACCGGCGGAATGCTGCGCCACGGCGCGCGCTTCGTGCTCAACTTCCTGCGCAGCGTGCCCGAGCTGGTGTGGGCCGCGCTGATGGTGCTGGCCGCCGGCATCGGGCCGTTCGCCGGTGCCCTGGCGCTGGCACTGCACACCACGGGCGTGCTCGGCCGCCTCTTCGCCGAGGCGCTGGAGAACGCGCCGCGCGAGCCCGAGCAGGCGCTGGCGCTCTCGGGCGCCGGCCCCGTCGCCGCCTTCAGCTATGCCAGCCTGCCGATCGTGCTGCCGCAGTGGGTGGCCTACGCGCTCTATCGCTGGGAAATGAACATCCGCATGGCGGCTGTGCTGGGCTTCGTCGGTGGCGGCGGGCTGGGACAGCTGCTGTACTTCCACCTGTCGATCTTCCAGCAGCAGCAGGCGATGACGGTGTTGATCGCGATGTTCGTTCTGGTCACCTTTGTCGACTTGGCGAGCGCTCGCTTGCGAAAGGGCCTCGGCCCCGCGTACGCCTGACTGGCCGACAATCGGGGCATAAGGTTCCTGCTCCCATGAGTCATCGCAAGCCCGTCCGGGTGGCCGATCGCCACGCCTTCGACGCCATCATCGACGCCCGCTCGCCGGCCGAGTTCGCGCTCGACCACATCCCCGGCGCCATCAACTGCCCGGTGCTCAACGACGAGGAGCGCCACATCGTCGGCACCGTCTACGTGCAGACGGGCGCCTTCGAGGCCCGGCGCATCGGCGGCGCGATGGTGGCCGCCAACATCGCGCAGCACCTGCGCGACACGCTGGCCGACCGCCCCGAGAAGTGGAAGCCGCTGGTCTACTGCTGGCGCGGCGGCATGCGCAGCGGCTCGATGGTCACGTGGCTGCGCCTCGTGGGTTGGGACGCGCAGCAGCTCGCGGGCGGCTACAAGAGCTTTCGCCGGCACGTGATCTCGCAGATCGACGCGCTGACGCCCAAGCTCGACCTGCGCGTGGTCTGCGGCGCCACCGGCAGCGCCAAGACGCGCGTGCTGCACGCGCTGGCCGCGCGCGGTGCACAGGTGCTCGACCTGGAAGACTTCGCCAGCCACAAGGGCTCGCTGCTCGGCGCGCTGCCGGGCGTGGCGCAACCCTCGCAGAAGCACTTCGAGACGCGCATCGCGACCGTGCTCGACGCCATCGACCTGTCGCGCCCGCTGTACGTGGAGGGCGAGAGCGTGCGCATCGGCCGGCTCTCGCTGCCCCTGCCGCTGGTGGCGCAGATGCGCGCGGCGCCGTGCATCGAGGTGGCGGCCACGCCCGAAGCCCGGCTGGACTACCTGCTGCGCGACTACGCCTACCTGGGCGACGACCGCGCAGCGCTCGCCGAGAAGATGGGCGTGCTGAAGGAGCTGCAGGGCAAGGAGACGGTGACGCGCTGGCAGCAGTGGGCGCACGACGCCGACCTGCCGCACCTGTTCGCCGAGCTGATGTCACTGCACTACGACCCGCACTACGAGAAGTCGCAGGAAACGCACTTTCGCGCGTGGGCGAAGCGCCAGCGCGTGGCGGCGTCCGACCTGTCGGATCAGGGCATCGAGGCCGTGGCCGACGCGGTGCTCGCGCTACCCGACGCAGCCACGGCCAGCCCGTCGGCATAGAGCACGCCGCGCGGCGCGCGGCACAGCCCCCAGAAGCGCAGGCCGCACAGCTCGGCCATGCGCACGCCCATAGCGGTGGGCGCCGAGATGGTCGCCATCGCCGCGATGCCCAAGCGCGCGCACTTGCGCACCAGCTCGTGGCTGCCACGGCTGGACATCAGCACGAAGCCCGGCTCATCGAGCCGATTCGCACGCGCGAGCTTGCCGAGCAATTTATCGAGCGCATTGTGGCGGCCGACGTCTTCCATCAGGTCCGTCAGTTCACCGTCCACCGTGGCCCAGGCGGCCGCATGAATCGCGCCGGCTTCGGCATTGAGCAGCTGGCGCGGCGACATGGCGGCGAAGGCGCGCAGCACGGTGGCGAGATCGACGCGTTCGATCCAGTCGCGCGGCGGCACGCGCTGCGGCGACAGGTCGAGCCCCGCGAAGCTCTCGACGCCGCACACGCCACAGCCGGTGCGGCCCGCGAGGCTGCGGCGACGGTCCTTCAGGCGCTCGAAGCTGCGCGTGGAAATGTCGAGCTGCACCTCGATGCCCGGCATGCCCTCGGGCAGGCCGGCCTCGGAGGCATCGATCACCCGCACGTCGATGCCGCGGCAATCGGCGGCGCTGTCGAGGATGCCCTCGCTCAATGCAAAGCCCAGGGCGAAGGCCTCGAGGTCCTGCGGCGTGGCCATCATCACCGCGTGCGAGACGCCGTTGAACACCAGCGCCACCGGCACCTCGGCGGCCAGCGTGTCGTCGCGCACCACGCCCTCGGGCGCAAGGCCGCGTTCGCCGAAGACGTGCACAGCGTGCCGCGCGAGGGGCGGCAGGGAGTCGGATTCGGGGAGGTTTGTCATGGCCGCGGCCATTGTCCGCTCAGCCGTGGTTTTCGTCAGCCGGCAGGTTGTCGACAAGCGCGCGCCCGGCGTCTGTGAGGTGCGCGACCCATCGGTCATCCAGCTGCACCACCCGCACCCAGCCGGGCCCACGCACGCCGCCGATGGCGGCATCGCCCATCAGCGTGAGCTGGCGCATGACCACGCTCGCGCCCTGCCCCAGCCGCTTGCCCAGGCGCGGCAGCGACATGCCGCCCTCGCCCGGTGCCTCGGCGAGCGCGCGCAGGATCGCGATGGAAAAGGAATCGGCGTCGAACCCCGTGCTCATGCCGCCACGGCGTCGGCGTCCACCGCAACCGGCGCCACATGCAGCGACAGCACCACGGGAATCGACTTGGACGTCGGCGTGCCCGCGTTCTCCGCCACTGACGAGAGTGGCACCAGCGGGTTCGTCTCGGGGTAGTAGGCCGCGAGATTGCCGCGCGGGATGTCGTAGGCCACCAGCTTGAAGCGGTCCGCCCGGCGTTCCTGCCCGTCGCTCCACACGGTCTGGATGTCGACCCAGTCGCCGTCCTTCATGCCGAGCTGACGGATGTCGTCGGCGTGGATGAACACCACGCGGCGCTGGCCGAACACGCCGCGGTAGCGGTCGTCCATGCCGTAGATGGTGGTGTTGTACTGGTCGTGCGAGCGCGTGGTCAGCAGCGTGAAGACCACCGTGTCCTTCTGCGACGCGAAGCGCGCGCGGGCGCGGTGCGCGTGGGTGTCCAGCGGCACGGCATGGGTGAAGAACACGGCCTTCTTCGAGGCGGTGTTCCACACGCGTTCGCTCGCCGTGTTGCGCAAGCGGAAGCCGCCGGGGTGCGCGACGCGCGCGTTGAAGTCCTTGAAGTCGTCGAACACGGCTTCGATCTTGTCGCGGATGCGCGCGTAGTCTTCGACGAGCCAGAGCCACGGCGTCTTGCTGCGCGCGCCGATGGTGGCGGCGGCCAGCCGCGCCACGATGGCCGGCTCGGACAGCAGGTGCTCCGACGCCGGCGGGTTGATGCCCATCGAGATGTGCACCATGCTCATCGAGTCTTCGACCGTCACGCCCTGCGGGCCGTTCGCCTGCATGTCGATCTCGGTGCGGCCCAGGCACGGCAGGATGATCGCCTCGCGCCCGTGGATCACGTGGCTGCGGTTGAGCTTGGTGGTCACGTGCACCGTGAGGTCGCACTGCTGCAGCGCCTTCCAGGTCTGGTAGGTGTCGGGCGTGGCCGCCGCAAAGTTGCCGCCGAGCGCGAAGAACACCTTGCCCTTGCCGTCGAGCATGTGCTGGATCGCCTCGACCGTGTCGACGCCGTTGCGGCGCGGCGGCTCGAAGCCGAACACCTGCTGCAGCCGGTCGAGCAGCGCAGCCGGCGGCTTCTCCCAGATGCCCATGGTGCGGTCGCCCTGCACGTTGCTGTGGCCACGCACCGGGCAGGCGCCCGCGCCTTCGCGGCCCATGTGGCCGCCCAGCATGAGCCAGTTGCCGATCATCTGGATGGTCGCCACCGAATGCTGGTGCTGCGTGATGCCCATGCCCCAGCAGGCGATGACGCGCTTCGCGCCCAGGTACACATCGGCCGCGGCACGGATCTGCGCTTCGCTCAGGCCCGACTCCTGCACCAGCAGCGGCCACGATTCGGCGCGCAGGTCATCGGCGAGGGCTTCGAAGCCCGTGGTGTGCGTGGCGATGAAATCGCGGTCGAGCAACGAAGCTTCGCCGCGCGCCACCGCTGCGTCGTCGCACTCGATGACGTGCTTCATCATCCCCTTCACCGCCGCGAAGTCGCCGCCCACGCGCAGCTGGAAGTAGTGCGTGCTGATGGGCGTGGAGCCCAGCGTCGCCATTTCCAGCTTGTCCTGCGGATCGGCGAAACGCTCCAGCCCGCGCTCGCGCAGCGGGTTGAAGCTCACGATGCGCGCGCCGCGCTTGGAAGCCGCACGCAGTTCGCCGAGCATGCGCGGATGGTTGGTGCCGGGGTTCTGGCCGAAGATGAAGATCGCGTCGGCCTTCTCGAAATCGTCGAGCGTGACCGTGCCCTTGCCCACGCCCAGTTGCGGGCGCATGCCGCTGCCGCTGGGCTCGTGGCACATGTTCGAGCAGTCGGGGAAATTGTTGGTGCCGTACTCGCGCACGAACAGCTGGTACAGGAAAGCCGCCTCGTTGCTCGCACGGCCCGAGGTGTAGAAGATGGCCTGGTTGGGGTCGGGCAGCGCGTTCAGGTGCTGCGCGATGCGCGCGAAGGCGTCGTCCCATTCGATGGGCAGGTACTTGTCGCTGGCCGCGTCGTAGGCCATGGGGTGCGTGAGGCGCCCCTGGTCTTCAAGCCAGAAATCGCTCTGCGCGGCCAGTTCGGCCACCGTGTGCTTCGCGAACAGTTCGGGGCCGGCACGCCGCGCCGTGGCCTCGGCCGCCACGGCCTTCACGCCGTTCTCGCAGAACTCGAAGGTCGAGGCATGGTTGCGATCGGGCCAGGCGCAGCCGGGGCAGTCGAAGCCGTCGGGCTGGTTGGCCGACAGCAGCGTCTTTGCGCCCTTGACCGGGATGTCCTGCCGCAGCAGCGCATTCGTCACGCTGCGCAACGCGCCCCAGCCGCCGGCGGGGCCCTTGTAAAACTCGATCTTCTGCTCGCTCATACCGGGAGTGTTCGCGCGCGAGGGCCGGCCGTCAAATTGGATTGGCACATGCCTTGATTCAAAACGGAAATGAAGGGCTGCGGGGTCTTTTTCGCGTGCCGCGCCGGGCTCTGTACAGTGGACCGGATGACCCTGGAAGAACAACGTGCCCTCATCCTCTCCGGCGCCGTCTACGACGACCTGACCCCGGAACTGCTGGCGGCCCGCGAAGCCGCCGTGCTGCGCACCGACGAATACAACCGGAGCTTCGGCCGGCCGGCACAGGAACGCATGGCGCTGCTGCGCCGACTGCTGGGACAGGTGGGCGACGGCGCGCACTTCGAGCCCACCTTCCGCTGCGAATTCGGCTTCAACATCTCGGTGGGCCGGGGCTTCTACGCCAACTTCGACTGCGTGATGCTCGACGGCGGCGGCATCGACATCGGCGACCAGGTGCTCTTCGGCCCGCGCGTGGGCATCTACACCACCAACCATGCGCTGGACGCCGCCGAGCGCACGGCAGGCGCCTGCCAGGCCCGGCCGGTGCGAATCGGCCACCGCGTGTGGGTGGGCGCCGGCGTGCACATCAACCCGGGCGTGACCATCGGGGACAACGCGGTGATCGGTTCGGGCAGCGTGGTGACAAAGGACATACCGGCGAATGTGCTGGCGGCGGGCGTGCCGTGCAGGGTGCTGCGGGAGATCACCGCGGAAGACCGCACGGGCTTCCGCGCCTGACGCGGCAGGTTCAGCCGCCGCGCGCGCCCCCCATCAGCAAACCCCGCAACTTGCTGCGCAGCGGCGTCTCCTCGACTTCCTGCACACCGGCGATCTCGCGCAGCGCGAAGTCGCGGCTTTCGGCGTTGTGCAGGTCGATCTCCCGCACCACCTGTCCGTCCTTGTAGACGAAGGCCACGTCGGCCAGGGCGAGCACGTCCTCGATGTCGTGCGTGATCATCAACACCGGGATGCCCCATTGCTTGCGCACCTGTGCCAACTCGTTGCGCAGCTCGGCGCGCAGCATGGGGTTGAGTGCGGCAAAAGGTTCGTCGAGCAGCAGCACCTGCGGCTCGCAGGCCAGCGCGCGCGCCAGCGCCACGCGCTGCTGCTGGCCGCCGGAGAGTTTTTGCGGCCGGCTGTCGGCCAGCGCGGCGAGGCCGAAGCTTTCGAGCAGCGCCTGCACGCGCTCGGCGTCGCGTGCCGGCAGCGTTCGGCGGTGCCACGCGGTCAGGCCGAAGGCCACGTTCTCGCGCACCGACAGGTGCGGAAACAGCGCGTAGTTCTGGAACAGGTAGCCGATGCGCCGCGCCGGCGCGGGCACGTCGATGCGTTGCGCGGCGTCGTACAGCGTGCGGCCGTCCAGCCGCACATGGCCCGCCGATGGATGCAGCAGGCCGGCGATGGCCTGCAAGGTCAGCGACTTGCCGGCCCCCGAGGGGCCATAGAGTGCAGCAAAGGGAACGTCGGTCTGGAAGCGCACGGCGAGGTCGAAGCGCCGGGCTCCGTCCTTCACCGTGAGCTGCAGATCGACATCGATCATGGCTTGCCGAATCCGTAGCGCGTGAGCACTTCCTGTGCGGCGGGCGTCGCGAGGAACGCGATGAAGTCGCCGGCCAGTGCCTTCTGCTTGCTCTCGGCCACCACGGCGATCGGGTAGGTCACGGGCGTGTGGCCGGTGGGCGTGAAGGCGACCTTGACCTTGTCGCCGGCCACGGCCGCGTCGGTGCGGTAGACGAAACCGGCCTCGACCTCGCCCCGGCTCACGTAGTCGAGCACCTGGCGCACGCTGTCGGCCTGCACGAACTTGGGTTCGAGCGCGGTCCAGAGGTTGGCGTTGTCCAGCACCTGCTTGGTGTAGCGGCCGACCGGCACGGTGGCGGTCTTGCCGACAGCGATCTTCTTCACGTTGGCGGCACTCAGGTCCTGCAGCGACTTCAGGCCGATGGCGCCCTGTGCGGGCTCGACCAGCACCAGGCTGTTGGTGACGAAGTCCTTGCGGGTGGCGGCGTCGATGAGCTTCTGGTCGTTGCCGCGGTTCATGGTTTCCTGGTCGGCGCTGGCGAACACGTCGACCGGCGCGCCCTGCCCGATCTGCTGCAGCAGCACGCCCGAGGCGGCGAAGTTGAAGCGTACGGTGGCACCGGCCTTGGCGGCCTCGAATTTGGGACCGATTTCCTTGAACGCATCGGTCAGGCTCGCGGCAGCGGACACGGTGATCTGCTGCGCGGCAGCCGCGAGCGGCAGGGCCAGGGCAAGCACGACGGACAACAGACGAAACGGGCGGAACGGACGCATGAGCACAGTCTCCTGGAAAGTGGAAATCAACGAAGCGAGAAAAAGCGGTTCGACACCACCAGCACGGCAATCGACAGCACCGACGTGACGACGACCAGCAGCAGCGCCAGGTCGTCGTGGCCGGCCTGCACGGCGTCGTAGATGGCCATCGACAGGGTCTGGGTCTGCTTGGGAATGGAGCCGGCCACCATCAGCGAGGCGCCGAATTCGCCCATGGCGCGCGCGAAGGCGAGCAGCGTGCCGGCCAGGATGCCGGGCCAGGCCAGCGGCAGCGTGACGCGCAGGAACACCGAGAACGGCGACTGGCGCAAGGTGCTGGCGGCGGCTTCGAGCGAGCGATCGACATTCGAGAACGCGGCGCTGGCCGACTTGAGCACCAGCGGCAGCGCGACCACGGCCGAGGCCACCACCGCGCCGTGCCAGCTGAAGATGATGGTGTAGTCGAAGTGCTCGCGCAGCCAGGCGCCGAGCGGGCTGCGTCGCCCCGCCGCCACCAGGATGGCGTAGCCGATCACCGTGGGCGGCAACACCAGCGGCAGCATGAACACGGCCTCGAGCACGCCCGAGCCGACGAACTGCTTGCGCGCGAAGACCCAGCCCAGCGCCACGCCCACCACCAGCGCCAGCACCGTCGCGACCGCCGCGACCTGCAGCGACAGGACCAGCGGAGACCAGTCGGTGGTGGCGATGAGTGAAGCGGTCGTCGTGTTCATTGAGATACGGCGCAATTGTTACATGAGCCGCATTCTGGTTCACTCGGGGGTGCACGAATGCACCCATCTTCATATACTGACGGATACAGCGTTGGAGACTTTGTCCATCCGCCCCATGCGCCCTTCCCTTCACGACACCGTGGTTCGTTCGACCTCCGGCAGGCCGGAGCTTCGCCATGTGACGCAGGTGCACGAATGGCGCATCGAACGCACGCTGGACGCGGGCGGCTTCGTGCTGTCGATCATCGCGCCGGGCGGCGAGAGCCAGTCGTTCCTGGTGGCGCCGGGCGACGCGCAGGACATCGGCGAAGTGCTGCGCCGCAGCGCGGCGTGGACCGACCGGCGGGAGCAATGACAACCCAGTGGCGCCACATGACGGGTGCGGAGCGCATCCTCGAAGTGCTGCTGACGCGGCGCTCCGTCTCGCCGCGGCGTCTGCAATCACCCGGACCGAACCCCGACGAACTCGACGCCATCCTGCAGGCCGGCCTGCGCGCGCCCGACCACGGCGGGCTGCATCCATGGCGCGTGATCGAGTTCCGTCCGCAGAACCGCGAGGCGCTGGCCTGGTGCTTCGAACAGGAGAAGCTGCGCCGCGATCCGCTCGCCAGCCCCACCGATCTGCGGCGCGCCCGCGAGCACGCCACGCGGCCGCCGCTGCTGCTGGGCTTCGTGGTGTCGCCGCGCGAGCGCAGCAAGATCCCGGCGCGCGAGCAGTGGCTGGGTGCCGGTGCAGCGCTGGGCAACCTGCTGGCCGCCGCGCACCAGCTGGGCTATGGCGCCATCGTGCTCAGCGGCGAGCGCTGCTTCGACGAGACGCTGGTGCGTCAGGTCGGCGTGCAGCCGGGCGAGTACCTGGCGGGTTTCATCAGCATGGGCACGATCCGCGAGGCGCCGCCGCAGGCGCGCGAGACGCTGTCGCAGAACGTCTGGTCGTGCTGGCAGGGCGACCTGCTGCCGGGCTCACCCGACAGCGATCAATCCATCCTGCCGTCGGATCGCGTGCGCGGCAGCTGATCGAGCCGCGCGCCGAACCAGCCCACGCGCTCGGTCTCGCGCACGTCGAAGCGCGGCACGTAGGGCTTGATGTCGAGCACGGGCGTGCCGTCGAGCATGTCGTTGCCGCTGAAGTGCAAGGTCGCGCCTTCCACCGCCGTGAGCCGCACGATCGACAGGCCCAGCCGGTTGGGCCGTGCCGGTGCGCGAGTGGCAAAGACGCCGTGAGACGCGTTGCCCTGTTCCAGGAAGGGCACCACTTCGAGCCGTTCATGCGCGCAGCGATGCAGGTGCGTGACGAGGATCAGGTAGTCGAAGCCTTCGATGTCGCGCAGACCGGGGGCGAACTCGGCGAACACTTCGAGGCGCCCCGTTTCCTCGGGCGCACCGGCCGTCTGGATCGGCATGCCCGAGGTCTCGGTGAAGCGGCTGCGCACGATGCCGACCGGGCGGCAGACGACAGGATCGAAGGCCTCATCGCTCATGGCGCGAGCAGCCGCGTGAGCGCGCGAACGTCGGCCGCGGTCGCCAGGCGCGCCGCGTTCTCGATGGCCCGGTAGCGCTTCACGATGTCCTCGCCCACTGGCGTGAGCGCCGTGCCGCCGCCGCGCGAGCCGCCGGCGGCGGTGTTCACGGCCGGCGAGGCCAGCGTCTGGTTCATCTCGTCGATCAGCATCCAGGCGCGGCGGTACGACATGCCGAGCAGGCGGGCCGCCGCCGAGATCGAGCCGGTCTCGGCCACGGCTTCGAGCACGGCGATCTTGCCGGGGCCGATGGCGATGGTGTCGTCCCGGTAGATGCGCAGGCGGAACTGGGCTTTGGATTTCATGGTGGCGGAAAGGGTAACCCAATGGGGGTCGCCATTGTCCGCCTGCGGCCCGCGCCGCAATGTCCGCGATATCCGCGATCAGCCGAAAAACTTGGCCGCGCTGACCAGGGTCTTGTACACGCCCCACGCCAGGGGAATGCCCACCGCCAGCCAGGCCAGCACCACCACCGCCGGGCTCACCGTGTCGGCACTGCCCGAGCCACTGCCCACTTCGGCGGCCGAGGCCTTCTCGTGCGCCAGCTTCTTCTCGACGGCCAGTTCGGCGTCGGTCATGAAGTGCTTGTCGGCCACCGGACGCACCAGCAGATTGGCGATGAAGCCGATGACCAGCATGCCCACCAGGATGTACATGGTCTGGTTGTAGACCTGCTCGCGCGGCAGGCCCAGGCCCAACTGGTACTCGCGCATGTAGTTCACCACCACCGGCCCGAGGATGCCTGCCGTGGCCCACGCCGTGAGCAGGCGGCCATGGATGGCGCCCACGAACTGCGTGCCGAACAGGTCGGCCAGGTAGGCCGGCACCGTGGCGAAGCCGCCGCCATACATCGACACGATGACGCAGCAGGCGCCCACGAACAGCAGCTTGCTGCCCGCGCCGGCCGACGACGGAATGCTCGCGTACAGGATGCCGCCGAGCACGAAGAACACGGTGTAGGTGAGCTTGCGGCCCAGCTTGTCCGACAGGCTGGCCCACACGAAGCGCCCGCCGATGTTGAACAGCGAGAGCAGCGCGGTGAAGCCGCCGGCCACGGCAGCGATGGCCGCCAGCTGTGTCTTGTCGAGCTGGCCGAACTTCCCGGTCGCGCCGATCAGCGCGCCGCCGAACACCTCCTGCAGCATGGGCGAAGCCATGCCGATCACGCCGATGCCGGCGCTCACGTTCATGCACAGCACCAGCCACACGAGCCAGAACTGCGGAATGCCCCAGACCTTCTTCACGTGCACATGGCGCTGCGTGATCATGGTGTTGCTGGTCTGCGCGGGCGGCGGCGTCCAGCCTTCCGGCTTCCAGCCCGAGGGCGGCACGCGGTAACCCAACGCACCGGCCATCATGAAGACGAAGTAGCCCAGCGCCATCACGACGAAGGTCTGCATCACGCCCACGTCGGTCGAGGTCGAGAAGCGCTTCATCAGGTCGACGGCCAGCGGCGAGCCGATCATCGCGCCGCCGCCGAAGCCCATGATGGCCATGCCGGTCGCCATGCCGCGGCGGTCGGGGAACCACTTGATCAGCGTGCTCACCGGCGAGATGTAGCCCAGCCCGAGGCCGATGCCGCCGATCACGCCCGAGCCCAGGATCATCAGCCAGAACTGGTGCAGGTGAATGCCCAGCGCCGACAGCAGCATGCCGCCGCACCAGCACACCGCCGACACCACGCCGGCCTTGCGCGGGCCCGCGCGTTCGAGCCAACCGCCCCACAGGGCCGCGGAGCACCCGAGGAAGACGAAGAACAGCGTGTACATCCAGCCCAGCGTGGCCACGCGCCAGTCGCAAGTCGTGGCGAAGAGTTCGGCGAAGAAGCTCATGTCCTTGGCGCAGGCCTGCGCGCCGGTGCCGGCCGTGCCCAACGCCTTCGACAACGGCAGCCAGAACACCGAGAAGCCATAGGCCATGCCGATGCACAGGTGAATGGCCAACGCGGCCGGCGGAACCAGCCACCGGTTGAAGCCGCGGCCCGCGATGATGCGTTCCTTGTCGAGGAAGCCGGGCTGCTGTTGCTGCCCTGCGCCGTTGATGCGATCTCCCTCGAGAACGCCTGCCGTTGAGCCTGCCATATGTCTCCTTGTTGGCCGGGTGTGTGACTGGTTGTGAATCCGGCCGCGGAGTGTGAGTGGGTACTTTGCGCGCCGTCAAATTCGATCCGCGCATGGCGCGATTCAAGAATTGAATGCACCAACCAGGGGCACGGCAGGGGGCCGTGCATGCCGGTTGTCAGCCGTCGAGCGCGCCGCTGTGCAGGCGGATCTGCTCACGCCACTGCGGCGTCTGCAGGAAGGCCACGGCCGCATCGAGCGCGCGCGAGGGCCGCACGCCTTCCTGGGTCATGAAGCCGATGGGCGTGCGGACTTCGGGCGCCACCAACGGCAGCGCTTCCAGCTCGCGGTGGCTGCGCACCGCCGCGACCATGCCGCCCGGCAGCACGCTGCTGACGGTGCCGATGCTCACCGCCAATGCCAGCGTGAGCACCGAGTTGGTCTCGATGGCCGGCACAGCCGGCACCCCGGCCTCGCGAAGCGCCTGGTTGATGATGGCCCGGTTGTGCATGTCGGGCGTGAGCAGGCACAGCGGCAACTTGCCCGCCTCGGCCCACGCGATCGGCTCGCCGATGCGCAGCGTGTCGGATGACGGCGTCTGCGCGCGGCGCAGCAGGAAATAGTGCTCGATGCTCTGCGGCCAGGCCGTGAGCTTGATGCCCGGCAGATGCATGCGCTCGGTGTAGCCCAGGGCCAGGTCGATCGACAGGCTCTCGAGCCCCGTCTCCAGTTCCTGCGAGCTCATCGACAGCACGGCCGGCATGATGCCCGGATGCCGCTGGTGCAACAGCGCGGCGAAGCGGGACAGCATCGGGATGGCCGTCGGCACCGCCGCCATGCGCAAGTGCCCGCGCGGATCGCCCTCTTCGCTGCGCAGCTCCTGCAGCAACACTTCGTTGTCGCGCAACATGCGCTGGGCCGTCGCCAGCACGCGCTCGCCTTCGTACGTGAGGCCGACGTACACGCGGGCGCGCTTGACGATGACCACGCCGAACTCGGTCTCCAGTGCACGCAGGGCATTCGACAACGCCGGCTGCGTGATGTGGCAGGACTGCGCGGCGCGACCGAAATGCTTGTGCTCGTTGAGCGCAACGAGGTAGCGCATGGAGGCCAAGAGATTCATCGCTGCAGCACCTCGCGCGTCTCCGGGGTCTCCAGGATCTCCACCCTCAGGTGTTCTTGCTGATCGAGATCGTCGGGAACTTCGCCGAGAAGTCCTTCGCCTTCTCGGCGATGCCCACGGCCACGCTTCGCGCCACCGCCTTGTAGAGCCCGGCCACCTCGCCGTCGGGGTCGGACACCACGGTCGGCGCGCCGCTGTCCGCCTGCAGCCGGATGTTGATGTTCAGCGGCAGCGCGCCCAGGTAGTCCATCTGGTACTCGGCCGCCATCTTCTTGCCGCCGTCGGCGCCGAAGATGTGTTCCGCGTGGCCGCAGTTCGAGCAGATGTGCACCGCCATGTTCTCGACGATGCCCAGGATCGGCACGCCGACCTTCTCGAACATCTTGATGCCCTTCTTGGCGTCGAGCAGCGCGATGTCCTGCGGCGTGGTGACGATCACCGCGCCGGTCATGGGCACGCGCTGGCTCAGCGTGAGCTGGATGTCGCCGGTGCCCGGGGGCATGTCGACGATCAGGTAGTCGAGGTCTTTCCAGTTGGTCTGGCGCAGCAGCTGTTCGAGCGCCTGCGTGGCCATGGGGCCGCGCCAGATCATGGCCTGGTCGGCGTCGACCAGGAAGCCGATCGACATCACCTGCACGCCGTGGCGCTCCTTGGGCTCCATGGTCTTGCCGTCCAGGCTCTCGGGCTTGCCTTCCAGGCCCATCATCATGGGCTGGCTGGGGCCGTAGATATCGGCGTCGAGCAGTCCCACGGTGGCGCCCTCGGCGGCCAGCGCCAGCGCCAGGTTGGCGGCCGTGGTGCTCTTGCCCACGCCGCCCTTGCCCGAGGCCACGGCCACGATGTTGCGCACGTTGGGCATCAGCTGCACGCCGCGCTGCACCGCATGGCTGATGACCTTGGTGACGATGTTGACCGACACGTTCTCCACGCCCGGCACGGTCTTGGCCGCGGCCACGAGCGACTTGCGGATGGCCGCGCGCTGGCTCTTCGCCGGGTAGCCCAGTTCGAGGTCGAACGAGACATCGCCCTCCGCGATCTGCAGGTTTTTGAGCGAGCGGGTCGCCGCGAATTCTTTGCCGGTGTTAGGGTCCGTGACGCTCTTGAGCGCGTCCATGAGCCCTTCGGGGGTGAGTGCCATTGTTCTAGCTCCTGAATGGGGCTTAGTCTATTCGGCCCGCCAAGCCCGTACCGGACCGCGCCCAATCCCTCGCCGAAAACGCCGAACAAGAAAAACCTCAATGCCCGAGACAAGCCCCGCCACCGGCCTGCTGCTGACAGGCGGCGGCGCCCGCGCCGCCTACCAGGTCGGCGTGCTCGAAGCCATCGCCGAGATCCGGCGCGACGCCATCGCGGCGGGTGCGGCAGTCGGCAGCGGCAACCCGTTCCAAGTCATCACCGGCACCTCGGCCGGCGCCATCAACGCCGCCGCGCTGGCCTGCGGCGCCGACAACTTCGACCACGTGGTGGCGCACATCGCGCAGGTGTGGGGCGAGTTCCGCGCCGAGCAGATCTACCGCGCCGACTCGCTCTCGGTGCTCGGCAGCGGCGCGCGCTGGCGCATGCTGCTGGGCCTGGGGCGCTTCGCGGCCAACTGGGCACGCATCAAGCCGAAGTCGCTGCTCGACAACACGCCGCTGGCCGGCCTGCTGGCGCGCATGGTGCCGCTGGACCGCCTGCCGATGCTGATGCAGCAGGGCCACGTGCAGGCGCTGGCCGTCACGGCGTCGAGCTACAGCTCGGGCGAGCACGTCACCTTCTTCGAGGCGGCCGTGCCGATGGAGCCCTGGGTGCGCTCGCAGCGCCTGTCGGTGCGCGACCGCATCACGCACGCGCACCTGATGGCATCGTCGGCCATTCCGTTCGTGTTCCCGGCCACCGAACTGCCGATGCCGGCGGGCCATGTCGAATACTTCGGCGACGGCTCGATGCGCCAGTCGGCGCCCATCGCGGCGGCGATCCACCTGGGCGCGCAACGCATCGTGGTGATCGGCGCCGGGCGCATGCACGAACCGCGCGACGAGGCCGCACCCAACACCCACAGCGGCTACCCGACCATGGCGCAGATCGCGGGCCATGCGCTGTCGAGCATCTTTCTCGATGCACTGGCGGTCGACATCGAGCGGCTGCGCCGCATCAACCACACGCTGGGCCTGATCCCCGAGGAAGCCCGCGCGGCGAGCACGCTGCGCCCGCTCGACCTGCTGGTGATCTCGCCGTCGGAGCGCATCGACGTGATCGCCGCGCGCCACGTCGATGCCCTGCCGGGCGCCGTGCGGCACCTGCTGGGCGGCTCGAAGGTCGCGGCCGACGTGAAGGGCGGCGCGCTGGCAAGCTACCTGCTGTTCGAAGCGGCCTACACGCGCGACCTGATGGCGCTCGGGCGCGCGGATGCGATGCGGCAGAGGGACGAGGTGGTGCGGTTCTTCGGGTGGGCGCCGGTGTAAGGTCCGACGCCTATGCCGCAACCCTATCCCTCCCGCATCGAGACCGACCGACTGGTCTTGCGTCCGCCCCGGCCCGAAGACGCAGCCGCACTCTTCGCCGCTTACACACAAGACGCTCAGGTCTGCCGCTACATGGTGTGGAAGCCCCATGCCGCACTGAGCGAAACGCAGGACTTCGTGGCGTACTGCATCGAAGGCTGGCAACGGGGAAGTGCCCTGCCCTATGTGCTCACGCGCAGGACGGCCGATGCATCGGACGAGCCCATCGGCATGCTCGAAGGCCGGGTGTCGGCGCACACGGTCAATGTCGGCTACGTGCTCGCCAGGTCGCACTGGGGCCATGGCCTCATGCCGGAAGCCCTGCGCGCGTTCGCGCGGCTGGCCCTGTCGCGCGACGAGGTCTTCCGCGTCGAAGCATCCTGCGACGTCGACAACCGACCCTCGGCGCGCATGCTCGAAAAGAGCGGCTTCACCCTGGAAGGCCGGCTCGCCCGCCACACGGTGCATCCCAACCTGTCGAACGAGCCGCGGTCGTGCTTTCTGTACGCGGTCTGCCGATAGCGCGCGCCGCATGAAAAGCTATGCGCACGTTCGCGGGCACGGGCCGGACTTCGTCGTGCGCTATCGCCTCTATCCGCCGTCGGCAGGTGGCCGCAAATCCACGCTGCAGCATCTGCGCTGCGACTTTCTCTATGCAGGCGACGACCCGCAAGCCGACGGCATCTTCGCGATCCACCCCGAGTTTCTGGATGACGCCGGCGTACCGCTCGAAAAGGACGTGACGGTGCCGCTGGAAGGCAAGGCGTCGATGTGGGTGCTGTTTCCTGCCATGCGCAGCACGGTTCACCGGGCCCGCATCGCGGTCGGCGTGCGCGGCCACTTCATGGAAGGTGCACGAAAGGTCGGCGATGTCGAGGTCATCGAGATCGTCGGGCTGCACGAGAACCCGACGAGCTGAGCCCCAAGCAGGCGCCGCATCACCCCGCCTCGTCCACCAGCCCCAGCACCACATCCAGCAGCACGTTCGCCCCCTGCACCAGATCGGCGCTTGCCGTGTGCTCCTTCGGGTTGTGGCTGATGCCGCGCACGCTGGGCACGAAGATCATCGCGGCTGGGCCGATGCGCGCCATCATCTGCGCGTCGTGGCCCGCGCCCGAGGTCATGCGGCGGTGGCTCAGGCCGCGCGCATGCGCGCTGGCTTCGATGACGCGCACCAGTCGCTCGTCGAACCGCACCGGCTCGAAGCGGGCCAGCGTGCGGGCGGCAATGGTCACGCCTTCGGTCGCTTCGAGCTGCCGCAGATGGTCGGCCAGTTCAACTTCGGCCGCCTGCAGCGTGGCTTCGTCGGTGTTGCGCAGGTCGACCGTGAGCGTGGCGCGGGCCGCGATCACGTTGATGAGGTTGGGGTGCAGGTCGATGGCGCCGACAGTGGCGACCTGGCTACCGCCGTACCGCCGCGCCAGTTCGCGCACGAACACCGCGATGGCGGCGGCGCAGTAACCCGCATCGTGGCGCAGGCGCATCGGCGTGGTGCCCGCGTGGTTCGACTGGCCGGTGACGACGATCTCCTGCCACGAGATGCCCTGCAGGTCGGCCACGGCACCGATGGTGATGCCCTCGGCCTCCAGCACCGGGCCCTGCTCGATGTGCAGCTCGACAAAGGCGTGCGGCACCAGTGCGCCGCAGGCCATGTCGCCCGCATAGCCGATGCGTGCGAGTTCGTCGCCCAGCCGCGCACCGTCGGTGCCGACGGTGTCGAGCGCCGCGTCGAGCGGCAGCCCGCCCGCATGCACCAGCGAGCCCATCATGTCGGGCATGAAGCGCACGCCCTCCTCGTTGGTGAACGCAGCAACCACGAAGGGCCGAAGCGTCTCGCGCTGGTTGTCGTTGAGCCAGCGCACGACCTCCAGCCCCGCCATCACACCGTAGTTGCCGTCGTAGCGCCCGCCCGTGGCGACGGTGTCGATGTGCGAGCCGGTAATCACCGGTCTTGCGTCGGGCTGCCGGCCGGGGCGGATGCCGAAGATGTTGCCGATGCGGTCGACGCGCACGGTGAGCCCGAGGTCCTGCATCCACTGCACGAGCCGGTCGCGGCCCGCGCGGTCGGCGTCCGTGAGTGCGATGCGGCAGACGCCGCCCTGCGCGATCGCGCCGATGGCGGCGTGTTCGTCGATGCGTGCCATCAAGGCGGCTTCGGTGATGCCTTCGCGTTGCAGCCATTGCGCCTGCGCCGCCACGACTTCCTCACCTGAACGCCCCGTCAGTGCGCGATACACGCCCGGCGCGGTCGCGCCCTCTGTGCTGAACAGCAGCACGCGCGAATCGGCATCGAGGCCGGCGGCGCGCGCCAGTTCGGGGTCGGCCGCAAGCACCTGCAACGCTGCAAGCCCGGCCGCGCCGGATTCGCCGACCAGCACGGGTACGTCGCCCGCCGCGCCGGTGGCAAGCGTGCGCATGGCGTGCTCGGCGTCGGCATCGGTGACGGTCATGAAGACATCGACCGAAGGCTGCAGGAAGCGCCACGCGAGCGGCGAGGTCTCGCCGCAGGCCAGCCCGGCCATCACCGAGTCGACGCTGCCGGTCGCGCGGTCGGGGCGGCCGCTGCGCGCGCTTTGCAGCAGGCAGTCGGCCTGTTCGGGCTCGACCACGATCAGCGTCGGCCGCGCAGCGCCGTAGCGCTCCCAGAAATGACTGGCCACACCGGCCGCGAGCCCGCCGACACCACCCTGCACGATGACGTGGGTGAAGGGGCACGGCGCGCCGGGCGCGGTGTTCTCCAGCAGCTCGTCGACGAGGATGCCGTAGCCCTGCATTACGTCGCGCGGGATCTCTTCGTAGCCTTCGTAGGAGGTGTCGGAGACCACCTCCCAGCCGTTCGCCTTCGCCAGGCGCGCAGCCTCTTCCACCGAGGCGTCGTAGTTGCCGGTGATGCGCACGATCTCGGCGCCGAGCGCGGCGATGGGCGCCTCGCGCTCCTCGCTGACCTGCGCGTGCAGCACGATCACGCAGCGGCAGCCCATGCTCTGCGCAGCGGCGGCCAGCGCGCGGCCATGGTTGCCGTCGGTCGCGCTGATGACGACGAAGTCGCGCAGCGCCTGTGCGTGCCGGCCCGCGAACAGGTCGGCGGGCGTCCAGCCCTTGTCGGGCCAGCGACGCAGCACGAGCCGCAGCAAGGCGACGGGCGCGCCGAGCACCTTGAAGCTGCCGAGCGCGGAGCGGCGCGATTCGTCCTTCACGATCACCTGCCCGACGCCGAGCTGCGCGGCAAGCCGCGGCAAGCGCCACGCAGGCGTCGGCTGCGGCGCGAGCCGGTCCCAGGTGGACAGCCACTGACGGCTCTCGCGGCCGCGTTCGATGTTCATGACGGCCTTCAGGGCCGCGTCGTAGGCGCGCCGTTGCGCGTGGGGGTTGGCGAAGAGCATGGGGAAAACTGAAGAGGAAAAGTCGGTCAGGCCGCAGCGGGCAAGGGAAGACGCAGCCGCACGATCTCCGCGAAGTAGCGCGCGCCCGTGGTCAGCACCGCGTCGTTGAAGTCGTAGCGGCCGTTGTGCAGCGGCGTGCCGCCGGGCTTACCTTCAGCGCCGTTGCCCAGGAAGACGAAAGCACCCGGCACGGCCTTCAGGAAGGCGCCGAAGTCCTCCGAGATCATCATCGGCGCGACGTTGGCATCGACCTTCTCGGCGCCCACCACGGCGGTGGCTGCGGTCACGGCCGTGGGCACGCACTCGGCCCAGTTCACGGTGGGCGCGAACTCGTGCGTGTAGCTGAAGCTGCACTGCGCGCCGTGCATGCGACAGATGCCTTCGCTGATCTCGCGCATGCGCGTCTCGAGCATGCGCTGCACGGCAGGGTCGTAGCTGCGCGTGTCGCCCTTGATCGTCACGTTCGACGGAATGGCGTTGCGGATGCCGTCGGTGATGAACTCGGTGCACGACACCACCGCCTGCGCGCCCGGATCGAGCGTGCGCGACACGATGGTCTGCAGCGCCAGCACGATCTGCGCGCCGATCACGATCGGGTCGATGCCCATGTGCGGCCGCGCGGCGTGCGTGCCCCGGCCGTGAATGTGGATGACGAAGTTGTCCTCGCTCGCCATCAGGCCGCCCGCGCGCGTGGCGAAGGTGCCGGCGGGCAGGCCGGGCATGTTGTGCAGGCCATAGATCTCGTCGACCGGAAAGCGCGTGAACAGGCCGTCGTCCATCATGGCCCGGGCACCGCGGCCGTGCTCTTCGGCCGGCTGGAAGATGAAGCGCACGGTGCCGTCGAAATCGCGCCGCTCGCGCAGCAGCTGCGCCGCGCCGAGCACCATCGCCATGTGGCCGTCGTGGCCGCAGGCGTGCATGCGCCCCGGCGCAGCGGAGGCGTACGGCCGCTCGGTCGCGAGCTCGGTGATGGCCAGCGCATCCATCTCGGCGCGCAGGCCGATCACGCCCGTCCCGCGGCCCACCGTCAGGCTGGCGACCAGCCCGGTGCCGCCAATGCCCGTGTGCACCTCGAGCCCCAGCGCGCGCAACGCGCTCGCAATGAAGGCCGAGGTCTTCGCTTCCTCGAAGCCGGTCTCGGGCATCGCATGCAGCTGGTGCCGCCAGCCGGCCAGCTGGTCGCGCAGGGGGTGGTCTGGAAACTTCATGGCGAGATGCTATTGACAACGCAGCGGGACAGGTGCGCAAAATAAGCCGCTGCCACGCAACGTTTTTGCGTGAGCGCTACACCCTCCCATGACACCCCTCGACGCCCTCGACCTGCACCTGCTGGAACTGATCCAGGCCGACAGCCGCCTCTCGCAGGGCGAACTCGGCGAGCGCATCCACCTGTCGACGGCGGCGGTGAACCGCCGGCTCAAGCGCCTGCGCGACGAGGGCGTGATCCAGCGCCACGGCGCCGTGCTGTCGCCGGCCGCACTCGGACACCCGCTCACCATCGTGGTCGAGGTCGAGGCCGAGAGCGAGCAGATCGAACGGCTCGACGCCATGAAGCAGAGCTTTCGCGACTGCCCGCAGGTGCAGCAGTGCTACTACGTGACGGGCGAGTGGGACTTCATCCTCGTGTGCGTGGTGCGCGACATGGCGCAGTACACGGCGCTGACGCGCCAGCTGTTTTTCCAGAGCAACAACGTCAAGCGCTTCCGCACGCTGGTGACGATGGACCCGGTGAAGGTCAGTCTGGATGTGCCGGTGTCGGCGGGCGGCTGAGCGCGCGCAGCGTCACGAGCCCAGACCGAACAGTGCCAGCAGGCCTGCGACGAACCAGCCGACCTTCCTGGCGTTGTCGGCACTTTCCTTCGAGATCGGCCACAGCGTGGCGCGGCGCCAGGCCCGGAAGTTGTTGGCGACCGCCAGGCCCAGGCCGAGCAGTACCAGAGGCGCCATGTCCCATGCGGCCGCTGCGATGCCCGACAGCACGACGATCAGCAGGCCCGCCACCCCGATCCCGCTCGACGTGCTGGCCAACACATGCGAGAGCTTGCCGCAGAGCCCGCACACCGCAGGCGAAGCGCGACTGGACCAGCGCTTGGCCATGGCGGCGATGCCCGGCTGATGGCAATGGGGACAGACGTAGGTCATGCGGCTCCCGCGAACAACGAGGAAGCCGACGATAGCCGATGGGATCAGCGCACGGACAACATCGACCGCAGCATCAGCAGCACCGCCCCGACGATCGGCGCCAGCGCCAGCAGCCGCCCAGGCTCGAAGGCCAGCCCTGCGAAGGCGCCAAGGAGGCAGCCGACCTTGATCCACATCGGCACCGCGCCCCAGCCGCGCCGATGGGTCACGGCGAGTGCGATCAGTGCGACCCAGCCGAACGCGCCGCCGAGGACCGACAGCGTCCAGCTCAGCAGGTAGATCGCCGAATCCGCGTCGCGGAATGCGAGGGCCGTGCCCAGGCCGCGCCAGGTGTGCCACCAGCCGTCGAACAGCAGGAAGCCGGTGGCCGAGGCGGCCCACCAGAAGAAGGCGTAGAGGCTGGCGAGGCCGGCGAACGCCGCGAGCCAGCCCAGCAGGCGGCGGGTGATGTCGTCGAAGGGGGTGTGGTCGCGCCAGGCGGCGGTCTGTCCGTGGTCCATGGTCGGAGCTCCATTGGGGTTCGCAATGGGTCCGAAGGTAGGCCGCGCATGTGCGGCCTGGATGAAGCCTGTGTGAAGCGGCGGGATCAGGCTTCGGGTACGTCGGCGGAAATGCCCAGCTCCGAGCACACGCGCCTCAGCAGCGCCTTCAGCGAGGCCACCTCGGTTTCGAGCCGCGCCACGTTGGCCTTGAGCGCCGCGACTTCGCCGAGCGAATCGCCGTGCGTGGCAAAGGCTGCGTCGCCCGATGCGCCCGGTCCGGCCACCTCTTCCGCCGGCGGCCCGCTCAGCAGGTGCGCCCAGCGGCTTTCTCGTGCGCCCGGCAGGCGCGCGAGCTTCACCACCAGCGCGCCGGCCGGCCGTTCGGCGAGTTCGTTGAGGAAGCCCTCGACCGACGAGATGTCGGCGAAGTTGTGCATGCGGTCGCAGGCGATGCGCAGCTCGCCGGCCGTCTGCGGGCCGCGCAGCATCAGCACGGTGAGCAGGATGACCGACTGCGAGGGGATGCGCAGCACGCGGTCGACGTTGTGCTCGTAGCGGAAGGCGCGCCCGCCGCTGGTCTCGGCCACTAGGCTGTAGCCCTTCAGGCTGTCGATGGCGGCCTGCACCTGCGACTCGCTGAGTTCGAGCACGGGGTTGCGGCTGGTCTTCTGGTTGCAGCCCGATACGAGCGAGTTGAGCGTGAGCGGGTAGCTGTCGGGCACGGTGCGCTGCTTTTCGGCCAGCACGCCGAGCACGCGGGTTTCGAGGAGGGACAAGACGGGCAGCGGTGTGGACATGGCTCGAAAAGAAGAGACAGATGACAGAGTGGGAAGTGCTTCAGGGCGAGACGACGGCCAGCATCGGCCCGAGGTCGCGCACGAAGTCGTTGCGCTGCAGTGTCTTCGAGTACAGCGCCGACACGGTGCCGTCGAGGTACAGCGCGTCGCGGCAATGCAGCACGTCGCGGAAGTAGAGCGCGAAATCGTGGAAATTCACCGGCGTCTCGGCAAAGACGAAGATCGCGGTGGCGCCCGACACGCATACGCCGTTGCGGGTCTTGCGCGAATCCGAATTCGGAATGAGCGCCGGATGCACCACGCCGTGGTGCAGCAGCAGCGGGCCCGACTGGGTCGCCAGTTGCACGGCGCCCTTGCGGAGGGCCTTCGCGAGCGCCGGGTACTCCGAGGCCTCGACGATGCGCGGCCCGTCGGCCGTCACCAGGAACACGCCGTTGGGCTTGCGAAAGAAATTGCCGACGCCGTCGGCAAGGTTCAAGGGCGCTTCCTCGCGGCCTTCGCGCACCAGCAGGCCGACCGGCGAAAAGTCGGCGTGGTACATGCCGGCATTCACCGCGAACAGCAGCTGCTTGTTGCGCGCCTTCAACCAGGCTTCGAGCCGGTCGAAGCGCTTGAACGCGGCGCCCGTGTCGTCGTTCAGGAACAGCGCGAGCCGTTCGGTGCGAAGGTCGACCTTCACGACGGTGTAGCGCGGCGGGTCCGCGGCCACGGCGGCGGACCACGCCAGGCCGGCCAGCAGGAAGACCAGCGCAGGCAGCAGCAGTTTCTTCATGCGACGACCTGCGCTGCCGTTTTCTGGCTCAACCGCCGTTGATGCGCGCGACCAGCGCCTTGGTGAAGGCCGCCGTGCCGGCCGTTCCGCCGAGGTCGCCGGTGCGCACGTTGTCCAGGTTGAGCGTCTGGTCGATGGCGGTGCGCAGGCACGTGGCCAGCTCGGGCCGCTTGACGTGGTCGAGCATGAGCGCGGCGGCCAGCAGCAGCGCGGTCGGGTTGGCGATGCCCTTGCCGGCGATGTCGGGCGCCGAGCCGTGCACGGCCTCGAAGATCGCGGCGTCGGTGCCGATGTTGGCGCCGGGCGCCATGCCCAGCCCGCCCACCAGGCCGGCCACGAGGTCCGAGAGGATGTCGCCGAACAGGTTGGTCGTGACCAGCATGTCGAACTGCCAAGGGTTGAGCACCAGCTTCATCGCGCAGGCGTCGATGATCACGGTGTCGAGCTCGAACTGGCCCTTGTACTTCTCTTCGTACAGATCGAGGCCGGTCTCCAGGAAGATGCCCGTGAGCGCCTTCATGATGTTGGCCTTGTGCACCAGCGTGACCTTCTTGCGACCGGTGGCCACCGCCGTGTCGAACGCATATTCGAGCAGGCGCCGGCTGCCCTTGCGGGTGTTGACGCCGGTGGCCATGGCCACGGCGTGCGGGTCGCCGTCGATGGGCACGTAGTGCTCGTGGCCGATGTACAGGCCTTCCAGGTTCTCGCGCACCACGGTGAGGTCGATGTTGTCGAAGCGGCCACCCGGGATGATGGTGCGCGCGGGACGCAGGTTGGCGTAGAGCTGGAATTCCTCGCGAAGCCGCACGTTCGACGAGCGGTAGCCGCCGCCCGAGGGGGTTTCGAGCGGGCCCTTGAGCGCCAGGCGCGTGCCGCGGATGCTGTCGAGCGTGGCCTTGGGCAGCGGGTCGCCTGAGGCCTTGACGCCGCCGAGGCCGGCGATCTGGGTGTCCCAGGCGAAAGGCGCCTTCAGCGCATCGAGCGCGGCCAGGGTCGCATCGACGATTTCAGGGCCGATGCCGTCGCCGGGGATGAGGGTTGCGGGGATCGAGGTGGTCATCGGCGGCGGCTCACTTTCTGTAAAGAGGCCGTGAGCATACGTCGCGCCGGAGACACCCCCGCGGGCCTCGGGGTCACTCCGGGCGCCTCGCCCCCGGGGGCGATCGGCCCCATGGCTGCGGCCTCGGGACGGGCCGCCTAAAATGCCCGGTTCCCGGACGCGGCCCCTGGCCGCCTCCACGGGCCCCGCGCCCCTTCCGTTCGTCACTCCCGAAAGCGCCCTCCCCGATGTCCGCCCCGCGCAAGCTCTTCGTCACCACCGCCCTGCCGTATGCCAACGGCAAGTTCCACATCGGCCACATGATGGAATACATCCAGGCCGACATCTGGGTGCGGAACCAGCGAATGAATGGCGCCGACGTCAACTTCGTGTGCGCCGACGACGCCCACGGCGCGGCCATCACCATCGCGGCCGACAAGGCCGGCGTGACGCCGCAGGCCTTCGTGGCCGAGATCGCCGCGGGCCGCAAGCCCTACCTGGACGGCTACCACATCGCCTTCGACAACTGGCACTCGACCGACGCGCCCGAGAACCACCAGCTCGCGCAGGACATCTACCGCGACCTGCGCGCCAACGGCCTCATCGAGACCAGGAGCGTCGAGCAGTTCTACGACCCTGAAAAGGGCATGTTCCTGGCCGACCGTTTCATCAAGGGCGAATGCCCCAACTGCCACGCCAAGGACCAATACGGCGACAACTGCGAGGTGTGCGGCGCCGTGTACGCGCCCACCGAGCTGATCAACCCCTACTCGGCCCTGTCGGGCGCCAAGCCCGAGCTGCGCAGTTCGGAGCACTTCTTCTTCAAGCTGTCGGACCCGCGCTGCGAGGCCTACCTGAAGGAATGGACCGCCGCCCCCGGCCACGTGCAGCCCGAGGTGCAGAACAAGATCCGCGAATGGCTCTACAAGGACGATGAAGGCAAGGGCGGCCTGGGCGACTGGGACATCAGCCGCGACGCCCCCTACTTCGGCATCGAGATCCCCGATGCACCGGGCAAGTACTTCTACGTGTGGCTCGACGCCCCCGTGGGCTACCTGGCCTCGCTGAAGAACCTGCTGGACAAGCGCTGCATCGAGCTGGGCGGCGACGGCATCTCGTACACCGAGTACATGGCCGACCCCGAGCTGGAGCAGGTGCACTTCATCGGCAAGGACATCATCACCTTCCACACGCTGTTCTGGCCCGCGATGCTGCACTTCAGCGGCCGCAAGGCGCCCAACGCCGTGTACGTGCACGGCCACCTGACGGTGAGCGGCGAGAAGATGAGCAAGAGCCGCGGCACCGGCATCGACCCGCTCAAGTACCTGTCGATCGGGCTCGACCCCGAATGGCTGCGCTACTACATCGCCGCCAAGCTCAACGGCCGCAACGAGGACATCGACTTCAACCCCGACGACTTCGTGGCACGCGTGAACAGCGACCTCGTGGGCAAGTACATCAATATCGCCAGCCGTGCGGCCGGCTTCATCGGCAAGCGCTTCGGCGGCCAGCTGGGCGCGGTGTCGGCTGACGGTGAAGCGCTGCTGTCGACGCTGCGCGCAGCCGCCACGCAGGTGCAGTCGCTGTACGACAGCCGCGACTACGCCCGCGCGCTGCGCGAGGTGATGGCGCTGGCCGACAAGGTGAACGAGTACGTCGACCAGAACAAGCCCTGGGAACTGGCCAAGAAGGAAGGCGCCGAGGCGCGCCTGCACGACGTGTGCACGGTATGCATCGAAGCCTTCCGCCTGCTCACGCTGTACCTCAAGCCGGTGCTGCCGGCACTGGCGCTCAACGTCGAGGCCTTCCTGAAGATCTCGCCGCTGACCTGGACCGACGCCGCGCAGGCGCTGCCGGCCGGCCACGCCATCGGCGAGTACAAGCACCTGATGCAGCGCGCCGACCCCAAGCAGGTCGACAAGCTGTTCGACGTGCCTGAAGCCGCAGCCGCAGCGGCGCCCGCTGCAGCAGAGGCGACGGAGCTGCCGGGCGGCGAAGCCATCGCGCCCACCATCACCATCGACGATTTCGTGAAGATCGACCTGCGCATCGCGAAGATCGTGGCCTGCGAGAAGGTCGAGGGTTCGACCAAGCTGTTGCGACTGACGCTCGACGCGGGCGAAGGCAGGACGCGCAATGTGTTCAGCGGCATCGCCTCGGCCTACCAGCCCGAGCAGCTCGTGGGCAAGCTCACCGTGCTGGTCGCCAACCTCGCGCCGCGCAAGATGAAGTTCGGCATCAGCGAAGGCATGGTGCTGGCCGCGAGCCACGGCGATGAGAAGGCCCACCCGGGCATCCACGTGCTCGAGCCCTGGGCGGGCGCGACGCCGGGCATGCGCGTGCGCTGACCCGAAGACAGACGAATCAGCCGAACTTGTTGTTCAACACAAGGTCGGCAAACACCTTGCCGCCCACCGAGATGTGGTCGCGCATCGCCTCCGCGGCGTTGTCCGCGTGGCCTTTCAATATCCACTCGACCACCCGTTCGTGCTCCCGCTGTGAAGCGGCGAGCCGGCCGGGCTTTTCGAACATCCGCCCCCGGTAGGCCGAGATGCGCAGGCGCACCGTCTGCGCCTGCTCCACGATGAAGGGGTTGCCGCTGGCGCGGTAGATCACGTCGTGCAGCGCGGCATTGGCCTGCTGGTAGGCCTCGGCGTCGTCCGCCTGCGCCTGCGCGGCGGTGCCGGCCAGGGCGCGCAGCAGCTCGTCGCGCAGCGCCGGCCCGATGCGCAGCGCCGCCAGCCGCGCCAGCACGCCTTCCAGCTCGCCGAGCGCTTCCATCATCGCGACCAGTTCGTTCGCCCGCAGCTGGCGCACGTAGATGCCGGTGCGCGGAACGATGTCGACCAGCCCGCGCGCGCTCAGCAGCAGCAGCGCCTCGCGCACCGGCGTGCGCGAGGTGTTGAAGCTCAGAGCCAGGGCCTTTTCGTCGATGGCCATGCCGGGCGACAGCGCCCCGCCCAGGATGTCTTGTTCGAGCCGGGCGCGGATGCGGTCCTGCAGGCTGTGGGTGTCGAGGGTTTTCGCGGGTTGCATGGCGGTTTGGATATTAGCTAACCTTACAGATATATCAATTCATCTATTTGGTACATCAATGTCTCCCTCCCTCGCCATCGACGGCCACGTCGCCTACCTGACGCTGCAGCGTCCCCAGGCCGCCAACAAGCTCACGCCGGACGACCTACCCGTGCTGATCCAGCATGTGGAAACGGTGAACCGCACGCCCGAGGTGCTGGTGTTGGTGCTGCGCGCCGAGGGCAAGTACTTCTGCAGCGGCTTTGATATATCAGAGGTGGCCTCGCAGAGCCAGACCGAGGGCCGCAGCTTCGGCGAGATGGTCGATGTGTTCGAAAACTGCCGCGCCGTCACCATCGCGGCGGTGCATGGCGGCGTCTACGGCGGCGCGACCGACCTCGTGCTGGCCTGCGATTTCCGCGTGGGCGCCCGGGCCGCCGAGATGTTCATGCCCGCCGCCCGGCTCGGCCTGCACTACTACCAGAGCGGCATGGAGCGCTACGTGTCGCGGCTCGGGGTGGACACGGCCAAGCGGCTGTTCCTCACCGCCGAGAAGCTCGACGGCGCCGCCATGCGCGACTGCGGCTTTCTCACGCACCTGGTCGACGACGCGGCGGCGCTCGACACCGAGGTGCAGCGCCTGCGCACCACGCTCGCCGGCATGGCGCCGCTGGCGCTGCTGGGCATGAAGAAGCACCTGAACCAGATCGCGCGCGGCGCCGCCGATGCGGCCTCGATCTCGCGCGAGGTGCAGCGCACCGTCGCGTCCGAAGACCTCGCCGAGGGCGGCCGGGCCTGGCGCGAGAAGCGCACGCCGGTCTTCCAGGGCCGCTGATCGGGTCCGCCCTCTTCTTCCCCACACAAGACTCAGGAGACAACACATGAAGCACGAACTTCGGGCCCTCTCGTTCGCGGCCGCCGCGCTGCTGGCCTCGGCCGGCGCGCTGGCCGACACCTATCCGGCCCGACCGATCACGCTGGTGGTGGGCTTTCCCGCCGGTGGCGGCGCCGACACCGTGGCGCGCATCGTGGGCGACAAGATGAGCAAGCTGCTCGGCCAGCCTATCGTCATCGACAACAAGCCGGGCGCCGGCACCACCATCGCGTCCGACCAGGTCGCGCGCGCCGCGCCCGACGGCTACACGCTGCTGCTGGGCAGCGCCAACCTCTACGGCAGCGACAAGGTGCTCTACAAGGGCGTGAAGTACGACGGCGCCAGGAGCTTCGTGCCGATCTCGCGCTGGAGCTCCGCGCCGATGCTGCTGGCCGTCAACAAGGACGTGAGCGCGAAGACGGTGCAGGCGCTGATCGCCGAAGCCAAACAGAACCCCGGCAAGCTGGCGTACTCGTCGTCCGGCGCGGGCGTGGTGACGCACCTGGCCGGCCTGTCGTTCGAGAAGGCCGCCGGCGTGCAGATGCTGCATGTGCCCTACAAGGGCGGTGCCCCGTCGATCCAGGCCGTGGCCGCGGGCGATGTGCAGCTCACCTTCGGCACGCCGCCGTCGGTGCTGCCGATGGTGCAGGGCCAGAAGCTGCGCGTGCTGGCCGTCACCTCGGGCCAGCGCTCGCCGCTCTTTCCCGACGTGCCCAGCGTGGCCGAAGCCGGCGTGAAGGGCTACGACTACACCTTCTGGTTCGGCCTCTTCGGCCCGGCCGGCCTGCCGCCGGAGATCGCGCAGAAGCTGTTCGACGCCAGCGTCGCCGCGCTGAACGACCCCGAGGTCAAGGCACGGATGGAGAAGTCGGGCAACGAGTCGGCGCCGTCGAAGTCGCTGGCCGAATTCCGTGCCTGGGCGCTGGCCGAGGGTGCGAAGTCGAAGGAACTCACCGAGCGCTCCGGCGCGAGCATCGAATGACGCCCCACGCACCGAAGGCAGGCCCCCTGCAGGGCTTCACCGTCATCGACCTCACGCGCGTGCTCGCGGGTCCGTACTGCACCTTGCTGCTCGCCGACCTGGGCGCGCGCGTCATCAAGGTGGAGCAGCCGGGACTGGGCGACGACGCACGGCAGATCGGTCCGTTCGTCGAAGGCGACTCGGCCTACTTCATGTCGGTCAACCGCAACAAGGAGTCGATCGCGCTGGACCTGAAGGCACCGGCCGACCGCACGGTCTTCGAGCAATTGCTGGCCACGGCCGACGTGCTGGTCGAGAACTTCCGGCCCGGCACGATGGAAAAGCTGGGCTACGACTGGCCGACGCTGCACGCGCGCTTTCCGAAACTCGTGTTCACCTCGGTCTCGGGCTTCGGCCAGACCGGGCCCTACAGCAAGCGCCCGGCCTACGACATGGTGGTGCAGGCGATGGGCGGCATCATGAGCCTCACCGGCCATCCGGGCGCACCGCCGACGCGCGTGGGCGTGTCGATCGGCGACCTCGGCGCCGGCCTGTACGCGGCCATCGGCACGCAGGCCGCGCTGCTGCAACGCGGCCGCACAGGCGTGGGCGACCGCGTCGACGTGGCCATGCTCGACTGCCAGGTCGCGCTGCTCGAGAACGCGATCTCGCGCATGGAGGCCGAAGGCCGCGCGCCGGGGCCGATCGGCTCGCGGCATCCGTCGATCACGCCCTTCGACGTGTTCCGCGCGTCGGATGGCTGGTTCGTGGTCGCGGCGGGCAACGACGTGCTGTTCCAGCGCCTGTGCACGGCCCTCGATCTGCCCGCGCTCGCCGAGGATGCCCGCTTTGCCACCAACCCTGCGCGCTGCCAGCACCACGAGGTGCTGAAGCGGCTGCTCGAGGAACGCCTGGCGTCGGCGACCTGCGCGCACTGGCAGGCGCTGCTGATGCAGCACAACATCCCCACCGGCGACTACAACGACGTGGCCGCGGTGGTGAACGACCCGCAGGTGCAGGCGCGCGAGATGCTGGTGCAGGTGCGCACGCAGGGTGGCCAGCCGCTCACGGTGGCGGGCAACCCGGTGCATGTCGGCGGACATCGCACGCAGGTGCGGCGGCAGCCGCCGCGGCTGGACCAGGACCGCGAGGCCATCCTGGCGGGGCTGGCGCAGGCCTGAGCAGGGCAAGGCCGACGGGTGCAGAATCCGGCCCATGCAAAGCCGTGACCGCCTCCGCCCCCTCATCCTTTCCGCGCTCGGCCTCGCGAGCGCCCTGCTGCTGGGCGGCTGCGCGGTGGTCAGCGTCGCGAGCACCGCTGTGAGCGTGGGCGCCGGCGCGGTCGGCCTCGCGGCCGATGCCGCCATCGGCACCGCGCGCATCACCGGCAAGGCCGTGGGTGCAGCGGCCGACGCGGTGATTCCCGACAGCAAGGACTGAACGCTTCCTTCGCGCCTCAGCGCGGCAGGCCCAGCGCCGCGAGATGCGGCGGCGTGTGCAGCGCCTTGTGCTTGCGCACGAAGGCCGACCGCAACGCCGGATAAGGCTCGCCCGCCTCGAAGAAATTGCGCCGCATGTGCGCCAGTTCCTCGTCGCGGTAGGCCTGCAGCGGCTTGATGGCCTCGTCGCGGGCACGTGCCTCTTGCTTCTGCGCAATGCGCGCAGCCAGGTCCGGCAATGCCGCCAGCTGCGCGGCCAGCCGTTCGACCTCGTCGCCCAGTTCTTCCGGCGCGGCCTGCAGCACGCGCTGCGCGAGGCCCAGCGCCACCGCCCGCTTCGCGCTGACGGGCAACGCCGACTGCGTGAGCCGCTCGGCTTCCTCGACGCCGACACGGCGTGGCAGGCTGTAGGTCCAGTATTCGGAGCCGTGCAGGCCCATGAGCCTGTAGTGCGGGTTGAGCACCACGCCGTCGCGGCACCACACCTCGTCGGCCGCCAGCGCGAGCATCACGCCGCCTGCCGCCGCATTGCCGCCGAGCGCGGCCACGGTGAGCCGGTCGGTGGTGGTGAGCACGGCCTCGACGAGGTCGTTCATCGCATAGATGTTGGCCCAAGATTCCTCCGCCGGATCGGCCGCCGCCTCGATCACGTTCAGATGGATGCCGTTGGAGAAGAAGTCGCGCAGCCCGCCCAGCACCAGCACCGAGGTCGGCCGGGCGCAGGCGAAGCGGTAGGCGTCCAGCAGGCGGCGGCATTGCGCAGTGCTCATGGCGCCGCCCGCGAACGAGAAGTTCAGCACGCCGACTGGCCCACGCTCGCTGTAGCGGATCTCGCGCCAGGTACGGCGGCTGGCCGGCAGGTCGAGCGGCGCGGGCACCTCGGGCACGCTGTCGGGAAGCCGTGCGCCCAGCGCCTCGGTGGCCGGCAGCTTGAAGCTCGACGCGCAGAGGCCCGGCGGGCGCAACTGCGCGATCCAGACCGCGCCGTCGACGGTGGCGCGGCAGATCGCGCCGTCGCGGGTCGCCAGCAACTCGCCGGGCGCACCGCGCAGTTCGTCCTCGGGATGGCCGCCGTGCAGGTGCCATGGCGCGCCCAGCAGCTCGTCGAGCACGCCGGGCTGCGAATCGGCCGCGCGCAGCTGCCGCAGCACCGTGTCGGTCGAGTCCGTGGCCCAGTCGATGCGCCGCTGCGCCTGCTTCAGGAACGGGCGCCAGCCGGCGGCAAGGTCAGCCGCCTTCTGCCGCTTCGGCTTGTAGCGCCCCGAACCGAAGCGCTCGACGGCCTGCAGCACCGCGTCGACGGCCGCATCGGCCACCTCGCCGCGATAGAGGTCGCTCTTGCCGGCCAGCGGCGGCACCTTCAGCGGCGACCACGCCCAGACGTCACCCGCGTCCATCTCGGCCACGGCTTCGAGCACGGTGACGCCCCAGCTTTCGGCGCCGGCCTGCAGGGTCCAGTCGAGCGACGAAGGCCCCCGGTCGCCGGGCGGGCCGGGATGCACGATCAGGCAGGTGTGGGCGCGCCAGATGTCCTCGGGGATGGCGGTGGTCAGCATCGGCGCGACGATCAGCGCGGGGGCGTGCTGGCGCACCGCCTCACGCAGCGCCTCGTCGTCACCCAGTGCCAGTACGACACCGGCGGTGTGTCCCCGGTCCTGGAGTTCGGTGAGCACCCGTTGCGTCAGGCTGTTGAACGCACTTGCGACAAGCAGGATGTGCATCGGGAGGCACCGTCAGGTGAGTGACGAAATGTGAATGAATGTCAAAAATGTATCGATATCCCTCGACTTGGATAAGTTGGCCGAAAGTTCACAGCCTCCGTCTCACTCGACGTAAGACAGCGGCAGCGCGGTCGTGAACTTGATCTCTTCCATCGCGAAGCTGGAGCTGACGTCGGACAGGTCGGTGTCGGCGATCAGGCGCTTGTAGACCTTGTCGTAGGCCGCGATGTCCGGCACCACCACGCGCAGCAGGTAGTCGATGTCGCCGCTCATGCGATAGAACTCGACGACCTCGGGGATCACGTCCACCACGGCCTTGAAGTGCTCGAACCACGCCTGCGTGTGCGTGCGGGTGCGCACCGCGACGAACACGGTGACGCCCACATTCACCTTCTGCGGGTCGAGCAGCACCACGCTGCGGGTGATGACGCCCGCCTCCTTCAGCCGCTGGACGCGCCGCCAGCAGGGCGTTTGCGACAGGCCGACCTGCGCGGCCAGCTCGGCGATCTGCCATTCGGCGTTGCGTTGCAGCAGTTCCAGGATCTTGCGATCCACGGAATCAATTTTTATCTTCTTCATTGAAATGAGAATGAAATTCTCAAAAACAGAGAAATCAGAGTCTACGACGCAAGCCTTTTCCTCGCGAGGCTGATCAGAATTTCCGGCATGGAAATCTATCTGGACGCCAACGCCACGACCCCCGTTCTCCCCGAGGCCCGCAGCGCGGCGCTGGCCGCCATGGCCGGCGACTTCGGCAACCCCAGCAGCACCCACACCACCGGCCTGAAGGCCCGGGCGCTGATGGATGCGGTGCGCGCCCGCGCGCGCCGGGTGATCGGCGCGCCTACGGGGCAGCTGCTCTTTCTCAGCGGCGCGACCGAGGGC
This sequence comes from Acidovorax cavernicola, assembly GCF_003581445.1. Classification (NCBI taxonomy): domain Bacteria; kingdom Pseudomonadati; phylum Pseudomonadota; class Betaproteobacteria; order Burkholderiales; family Comamonadaceae; genus Acidovorax; species Acidovorax cavernicola. Next base: position 10,612 of record NZ_QXMN01000032.1, on the reverse strand, counting down.
ATCCAGACCGCGGTGCTGTCGGCACTGAGCGCCCTGCGCACGCGGCGCCAGGCCGGCGAGGCCACGCTGGAACTGCTGCTCTACGGTGCGACCGAGCACAAGGCCGTGCCCGAGGCGCTGAAGCACTGGAACACGCTGCTGGGCCTGGGCCTGCAGGTGCAGGCCATTCCGGTCGGCCGCGACGGACGCCACGACCTCGACTGGCTGCGCGCCCATGCGCCGCGCGCCGGCCTGGTCTGCACGATGGCGGCCAACAACGAGACCGGGGTGGTGAGCGACCTCGACGGCATCGCGGCGGCGCTCGTGGGCAGCCCGGCGCTGTGGATGGTCGACAGCGTGCAGGCCCTGGGCAAGCTGCCCCTGCGGCTGGGCGAGCGCCCCATCGACTACGCGCCGTTCTCGGGCCACAAGCTCTACGCGCCCAAGGGCATCGGCCTGCTCTATGTGCGCGAGGGCGCGCCCTTCACGCCGCTGATGGCCGGCGGCGGCCAGGAAGGCGCGCTGCGTTCCGGCACCGAGAACATGTCGGGCATCGCCGCGCTGGGCGCCGTGCTGGCGGCACTGGAAGACGGCCGGACCTTCAAGGACCACGACCGGCTCGCCGTCTACCGCGAGCGCCTCGCCGCCGCGCTGCAGAGCGCGTTCCCGGGCCTCGTGTTCAACGCGCCGCCGGCGCTGTCGCTGCCCACGACGCTGAACTTCTCCGTGCCGGGCCTGAGCGCCAAGCTGCTGCTGGACCTGTTCGACGCCGCCGACCTGCGCGTCAGCGGCGGCTCCGCCTGCGGCGCCTCCAAGGCGCTGCCGAGCTACGTGCTCGAGGCGATGGGACTGCCCGCGTGGCAGAGCGCTTCAGCGGTGCGACTGTCCTTCGGCCCCGCGACCGACGACGGCTTCATCGACGAAGCCTGCGCCCGCATCAGCCAATGCGGCGTCTCGCTGCGCGAGAGCTGCCTGAGCACCACACCGCAAGACCACGCGCTGCCGCCCGACCGGCTGACCCGCTTCGTCGTCGACGGCGCGTGTTGCTACCTGCTCGCCGACGCGGACAGCCGGCGCTGCGTCGTCATCGATCCGCTGCCCGAGCTGACCGGCCAGCTGACGCAGTGGCTGGGCTGCCACGGCTACACGCTGGCGGCCGTGCTCGACACGCACAGCCACGGCGACCACGCCTCCTCGGCGCCGGTGCTGCGCGCGGCCGTGCCGCCGTCGCAACGAGAGCCCGGGCCCGTCGATGCGCTCGGGTGGCCTGAAGGCGCGCAGCAGATCGCGCTCGGCACACTGAAGCTCACCCGGCTGGCCGTACCCGGCCACACCGCCGACGCCGTGGCTTACCTTCTGCACGACACCGACGGCCTGCGCCTGGCCTTCGTCGGCGACACCGTGATGCCCGGCGCCCTGGGCCGCAGCGACTTCGCACAGAGCGAGCCGCTGGCCTTCGGCCCTTCGCTGCTGAAGCTGCAGCAGGCGCTGCAACCCGACACGCTGATGCTGCCGGGCCACGACTACGACGACCGCTTCGCCGCAACGCTCAGCACCGAATGCGCGGCGCAGCCGCTGCTGCGCGAGGTGCTGCGCGGCGCGCTCGACGCGGCCGGCTTCGCGCACGCCAAGGAAGCGCTGGAGCGCGACCTGGGCCTGACCGCGTACCAGACCATGGCCTGCGGCGCCCGCGTCGACACTTGCACCGCTGGCGCGGCACCGCTCGAACTGACGCCCGAGGCGCTGGCGGCCCTGCGGCAGACCCACCCCGGGCTGGTGCTGGTCGACGTGCGCGAGCCCTACGAGCAGCGCCTCGGACACGCGTTCGCGCCCGACGCCGCGATGCAGGCGCGGGCGGTGCCGCTGTCGCGCCTGGTCAACGCCCTGCCCGACTGGCTGGCCCTGCCGGATGAGACCCCGGTGCTGTTCTTCTGCCGCAGCGGCAACCGCAGCGCGCAGGCCGCGCGCGCACTGCGCCGCCTGGGCCATGCGCAGGCCTGGAGCCTGGCTGGCGGGCTCGCGCTGTGGCCGCGAGAATCGCTCGCCGAATCCGATCACCTGGAACACGCCTGACCTTGAAAATACCTCTCGCTCTGCGCCGCACCCTTCTCCTGGCCGCGTGCGCGTTCGGCGCGTTCGGCGCGCTGCCGGCCGCCATCGCCCAGCGCCGCTCCGACACCGTCGAAGGCCGCTTCGGCAAGCTCGACGGACTGCGCTTCGACCAGCTGCCCTTCCAGGATGCGATCAAGGTCGTGCACGGCGACGGCAAGCGCCAGATCGCGGTGTTCTCCGATCCGAACTGCGGTCACTGCAAGCGCGTCGACCAGGACCTGAAAACGCTCGGCAACGTCACGGTCCATGTCTTCCTCTACCCGGTGCTCGGCGAGGACTCGTCGGCCAAGGCGCGCAAGCTCTGGTGCGCCAGGGACAGCGCCCGGCAGTGGGAAGCCTGGATCGCGTCGGGCACCGAGCCCGCCGCGCCCGCTGGCCCGTGCGATGCATCGGCGCTGCAACGCAACGCCGCGCTCGGACGCAAGCTCGGCATCCGGGGCACGCCGGCGCTGGTCTTCAGCGACAGCACCTTCGTGCCGGGCGCGATCCCTGTGCGGTGGATCGAGCAACTGCTCGCCGCGGCCGGACCGCGCTGAGGCGCCCGCAGCCCTGCGCTGCGAAAAAAATCTTTAGCATTCCCGCATGCGCAATTCCCCCCAACGGCTGGCTCAGCTGCGCCGCCTCGCCCTCCTGGACACCTCGCCGCAGCGCGTGTTCGAGGACCTCACCCGGACGCTGGCGAACAGCTTCGGCGTGCCCATCGCGATGGTGAACCTGCTCGACGAGAAGCGGGACTGGTTCCTGTCCTGCGTGGGCCTGCCGGTGGCGGAATCGGCGGCCGAGACATCGTTCTGCGAGGTCTTCTTCGGCACCGACGACAGCTTCGTGGTGGCGGAAGACACCGCCCGGCATCCGGCCTTCGCCGACCACCCGCTGGTGAAGGGCCCGCCGCACGTGCGCTTCTATGCAGCGAGCCGCCTCGTGCTGAACGGGCAGACCGTCGGCACGCTGTGCGCCTACGACTTCGAGCCCCGCCGACTGCCCGCGCACAAGCTCGCCGAGCTGCAAGCGCTGGCGGCCGCGGCCATGGAACTGCTGCAGCGCCGCCTCGACGAACAGGCCGGCACGAACGATCCCGACGAATCCGCGGGTCGATAGGCTCGGCACCTCGCGGAGGGCGGGCCACAATGGCCCCACATGTCTTCTCCGCTGAACCTCACCCGCTTCCGCCCTCGCCTGCTGGACACGCTGGCGGACTACGACCGGGGACGGTTCCTGAGAGACCTCGGCGCGGGCGCCACGGTGGGCATCGTGGCGCTGCCGCTGGCCATGGCCTTTGCCATCGCGTCGGGGCTCAAGCCCGAGGCCGGTATCTGGACCGCGATCATCGCGGGCTTCCTGATCTCTCTCTTGGGCGGCTCGGCGGTGCAGATCGGTGGGCCGGCCGGCGCCTTCATCGTGATCGTCTACGGCATCGTCGAGCGCTACGGTGTCGCCAACCTGCTGATCGCCACCGCCTGCGCGGGCGGGCTGCTGTTCCTCGCGGGGCTCTTCGGACTCGGGCGGCTGGTGCGCTTCGTGCCGCTGTCGATCGTGGTGGGCTTCACCAACGGCATCGCGGTGCTGATCCTGCTGTCGCAGCTCAAGGATCTGCTGGGCCTCACGGTGGAGCGCATGCCGGCCGACGTGTTCTCGCAACTGCACGCGATGGCGCTGCGGCTGGACACCTTCAACCCGCATGCCTTCGCGCTCGGGCTGGCCTGCGTGCTCGGCCTGCTGGCGTGGTCGCGGCTGTTTCGCGGCGACTCGGTGCTGGCGCGCGCCGTGCAGCGCGTGGGCGGGCGCTGGGTGCAGACGCGTCCGGTGCAGATGATCGGGCGCGTGCCGGGGCCGATCGTCGCGCTGGTGTCGCTCACGCTCGTGTCGTGGGGCTTCGCGCTGCCGGTGGAGACCATCGGCACGCGCTTCGGCGGCATTCCCGAGGGCGTGCCGGCCTTCGCGCTGCCCGATTTTTCGTGGGAGACCGTCAAGCAGCTCGTGACGCCGACGCTGACCATCGCGCTGCTCGGCGCCATCGAGTCGCTGCTGTGTGCGCGCGTGGCCGATCAGGTCAGCGGCCAGCCGCGCCATGACCCCAACCAGGAGCTGATGGCGCAGGGCATCGCCAACATGGTCACGCCCTTCTTCGGCGGCATGCCGGCCACCGGCACCATCGCGCGCACCGTGACCAACATCCGCTCCGGCGGCAGCTCGCCGATCGCGGGCATCGTGCATGCGCTCACTCTGCTGGTCGTGGTGCTGCTCGCCGCGCCGCTGGCGCGCCACGTGCCGCTCGCGGTGCTAGCGGGCATCCTGGTGTTCGTGGGGCTCAACATGGGCGAATGGCGCGAGTTCACGCCCGGCCAGTTGCGGCACTTCAGTCGCCACTACCGGCTGCTGATGCTCGGTACCTTCTTCCTCACCGTCGTGTTCGACCTGACGGTGGCGGTGCAGGTGGGCATCGTGCTCGCGTGCGCGCTGTTCATCCGGCGCATGAGCGGATTGTTCAGCGTCGAACTCGTCACGCTGCAACCGCCAGTGCTCACCTACCAGCTGTACGGCGCGCTGTTCTTCGGCGCAGCCGCCAAGCTCGACGAGGCGATGAACGCCGCCGAGCGCGCGCCGCGCGGCATGACGGTGGTGCTGGACGCCACCCATCTGATCTACATCGACGCCACCGGCGTCGATGCGCTGCGGCAGCTGCACCGGGCGGTACTGGCACGAGACGGGCTGCTGCGCATCGAGTCGCTGCAGCCGCAGCCGCGCGAGGTGATCGAGCGCTCAGGACTGGCCGAGGAGCTGGCAGCGGGGCGCGCCGAGGAAAGGTCCGCCTAGACCTGCGCCGCCTGCCCGCAGACCAGCCGCGCCATCTGCACCTTGCTCGTGATGCCGAGCTTGGCGTAGACCTGCCGCAGGTGATGGCGCACGGTGGCCGGCGAGCTGCCGAGCGTGCGGGCCACCATCTTGTAGCTGTGGCCTTCGCCGAAGAGACGGGCCACCTCGGCCTCCCGCCGGCTCAGCAGCGCCAGCCCGTCCGGAACGGGCGCCGCGGCATCGCGCAGCCGCAGCCCTTGCGCCGACACCAGATGCGGCATCAGCAGTTCCAGCAGCGCCCGTTCGCGCGCGCCGAAGGCGGCGTCGCGGCCGTAGAGCGAGAGATGCATCCACCACGGGGAATCGGGCGCGTGCACGATCACGCTGAGCGCGTTGTCGATGCGGTGGTCGGCGGCGAAGGCGCGCATCGAGGCGGCCTGCGGCAACTCCTGCGCCGTCATCGCGACGCCATGGCCCAGGTGCGCCAGTGCCGCGGGCACCATCGGATCGAGGTGCCGCACACGGCACCAGTCGGCCACGAAACCCGGCGCCAGGCCGTGTGTGTGGCCGCCCTCCGGCCGCAGGAGCCCTGCTTCGAGCACCGAGCGGCCGAACCAGGCGGCGTCGAAAGCGATGTGCCCGGACAGCCATTCGAGCAGCCCGCCGGCGTCCGGCGCGTCAGGCTCGGCCGCGCGCGGATAGAGCTCCAGCAACAGCGCGCCGAGTTGCGCGGCCGGGATGCTCGACACCGACGAAGAACCCATCTGTTCCATGCGGCGCGATCTTAGAGACGGCCCGCCCGCGCGGGCAGCGGAGATTCCCGCATCGTTCATCTGAACGACTGCCGCCCCGGGGCTCGTCTGCCTACGCTGCACGGTGTTCCCAACCACAGCACTCACAGGACACCGTTGCCATGAACCTCGCCGACTACAGCCGCCTCGACGCCACCGCGCTGGCCGAATGCATCCGCGACAAGGAAATCAGCGCTGCCGAGGCGCAGCAGTGCGCGCGCGAGGCCGCGGCCGCGCTCAACCCGCGCATCAACGCCGTCATCGAACTCTTCGACGCGCCGCTGACGCACGACGCGAAGGGGCCGTTCGGCGGCGTGCCCTTCCTCATCAAGGACCTCGTGCTGCATGCCGAGGGCGTGCGTTCGCAAGCCGGCAGCCGCCTCTTCGGCGACGGCGTGGTGGCGGCGGCGGACAGCGCGCTGATGGCGCGCTTTCGCCGCGCCGGCTTCGCCACGCTCGGGCGCACCCACACGCCGGAGTTCGGCTTCAACGCCACCACCGAGAGCGCCCTGGGCGGCGCCACGCGCAACCCGTGGAACCTGGCGCACAGTTCGGGCGGCTCCAGCGGCGGCTCGGCCGCGGCGGTGGCCGCCGGCATCGTGCCGATCGCGCATGCCAACGACGGCGGCGGCTCGATCCGCGTGCCCGCCGCCGCCTGCGGCCTGGTGGGGCTCAAGCCCAGCCGCGGCCGCGTCAGCGCCGGCCCGGACTACGGCCAGCCGCTCATGGGCCTGGGCATCGAGGGCGTGGTGTGCCGCACGGTGCGCGACGCCGCCGCCGCGCTCGACGCGATCCACGGCAACGAGCCCGGCGACCCCTTCCTGATGCAGGCGCCCGCGCAGTCCTACGCCCGCGCCATCCAGTCGCTGCCGCGCAAGCTGCGCATCGCGGTGAGCACGCAATTCCCCGGCACGCAGCCGTCGGCGCAGCCCTGCGTCGAGGCGGTCGAGGCGACGGCGCGCACGCTGGCCGGCCTGGGGCATGCGGTGGAATGGGCCACGCCGGCCTACACGCACGAGGCTTTTCTCTCGGCCACGCGCACCTTCTGGTCCTCGTTCCTGGCCGCTGGCGTGGCGGGCATGGCGCAGGCGCTGCAGATCCCGCTGGACAAGGCGCTGGACCAGGTACAGGCCTGCACCCGCGTCACGGCCGAGTACGGGCTGGGCCTGCGCGCGCTGGACCTGGAACTGGCGCTGATGCAGATGAACGCGGTCTCGCGCGAGGTCGCGCCCTTCTTCGCGCGCTACGACATCCTGCTGTCGCCGACGATGCGCACCCCGCCCGTGCCGCTGGGCTACCTCGACCAGGACGACGCCTCGCGCGACGCGCGGGGCTTCTTCGATCACCTGTTCGACTACGCCACCTGCACCCCGCTGGCCAACCTCACGGGCCAGCCGGCGATCTCGCTGCCGCTGGCGATGGCGGGCGACCTGCCCATCGGCGTGCATTGCATGGCCCCGATGGGCGACGAGGCCACGCTGCTGCAGCTCGCCGCGCAGCTCGAACAGGCCATGCCCTGGGCCGCGCGCCGGCCCGCGGTGCACGCGGCGACGCTGTAAGCGCGGCGTTTACGGTGGCCCGAGCGCTCAGGGCGCCTCGGTGCCCCGATCGGGCGACGACCCGCTGCGCACCACGCGCTGGTCGTCGTTCAATGTGGCGGTGAAAACCATCGCCGAGCTGGGCGGCTGCACCCAGCGCCATTCCCATTCGGTCTCGCGCTTGAGCGCATAGGGCGTGACCTTGGCCGGCTTGCCCAGCAGCTTGCGCAGGTCTTCCATCATCATCCCGGGCTGCACCTTGGCGAAGTTCTCGGGCGTGAGCACCTGGCGCAGCGCGCTCATCTTGCCGTCGGCACCGATGGTGATCATGTAGTTCTTCTGGCCTTGCGGCTGGCGGTTGAACTCCAGCACGCGGCCGTTGGGCACGTCCCACACGTTCTCGGGCTCGCCGAAACGGGCGCGCACGTCGGCCTCGGTCGAAACGCCTTCCTCCAGCTCGCTGATGCGCTGCGGATCGCAGCCGGCGAGCCCGATGAGCACTGCCAGCAGTCCCGCTGCAAGGCCGATCAGGCCCTTCTGAATTCGCTTCATGCCGTCCCCGGTAAAATTCGAGCCATAAAGGTCCAGTCTATGTCCATCTTCCGCCGCCCCCACTACACCTCCGAGATCACGAACTTCATCGAGACGATGAAGGAAAAGAAGCCGACCTTGGAAGCCGAACAGCGCGCCGGCCGCGCCCTGCTCTGGGACAAGCACCTCGACCGCAGCCTGCTCCAGGAGTACAGCGAAGCCCGCGTGCCCCAGCAGGCCTACGTCTACCAGACCCAACCCAAGTGAACGGTGCCCGCCCGGCTTGCGCACGCAGCTATTAAGTTGATAGCAACCGCTTCATGAGCGCAGACGAGGACAACGGCACGATCGTGGCCAGCATGCCCGAGGTCGTCGACCAGGTCGCCCTGGCGCGGCTGTACGGCGAGCCGCTGTTCGCGATGCCCAAGGACCTGTACATCCCGCCCGAGGCGCTGCAGGTCTTTCTCGAAGCCTTCGAGGGTCCGCTCGACCTGTTGCTGTACCTGATCCGCAAGCAGAACTTCAACATCCTCGACATCCCGATGGCGGGGCTCACGCGGCAGTACCTGAGCTACGTCGACGAGATCCGCCAGACGAACCTCGAACTCGCGGCCGAGTATTTGCTGATGGCCGCGATGCTGATCGAGATCAAGTCGCGCATGCTGCTGCCGCCCAAGAAGATGGCGGACGGCGAAGAAGCCGAAGACCCGCGCGCCGAACTGGTCCGCCGGCTCATGGAGTACGAGCAGACCAAGCTGCAGGCCGCCGCCATCAGCGCGCTGCCGACCTACGGGCGCGACTTCTGGAAGGCGCAGGTCTACATCGAGCAGTCGATCAAGCCGCGCTTCCCCGACGTCGACGTGGTCGAGCTGCGCGACGCCTGGGCGGACATCATGAAGCGCGCCAAGCTCGTGCAGCACCACAAGATCTCGCGCGAAGAACTCAACGTGCGCGAGCACATGAGCATCGTGCTGCGCCACCTGCAGGGCCAGCGCTTCGTCGAGTTCGAGAAGCTCTTCGACGTTTCGCGCGGCGTGCCGGTGCTGATCGTCACCTTCATCGCGATGCTCGAGCTCGCGAAAGAAACGCTGATCGACATCATGCAGGCCGAGGCCTTCGCCCCCATCTACGTCCGGCTGGCCTACTCCCCAGCCTGACCCAACCGGTTCCCTTGCCTGTGACTTCCGCCGTTCGCGACTTCGATGTCCTCATTGTCGGCAGCGGCCTCGCAGGCCTGTCCGCCGCGCTCCACCTGGCTCCCACGCACCGCGTGGCCGTGCTCACCAAGCGCGCGCTGAACGACGGCTCCAGCGCCTGGGCGCAGGGCGGCATCGCGGCGGTGCTGGCGGCGGGCGACAGCTTCGACGCCCACGTGGAAGACACGCTGATCGCCGGCGCCGGCCTGTGCGACCCCGAGGCCACGCGCTTCGTGGTCGAGGGCGCACCGAAGGCCATCGCCTGGCTGCGCGAGCTGGGCGTGCCCTTCTCGGAAGAAGGCAAGGAAAACGGTGGAGGCCTGCACCTGACGCGCGAAGGCGGCCACAGCCAGCGGCGTATCGTGCACGTGACCGACGCCACCGGCGCGGCGGTGCAGCAGGTGCTGATCGAGCGCGTGCGCCGCACGCCGAACATCACGCTGTTCGAGCATCACACGCTGGTCGACCTCGTCACCGGCACCAAGCTCGGGCTGGACGATCCGTCGTGCCAGGGCCTGTACGCGCTGGACGACGAGACCGACGAGGTGCTGGCCTTTCGCGCGCCGCACACCATCCTGGCGACGGGCGGCGCGGGCAAGGTGTACCTGTACACGACCAATCCCGACACCGCCACCGGCGACGGCATTGCCGCCGCCTGGCGCGCGGGCTGCCGGGTGTCGAACCTGGAGTTCATCCAGTTCCATCCGACCTGCCTGTACCACCCGCATGCCAAGTCGTTCCTGATCAGCGAGGCGGTGCGCGGTGAAGGCGGGCTGCTGAAATTGCCCGACGGCACACGCTTCATGCCGACACACGACGAGCGCGCCGAACTCGCGCCGCGCGACGTGGTCGCCCGTGCCATCGACTTCGAGATGAAGAAGCACGGGCTCGATTGCGTGTACCTCGACATCTCGCACCAGCCCCCCGCGTTCCTGAAGGAACACTTCCCCAACATCCTGGCGCGCTGCCTGGAGCTGGGCATCGACATCACGCGCGAGCCGATTCCCGTGGTGCCCGCCGCGCACTACACCTGCGGCGGCGTGCTCAGCGACCTGGCGGGGCGCACCGACATCCCGGGCCTGTACGCCATTGGCGAGACCGCCTGCACCGGCCTTCACGGCGCCAACCGGCTGGCCAGCAACTCGCTGGTCGAGTGCATGGTCTATGCGCGCGCTGCCGCCAGTGCCATCGCCGACGCGCCGGCACGCGAACGCGTGGCGCTGCCCGCCTGGGACAAAAGCCGCGTCACCGACGCCGACGAAGCCGTAGTCATCTCCCACAACTGGGACGAGCTGCGCCGCTTCATGTGGGACTACGTCGGCATCGTGCGCACCAACAAGCGCCTGGAGCGTGCGAGCCACCGCATCGCGCTGCTGCAGGCAGAGATCCAGGAGTTCTACGCGAACTTCCACGTCACGCGCGACCTGCTCGAGCTGCGCAACCTGGTACAGGTGGCCGAGCTGATCGTGCGTTCCGCGCAGGCCCGCCACGAGAGCCGTGGCCTGCATTTCAGTCGCGATTACCCTTCGCTGGCCGAGCCCACCGCACCCACCGTGCTGGTGCCGCCGACCGACTGAGCCCACCCTTCGTCACCTTTCGATCACCCTCAGGATGCCCGGCCACCGACGCCCGCAGGGAGAAAGCCAACCATGTCGAACACCCCTTCCACACC
>NZ_QXMN01000116.1:0-3121 GCF_003581445.1 Acidovorax cavernicola | reverse complement strand
TTGACGAAGTCTTCGTTGTCCCAGGCATTGATCTGGCCGGGGCGGGCGATATAGGGAGCGTCGGGAAACTGGGCCTTGAGTTCGGGCACCAGCGGGCCGTTCGGGCCGTCCTCGAAGCTCGTGGTCAGGATGGTCGGCAGCTGGAAGTAGCTGGCCATGTCGGCCAGTGCCAGCACATTGTTCTTGAACTTGTCGGGGTCGATGTCGCGCACCAGGGACAGCAGGCCGGTCTGGTGATCGACCAGCAGCACGGCGACGTCGTTTTTGTCGAGGCGAACATAAGGCTTGGACATGGAATTCTCCTTTGAACTTACAAACAATGCCCGTGAGGGCGGGGATTGCCATGCACCTGGCGCTGTGGCCAGGTGCACAGACGGTATCAGGCGTGCATGGCCCCGAAGCGGCCGCTGTTGAAATCGGTGATCGCTTCGACGATTTCGGCCTGGGTGTTCATCACGAACGGTCCATGGCCCACGATGGGCTCGTCAATCGGCTCACCGCCGAGCAGCAGCAGCGTCGCATCGCTGTTGGCTTCGATCTCCACACCGCTGCCGTCGCGCTCGAACTGCACCAGTTGCGCTTCGCGCACGACTTCCTGGCCGTTGACCAGCACCGTGCCGTGCAGCACCACGAGTGCCAGCGTATGACCGACGGGCGTATCGAAGCGCGCAACGCGGCCTTGCTGGAGGCGCACATCCCAGACATCGACCGGCGTGAAAGTCTGCGCCGGACCGTGGTGGCCGTCAAATGCGCCGGCGATCACGCGCACCTGGCCCGCGCCATCGGGCAGCGGCACGGACGGAATCTGCGCGTCCTGCAGCGTCTGGTAGCGCGGCGCGGCGAGCTTGTCCCTGGCCGGCAGGTTGACCCACAGCTGCACCATTTCGAGCGTGCCGCCGCGTTGCGTGAACGCCTGTGAATGGAATTCCTCGTGCAGGATGCCGCTGGCCGCGGTCATCCATTGCACATCGCCCGGGCCGATGAGGCCGCCGGCGCCCGTGGAATCGCGGTGCTCGACTTCGCCCTGGTAGACGATGGTCACGGTCTCGAAGCCGCGGTGCGGATGCTGGCCCACGCCGCGCGGCTGCGTGGCGGGGGTGAACTGCGCGGGGCCCGCGTAGTCGAGCAGCAGGAACGGGCTCAGATGCGCACCGTGGCTGCCGTAGCTGAACAGCGAGCGCACGGGAAAGCCATTGCCCACCCAGTGCGGGCGGGGCGCGCTGTAGGTTCCGACGATCTTCTTCATGGCGTTTTCTCCTGTGGCACGAGGCGGTGCCTCGAATGCATGACTAGAGAATAAATCCAGCACGGAAATCGCGGTAGTCCGCAAAAATTGCGTTCATCGTTCTATTTGAGGAACAATGGCGCATGAGAGATCTCAACGACCTTTATTACTACGTGCAGGTGGTCGAGCATGCTGGCTTCGCGCCCGCGGGACGCGCGCTGGGCATGCCCAAATCCAAGCTCAGCCGGCGCGTCGCGCTGCTCGAGGAGCGCCTGGGCGTGCGCCTGATCCAGCGTTCGACGCGCCGCTTCGCCGTTACCGAGATCGGCCAGACCTATTACCGGCACTGCAAGGCGATGCTGGTCGAAGCCGATGCGGCCGAGGAAGCGATTGCGCTGACCCAGGCCGAGCCCTGCGGCACGGTGCGCATGACCTGTCCGGTGGCGCTGCTCGATGTGCGCGTGGCCGCGATGCTGTCGGCGTTCATGGCGCTGTATCCGCGCGTGCGCATCGAGCTCGAGGAGACCAATCGCCGCGTGGACGTTCTCGGCGAAGGCGTCGATGTGGCGATCCGCGTGCGGCCGCCGCCTATCGATGACAGCGATCTGGTGATGCGCGTGCTCGGCGAGCGCAACCAGTGCCTGGTCGCGAGCCCGTCGCTGCTGGGCGCAACGCGCACCCCGCACAATCCTGCCGATCTCGCCGGCCTGCCGAGCCTGGGGCTGGGCCAGCCGCAGAATGACCATGTCTGGGCGCTGCACGGCCCTGACGGCGCGCAGGCCAGCATCCGCCACCAGCCGCGCTTCATCACGCAAGGCATGTTCGCGCTGCGCACCGCGGCCATTGCCGGCGTGGGCATCGTGCAGCTGCCGCGGATGATGGTCAGCGGGCCTTGCGCGCGCGGTGAACTGGTCGAAGTGCTGCCCGGCTGGGCGCCGCGGCGCGAGATCATCCATGCGGTGTTCGCTTCGCGGCGCGGGCTGCTGCCTGCGGTCAGGGCCTTGCTCGATTTCCTGGCCGCGCAGTTCGCGGCGCTGCAGGAGGATTGACGGGCTTCACTGGCCTGTTGCGCTGCCCAGCGTGTCCCGCAGCATCTGCGTGTGCTGGCCCAGCGTGGGCGCGGCGAACGGCTGCGGGCCGGGCGTGCGGTCGAAGGCGATGGCGCGCGTGAAGCCGCGGTAGCTGCCCAGCGTCGGGTCCGGGATGTCGGTAATCATGTCCTCGGCGGCCACCTGCGGGTGGTCGAACATGTCTTCGACCGCGCGCGCCGCGGCGCAGGGCACGGCTTCGCCGAACAGCGTTTCCCATTCGAGCGCGCTGCGCGCCGCGAGCGCCTGGCGCAGCAGCGGCACGAGTTCAGCGTGGTGCTGGGCGCGCAGACGCACGCTCGCGTAGCGCGGGTTGGCGGCGAGTTCGGGCAGGCCGATCTTCTCGCACAGCGCCTGCCAGAAATGCGGCGTGTTGGCCGAGATGTAGATATGGCCGGCGCGCGTCGGGTGGATTCCGGTGATGCCGCCCGAGCGCATGTCGCGGCCGATCTCGCGCGGCTCGCCTTCTGCCCAGACCAGCCGCGCCGACTGCATGGTCAGCGCCGCGCGCAGCAGCGAGACGCCCACATGCTGGCCCAGTCCGCTTTGCGTGCGCTCGTACAGCGCCGAGGACACGCCCGCGGCGACCAGCGCCGAAGCGTAGTAATCGACCACCGAGCCATAGAGGATTTCGGGCGGGCCGTCTTCCTTGGCCTGCATGGCGCACATGCCGGTCATGGTCTGCAGCACCTGGTCGTAGCCCGCCTTGCTGCGCAGCGGTCCGCTCGCGCCATAGCCCGTGACGCTGCAATAGACCAGGCGCGGATTGAGCTGCGTGAGCTGCTCGAAAGCGATGCCCAGGCGTTCG
>NZ_QXMN01000031.1:0-74404 GCF_003581445.1 Acidovorax cavernicola | reverse complement strand
GGGCATCCCGCCATTATCGAGGGCGGGCATCGGCCGCGCAGGGCCGGGGCGAATCAGCCGGCCTGTCGGTCTAGTCGGCGCGCAGGATCGCCAGGCCCGTCGCGCGCAGCGGCGCCAACGCCGGCTCGGGCGCCTGTGGTGCGACCAGCAGCTGCGTCGCGCCCGCCAGCGGGTTGATCACCCAGGCCGACGCGGCCCCGAGCTTTTCGGACGAGGCCAGCACGATGGTCTCGGCCGCCGCAGCCATCAGCGCGCGCTTGATCTCGGCCTCCTCCGCGTCGCCTGTGGTCAGGCCCGCCCCGGCGTGCACGCCGGTGACGCCCATGAAATACGTGTCGGCATGGATGCGCCCGATGGCGGCCATGGCCGCCGCGCCGACCGCCACCATCGAGTGCCTGAAGAGGCGTCCGCCGATCAGCACCACCTCGATGCCGGTGTGCGCCTGCAGCTCGACCGCCACCGACGGGCTGTGCGTGACCACCGTGGCCTGCAGCGTGGTCGGCAGGTGGCGCGCGAGCTGCACGGCCGTGGTCCCGCCGTCGATGAACACCACCTGCCCCGGCTTCACGAGGCGCGCGGCGGCGCGGCCGATGGCCACCTTCTCGTCGGGCGCAAGCTGCTGGCGCCCGGTGAAGTCGGCCTCGGCCGCCGCGACCGGCAGCGCGCCGCCGTGCACGCGCTGCAGCAGGCCTTCGGCCGCGAGTTCGCGCAGGTCGCGGCGGATGGTGTCTTCGGACAGGGCCAGCTCCTCGCTGAGCGTCTTGGCGACGACCTGGCCGTCGCGCCGCAGGACCGAGAGGATGTGTTGCTTGCGGGGGCGGGTGAGCATGGGTCGATGGTAACGACGATGCACGATATCCGCACGAATTTTCTTGTTATTGCACGAATTCAATCCTATGCTCACCGCCATGACCCTCCACGACCGCGTCCGGGTGCACGAAGTCACCCTCCTGTCCGACAACTGGTACACGCTGCGCACCACCGCCTTCGACTGGCGGCGCAACGACGGCCAGTGGCAGCGCATGCACCGCGAGACCTACGACCGCGGCAACGGCGCCACGCTGCTGCCCTATCACCTCGAACAGCGCACGGTGCTGCTCACGCGGCAGTTCCGCTACCCGGCTTTCGTCAACGGCCATGACGACCTGCTGATCGAGGCGGCCGCGGGCCTGCTCGACAACGCCGCACCCGAGGAGCGCATCCGCGCCGAGGTCGAGGAGGAGCTGGGCTACCGGCTCGGCACGGTGCAGAAGGTGTTCGAGAGCTTCATGAGCCCCGGCTCCGTGACCGAGAAGCTGCACTTCTTCGTCGCGCCCTACGAGGCCTCGATGCGCGTTGGCGCGGGCGGCGGGCTCGCGGAAGAAGGCGAAGACATCGAGGTGCTCGAACTGGGCATCGATGAGGCGCTGGCCATGGTGGCCGACGGCCGCATCGCCGACGCCAAGACCATCATGCTGCTCTACCACGCGAAGCTGCACGTATTCCCGCCGGGATAATCGGCGGATGCCTCTTGCCTCCCGCCGCGCGCCTTGTGCGCAGACTCTTGCGCTGACCTTCGCCCTGCTGGCTTCGACCGGCGCCCTCGCCCAGCAAGCCCTCCCGCCCCAGGTCGATGCCGCCCTCGCCCGCGCCAAGGTGCCGCGCGAGGCCGTGACCCTGCTCGTGGCCGATGCCGACGCAAGCCGCGCGCCGCGCCTAGCCTGGCGCTCGCAGGTGCCGGTGAACCCGGCCTCGATCATGAAGCTGGTGACCACCTACGCGGCGCTCGACCTGCTCGGCCCGGCCTACAGCTGGAACACGCCGGTCTACGTCGAGGGTTCGGTGGCCAACGGCGTGCTCAACGGCAACCTCTACATCAAGGGCCAGGGCGATCCCAAGCTGGTGCTCGAGCGCGTGTGGCTCTTGCTGCGCCACGTGCAGGGCCTGGGCATCACCACCGTGAGCGGCGACATCGTGATCGACCGCAGCGCCTTCGAGACCACGGTCGAGAACGACCCGGCCGCCTTCGACGGCGAGCCGCTGCGCCCCTACAACGCCTCGCCCGACGCGCTGCTGGTGAACTTCAAGTCGGTCAACATGACCTTCGCGCCCGACCGCGCCGGCCAGTTCGCGCGCGTGAGCTACGAGCCCCCGCTGGCCAGCGTGGCGATGCCGCCGACCGTGCCGCTGGCGCCCGGCGAATGCGGCGACTGGCGCGGCGCGCTCAAGCCCGACTTCAGCGACGTGAACCGCATCCGCTTCCACGGCGGCTTTCCCGCCGGCTGCGGCGAGAAGAGCTGGGCCGTGGCCTACGCCGACCCGCGCACCTACAGCCTGCGCGCCATCGGCGGCATGTGGGCCGAGATGGGCGGACGCGTCGGTGGCCAGATGCGCGAAGGCCGCGTGCCTGCGGGCCTGAAGCCGGCCTTCGACTTCGAATCGCCGCCACTGGCCGAGGTGGTGCGCGACATCAACAAGTACAGCAACAACGTGATGGCGCAGCAGTTGTTCCTCACGATCGGCCTCACGCAGAAGCAGCGCGGCACCTTCGAAGCCTCGCGCAGCGCGCTGGGCCAGTGGTGGCGCGACCGCATCGGCACCGGCGAGGCGCCGCCGGTGTTCGAGAACGGCTCCGGCCTGTCGCGCGACGAGCGCATCAGCGCGGCCGCACTCGGCAAGCTGCTGCAGACAGCGTGGCGCTCGCCCGTGATGCCCGAGTTGATGGCCTCGCTGCCCGCGATGGGCGTGGACGGCACGCTGAAGCGGCGCACCCTGCGCTCGGGCGGCGCGGCCCACCTGAAGACCGGCACGTTGCGCGACGCCTCGGGCGTGGCCGGCTACGTGCACGGCGCCAGCGGCCGGCGCTACGTGCTGGTGGCCATCGCCAACGGCGAGAACGCCGGCGCCGCACGTGCCGCCTTCGACGCACTGATCGACTGGACCGCGCAGGACCAGTGACGGGCCGGGGCCGTCCGGCTTCGGTACTGAAAAGGTTCTCCATGGAAACCGGGCTTGCGCGCCGCCAAGGCGCCGCCCAGAATCGAACGCCCGTTCGTTTCGATACAAATCCAGGAGACGCGTCTTGACCTTGCAGCATCCACGGCCCTCGGCCTCCTCATCGTCCCGCGCGACTCGCCGGGCCAGAGCCACCACTGCGGTGGCACTCGCGGGCACCGCGCTGCTGCTCGCCGCCTGCGGCGGGGGTGGCGGTGGTGGGGGCGGCATCAGTTTTCCGCCCGTGGGCGGCGGTGGCGGTGTCGATACCGGACGCGGCTCGGTCGTCTCCAGCCCGCCCGAACAGGGCACCAAGCTCACGGCCGACCAGTTCAAGGCCAGCCTGCAGGCCTCCGACCAAGGCAAGGCGCTGCTGCAGGTCACCGGCACACCCAAGTGCGGCGTCGACATGCGGTATCTGGAGTACCGCACCATCGGCGGCAAGAACGAAGCCACCAACGCGACCGCCGCGATCATGGTGCCCTCGGGTTCGGATGTCGCCTGCAGCGGCGCGCGCCCGGTGGTGCTGTACGCGCACGGCACCACGGCGGCGCGCAACTACAACCTCGCCAAGTGGACCGACACCACCCAGCCGGCCGCCGGCGAAGGCCTGATGATCGCGGCCATGTTCGCGGCGCAGGGCTACATCGTGGTGGCGCCCAACTACGCGGGCTACGACAAGTCGACCCTGCCCTACCACCCGTACCTCAACGGCGACCAGCAGGGCAAGGACATGGTCGACGCGCTCACCGCGGCGCGCAAGACCTTCTCGGACATCGGCGCGAACGACGCCGGTTCGCTGTTCATCACCGGCTACTCCCAGGGCGGCTACGTGGCGATGGCCGCACACCGCGAGATGCAGGCCAACGGCAAGGCCGTGACGGCCTCGGCCCCGCTGGCGGCGCCCTCGGCCATCAGCCTGCTGACCGACTACACCTACCTGGGCTGGCCGGCGCTGGGCTCCACGCTGTTCGTGCCGCTGCTGTCGACCAGCTGGCAACAGCAGTTCGGCAACGTGTACGGCAGCCCCAGCGATGTCTACGAAGCCCAGTACGCCACCGGCATCGAGACCCTGCT
The DNA here is from genome assembly GCF_003581445.1 of Acidovorax cavernicola. Taxonomy (NCBI): domain Bacteria; kingdom Pseudomonadati; phylum Pseudomonadota; class Betaproteobacteria; order Burkholderiales; family Comamonadaceae; genus Acidovorax; species Acidovorax cavernicola. The sequence goes on along the minus strand of NZ_QXMN01000031.1, from coordinate 70,354 downwards.
GCCGAGCACGTCGCCCGGCACGCTGTTCTCCAGCGGCAAGCTGCCGCAACTCGCGCTGTTCCCGGCCGACGGCAAGCCGGGGCCGGTGAGCCCGGAGCTGTCGATCTTCTACGGCGCCAACAACCTCATCAAGCAGAGCTTCCTCACGCAGGCGGCCACCGACATCCAGTCGAACACCTGCCCCGGCAACGCGCTGCCGGCCACGGCCGCGTCGCTGGGCTCGGCCTCGCCGCTGGACTGCAAGCCCTCCACCGGCTTCCGCAAGGCGGCCATCGCCAACGACCTGCGCAACTGGGTGCCGACCAAGCCGATGCTGCTGTGCAGCGGCGCGAACGACCCGACCGTCAACTTCCTGAGCACCCGCGCCACGGCCGGCTACTTCCGCGCCAAGGGCATGCCCGCCGCCGCGCTCACGGTGATCGACCTGGAAGACCGCGGCGCGACCGACAGCTACGCGGCCGCACGCGCCGGCTTCGCGCAGGCGAAGGACCTGCTGGCGCAGAGCACGCCGGGCAGCGCCGCCGACAAGGCGCGCGCAGTGACAGCGGCTTACCACGGCACGCTGGCGCCGCCGTTCTGCCTGGCGGCAGCGCGCGGGTTCTTCCAGGGCGTGTTGGCGGCAGGAGGCTGAGCAAGGCCAAGGCGGAGTCCATTCCAGAAACACCGCGGAACCGGCTCCGCCGGGCCGCAGGTGTTGCCCCCGGAAGGGGGTTGGCGGCCACACGAAGTGGGCAAGCCTGGGGGTGAGCCAGACTTCAGGCTGCTGCGGCGCGCTGCAAGCGGTCTTTCACGCCTTCCCACTCGGGCGTGTCGGGCGGCGTCTCGACCCAGATCAGTTTCACGCCCTGCGCGTCGAACTCGCGCAGCACCGCGAACAGCTGCTGCGCGGTGGCGGCGGCGTCGTCGGGCATGCGCCGCAGCAGCACGCGTTGCGAACGGCTGCGCACCGCGCTGCGCGTCCACACGGCGATGTGCGCGGCATTGGCGCCGAGTACGTCCAGGCCCGTCTGGATGGCCTTGGCGTCCATCAGCCGCACCTTGGCGTCGGGCGCGTAGTGCGCCTCCAGCGTGCCCGAGGCGCGCGGGTCGGGCGTTTCGAGCACTTCGCGGTCGCTCAGCGGCTCGCCGGCGGCGGCCTCGATCTGTGCGCGCGTGATGAGGCCCGGGCGCAGCAGCACCGGCGCGCCGCGGCTGCAGTCGACGATGGTCGATTCGATGCCCACCTCGCAGGCGCCACCGTCGACCACCAGCAGCGCGTCGCCGAACTCGTCGTGCACGTGCTGCGCGGTGGTCGGGCTGACGCGGCCGAAGCGGTTGGCGCTCGGCCCCGCGAGGCCGGGCACGCCCTGCTCCGCGCAGGCTTCGAGCAGCGCCTGCGCCACCGGGTGCGCGGGGCAGCGCAGGCCGATGGTGTCCTGCCCGCCGGCCGCCGCCGTGCCCACGCCGGGCTGGCGCGTGACGATCAGCGTGAGCGGGCCGGGCCAGAAGGCCTGCACGAGTTTTTGCGCAAAGGGCGGCAGCGGCTGGGCGAAGCGCGACAGCGCCTGCGCGCCCTTGGCGCCTGCCGCCACGTGGACGATCAGCGGATGGTCGGCCGGCCGGCCCTTGGCCGCGAAGATGCCGGCGACGGCGTCGTCGCTGCTCGCGTCGGCGCCCAGGCCGTAGACGGTCTCGGTCGGGAAGGCGACCAGCCCGCCCGCGCGCAGCACGCGCGCGGCCTCGGCGATGGCGTCGGGGGCGTGGCCGTCGAGGATCATGCGAGTGCCGGCAGGCCCAGCAGCAGCGCGGCCTGCGAGGCGTTGGCGCGCACGCTCTCGAGCGTGGCGCCGGTGAGGGTCAGGTGGCCCATCTTGCGACCGCGGCGCGGCGCCATCTTGCCGTACAGGTGCAGGTGGGTGCCGGGCACGGCGAGCACCTCGCTCCAGCGCGGCGCGACCGGCTTGGCGCCGTCGGCTTCGCCGCCCGGGAACCACAGGTCGCCCAGCAGATTGAGCATGACGGCCGGGCTGTGCTGACGCGGCGCGGTCAGCGGCAGGCCGGCCAGGGTGCGCACCTGCAGCTCGAACTGCGACACGTCGCAGGCTTCCATCGTGTAGTGGCCGCTGTTGTGCGGACGCGGCGCCATTTCGTTCACCACCAGCGAGCCGTCGGCCAGCGCGAAGAACTCGACGCACAGCACGCCCACGTAGTCCAGGCCGCTGGCGATGCTCTTGGCGGAATTGACCGCGCCCTGCGCCACGGTCTTGGGCATGTTCTGCGGGTGCACCTCGGTCACGGCGAGGATGCCGTCGCGGTGCAGGTTGCGCTGCGGCGGGAAGTGCACGATCTGGCCGTCGCGGCCGCGCGCCAGGATCACCGAGCACTCGAATTCGAGCGGCAGCATCTTCTCGAGCACGCAGGGCACGCAGCCGGCGGCCTGCCAGGCCTCGACCAGCTCGGCGCGCGTCTTCACGCGCTGCTGGCCCTTGCCGTCGTAGCCCAGGCGGGCGGTCTTGAGGATGCCGGGCAGCAGGTGATCTTCAACGGCGGCCAGTTGCTCCGCGGTCTCGACGACGGCATAGGGCGCGCAGGGCACGCCGCAGCGCGTGAAATGCGCCTTCTCGGCGATGCGGTCCTGCGCGATGGCAATGGCCGAGGCGGCGGGCGACACCGGCCGCGCGACCGCCAGGTGCTCCAGCGAGGGCGCGGGCACGTTTTCGAACTCGGTGGTCACCGCATCGGCCAGGCCGGCGAGGCGGGCCAGGCCGTCGACGTCGGCGTAGTCGGTGTGGATGTGGTGGTGGCTCACGCGGCCGGCGGGGCTGTCGGCATCGGGGTCGAGCACCGCGGTGAAGTAGCCCATGCGCTGGGCCGCGTGCGCGAACATGCGCCCCAGCTGACCGCCGCCGAGCACGCCGAGCGTGGCGCCCGGCAGGATCGGCAGGTCGCCCGAATGGCCGCCGGCGCCGCTCACAGCGCGCCTCCGCCTTGCGGCGAGAAGGGGGACACGGGCACGCCGGCTTCGGGTGGCGGCAGCGTCATGGCTTCGGCGGTGGCGGTCTGGGCCGTGCGGAAGGCATCGAGCTTGGCGCGCAGCGCGGGGTTGTTCACGGCCAGCATGGCCACGGCGAACAGCGCCGCGTTGGCCGCGCCGGCGGTGCCGATGGCGAAGGTGGCCACGGGCACGCCTTTGGGCATCTGCACGATGCTGTAGAGCGAATCGACGCCCTGCAGGTGGCGGCTGGCCACCGGCACGCCGAGCACCGGCACCGTGGTTTTCGAGGCCAGCATGCCCGGCAGATGGGCCGCGCCGCCCGCCCCGGCGACGATCGCCGTGAGCCCGCGCCCGGCGGCGCTTTCGGCGTACGCGAACAGCGCATCGGGCATCCGGTGGGCCGAGACCACCTTCGCTTCGTGGCTGATTCCGAATTGCTGGAGAATCTCGACCGCGTGGCGCATCGTCTCCCAATCGGAGTTCGAGCCCATCACTACACCGACCTGAATGGTTTCGTTCATGGTTTCAATTTTACGTTTCACCCCCAGCTGTTCCCGATGATCGACATCACTCTCGAAAATTTCCAGTCCGAGCTGATCGAAGGCTCGGTCGCCACGCCGGTGCTGCTGGACATCTGGGCCGAATGGTGCGGCCCCTGCAAACAGCTCGGCCCGGTGCTCGAAAAGCTCGAGGTCGAGTACGCCGGCCGCTTCACGCTGGCCAAGCTCGACGCCGACAAGGTGCCGCAGATTTCGTCGCAGCTGTCGGAAATGTTCGGCGTGCGCAGCATCCCGTTCTGCGTCATGTTCAAGGACGGCCAGCCGGTCGACGGCTTCGTCGGCGCCATCCCGGCCGAGAAGATCCGCGAATTCCTCGACAAGCACGTGCCGGGCGCCGACGAGGCCGAGGCCGCCTCGGAAGAAGCCGCCGCCCAGGAAGCGCTGGCCGAGGGCGACACCCAGGGCGCGCTCGAGAAGCTGCAGCACGCGGTGGCCACCGACCCGGCCAACGACGATGCCCGCTTCGACTACATCAAGCTGCTGCTGCAGGAAGGCCGCATCGACGACGCCAAGGTCGCCTTCGCGCCGGTGATCGCCAAGACCACGCTGGTGCGCCGCTTCGACGCCCTCCAGCGCTGGATGGATGCTATCGATTTCGCAGCACCCGTCACCGGCTCCGCGCCGACGCTGGGCGACTTCGACGACAAGATCGCGGTCAGCAAGCGCGACTTCGACGCCCGCTTCGGCCGCGCCCGCCTGCTGATGGCCGCCCAGCGCTGGACCGACGCCATGGACGAGCTGCTCGATATCCTGATGCGTGACAAGACCTGGAGCGAAGACCTCGCGCGCAAGACCTACATCGCGATCCTCGACCTGATCGAGCCGCCGAAGGTGAAGGTGGCCGACGGCCAGATTCCGCCGGACGATCCGGTCGTTGCCACTTACCGCCGTCGCCTCAGCAGCGTGGTGCTGAGCTGAACGGCCGAAAGACGCATTGCGCCTTTCAGTGCGTATTTGAATAAAAAAGCGACCTAAGGGTCGCTTTTTTATTGCCGACCGCACACCAAATAGATAGCATTGCTACTCAATTTTCGATAAAAGCGTATTGCAATGATCCAACTGACCGAAGAACTCGAAAAGGCCCGCAAGGCCAGCGGCCTGAGCCAGGAGGCGCTGGCCACGCAGGCCGGCCTGTCGCGCATGACGGTGCAGCGCATCGAAAGCGGCCAGATCGATCCGCGCCTGTCGACGCTGCTCGAAATGGCGCGCGTGCTGGGGCTCGAGCTGATGCCCGTGCCCGCGGCGCTGCGCCCGCAGCTCGAAGACTTCGTGCGCTCGGGCGGGCGCCTGCTCGGCCAGCCGGCGGGTGTGGGCGCGCCGCCGTCCATCGCGCAGAGCCTGGCTGACGACAACCGGTGAACCGGTGAGCACCCGCGCCGCCTTCAACACGGGCATCCGCTACCTGCGGATGCACCTGCACCTGCCCCACGGCGGGCGGCGCGCCATCGGTTATCTCTCGCAGTACGGCGACATCCTGCGCGTGTCCTTCGACGAGGCCTACATCGCCGACCCGGGGCGTCCCACGTTGTCGCTGGCCTACCGCGGCGCCGACGAGGCCGCCACGCGCGCCATCCTGGCCTCGGCGCGCGACACCCGCGTGTCGCGCAGCGACGGCCGCTGGCCCAGCTACTTCCAGAACCTGCTGCCCGAGGGTCACAACCGCGAGCGCCTCGCGCAGCAGCGCGGCTGCAGCGCCGACGACGAGTTCGAGCTGCTGGCCGCCGCCGGGCACGACCTGATGGGCGCACTCGAGGTCGAGCCCGTGCCCACGTCCGAAGGCATTCCCGACACCGTGCGTCACTGGCACACGGCGCTGGGGCTCGACGTGCTCGAACCCGGCTTCGTCGAGATGCCGGTGGAAGACGCCGCCGCCCTCCCCGGCGTGGTGACCAAGTTCTCGGCGGTGCAGGACGGGCGGCGCTACGTGGTCAAGCGCCACGGCGCGGCGGGCTCATTCATCCTGAAGCTGCCGAGCACGCGCCACCCGGACCTCGTCGCCAACGAATACACCGGCTACCGCCTGTGCGGCGCGCTCGGCCTCGACTGTGCACAGGCCCACGTGATCGGCCGCGCCGACGCCGACCTGCCCGAGCAGGTGCCCTTCGAGCAGATCCTCGCGGTGCGCCGTTTCGACCGCACGCCCGAGGGCGGGCGCATCCACATGGAAGAGTTCGCGCAGGTGCTGCAGTACGAACCGCGCCAGAAGTACGGCCGCGGACTGGCCACCGACTGGCCCGCCATGCTGCGCGTGCTCGACCGCCTGTCGCCGAACCCCGTGGCCGACGTGCGCGAGTGCGTGCGCCGCCTCGTGGCCTTCATCCTGCTGGGCAACAGCGACGCACACCTGAAGAACTGGGCCCTGCGCTACCCCGACGGCGTGGCGCCGGTGCTGGCGCCGCTGTACGACCCGGTCTGCGTGGCCGCCTTCTTCGAAGACGTGCCGGCGCGCGACTACGGCGTGAACCGCGCCATCGACGCCACGCTGCGCGCCTTCGACTGGCCCGCGCTGGAGGCGTTGCTGCGCGCGGCCGGCCTGCTGCGGCCGGCGCGCCTGCTGGCCATCGCGCGCGACACCGTGCGCCAGGCCCGGGCCGACTGGCCCGCGCTGCTGGCGCAGGACGGCACGCCACCCGGTGTGCGCCGCTGCGTCGAAGCGCGCCTTGCGGGTGGTGTGGCCCTCGCGGCCTGAAGAATCCGCCGAAGCCCGGACACGCCAGCGGGCCTGTCTTCGCACCGGTCACGGCGTCGCATACGATGGCGCCGGTTTAACTTGTTGCAGATTGAAAAGGAAAATTGGCCATGCGTTCCTTCGCCCGCCGTACCGCGCTCCCCGCCGTTGTCACGGCCGCTCTGCTGCTGGCCGGTTGCGGCAGCGGCATCAGCCTCGACGAGCCGATCGAAGGGCCGGTGTGGCGCCTGGTGCAGTTGGGCGACGAGCCGGTCGCGCCGGGCGGCGATGCCCAGCTGCAGTTCGACCGCAACAGCGGACGGGTGAGCGGCTCGGGTGGTTGCAACCGCGTCACGGGGTCGTTCACGCGCGCCGGCGTGTCGCTCAAGCTCGGCCAGATGGCCGCGACACGCATGGCCTGCGCCGACCCGGTGCGCGGCGCCAACGAGGCGCAGTTCCTGGCGGCGCTGCAGAACACGACCAGCTACCGGCTGGCGCCGGGGCGGCTCGCGCTGCTCGATGCCAGCGGCCGCACGGTGGCGCTGCTGAGCAGCGGCGGCGCGACCCGCTGAGGACGAGAAAACGGATCAGCCGTGGGTGAGGCGATCCAGCGCCTCACGGTACTTGGCGGCGGTCTTCTCGATGACTTCGGCCGGCAGGCGCGGCGCCGGGGGCGTCTTGTCCCAGGGCTTGCCGTTGATCTTGGTGGCTTCGAGCCAATCGCGCACGAACTGCTTGTCGTAGCTCGGCGGGTTGGCGCCGGCGGCCAGCGCGGCTTCGTAGCCCTCGACGGGCCAGTAGCGCGAGCTGTCGGGCGTGAGCACTTCGTCCATCAGCACCAGCGTGTCGTTCTCGTCCAGGCCGAACTCGAACTTGGTGTCGGCAATGATCATGCCCTTGGTGAGCGCGATCTGGGCCGCGGCCTCGTAGATGGCGATGCTGACCTCGCGGATCTGCTGCGCCAGCTTGGGGCCGACGATCTCGACCACGCGCTCGTAGCTGATGTTCTCGTCGTGCTCGCCGGCCGCGGCCTTGGCGGCGGGCGTGAAGATCGGACGCGGCAGCTTGCTCGCGTTGGTCAGGCCCTCGGGCAGCGGCACGCCGCAGACCGCGCGGGATTCCTGGTATTCCTTCCAGCCGCTGCCGGCCAGGTAGCCGCGCACCACGGCCTCGACCGGGATCGGGCGCAGGCGCTTGACCAGCATCGAGCGGCCCGTGACCTGCGCCACCTCGTCCGGCTGCACCACGCTCTCGGGCGCCTCGCCCGTCAGGTGGTTGGGGCACAGCGCGCCCAGGCGGTCGAACCACCACAGCGCCATCTTCGTGAGGATCTCGCCCTTGCCGGGAATGGGCTCGCCCATGATCACGTCGAAGGCGCTGAGCCGGTCGCTCGCGACCATCAGGATGCGGTCTTCGCCGACGGCGTAGTTGTCGCGCACCTTGCCGCGCGCAAGCAGGGGCAGGCTCTGGATGGAAGAGGTGTGAACGGTGGTCATGGACGGATGCTCGGCTGGGAAACGGTGACGGGAAAAGCGGATTGTGCGCGCAGAAAAAAGCCACCGCGAACGGTGGCCTGCGGCGCGCAGTCGGTCTTCGTTAGATGACTTGCTGCGCCAGGTCGCCCTTGGCGTACTTGGCGGCGACGACCTGCAGCGTGTCGCCCTTGACCTTCGCGCCCTGGCCTTCGCAGCCGAACTCGATGTAGCGCTGCTTGCAGATCTGCTTGGCGGCTTCGCGCGCGGGCTTGAGCCATTCGCGGGCGTCGAACTTCTCGGGGTTCTCGAACAGGAACTTGCGCACGGCGCCGGTCATCGCCAGGCGGATGTCGGTGTCGATGTTGATCTTGCGCACGCCGTACTTGATGGCTTCCTGGATTTCCTCGACGGGCACGCCGTAGGTTTCCTTCATGTTGCCGCCGTGCTTGCGGATGATTTCCAGCAGGTCCTGCGGCACCGACGACGAGCCGTGCATCACCAGGTGGGTGTTGGGCAGGCGGGCGTGGATTTCCTTCACGCGCTGGATCGACAGGATGTCGCCCGTGGGCTTGCGCGTGAACTTGTAGGCGCCGTGGCTGGTGCCGATGGCGATGGCCAGCGCGTCCAGCTGCGTGGCCTTCACGAACTGGGCGGCTTCCTCGGGGTCGGTCAGCAGCGCGGAGTGGTCGAGCACGCCTTCGGCGCCGATGCCGTCTTCTTCACCGGCCATGCCGGTTTCGAGCGAACCCAGGCAGCCCAGTTCGCCTTCGACCGTGACGCCGACCTTGTGGGCCAGTTCGACCACCTTGCGGGTCACGTCGACGTTGTAGTCGAACGAAGCGGGCGTCTTGCCGTCTTCGTGCAGCGAGCCGTCCATCATGACGGACGAGAAGCCCAGGTCGATGGCGCCCTGGCAGATGGCCGGGCTCTGGCCGTGGTCCTGGTGCATCACCAGCGGGATGTTCGGGTACTGCTCGATGGCGGCCTGGATCAGGTGCTTGATGAAGGCTTCACCCGCGTACTTGCGGGCGCCGGCGCTGGCTTGCAGGATGACGGGCGCGCCCGTTTCCTTGGCGGCCTCCATGACGGCCTGGACCTGTTCGAGGTTGTTGACGTTGAAGGCCGGAATGCCGTAGCCGTTGGCGGCTGCATGGTCCAGCAGTTCGCGCATCGAGACGAGTGCCATGGGAAATACCTCGCGGGGATAGAAAAAGACGGGAAAAAAGAGAAGGCGGAAAGTCGGGGAAAACTGCCCCGATTCTACCGAGCCCCCTTGTGGGACGGCTCCGACGCCAACCCGAGGAACCCCACGACCGGCGGCAGTACCGGCCCGCCCAGCCATTGGACGGGCCTGGCGAAAGCCCCGATCAGCGTGACGTGGCTCAGGTTGTCGAACCGCTGCACCTGCACCGGAACGCCCGCCGCCCGCAGCGCGGCGGCCATCCGGCCGGTGTTGCGGTCGGGGTCGACCAAGTGGTCCTTCGAGGCCGCCAGCAGCAGCGTCCGGGGCGCGTCAGGGCCAACGTGCGCGAGCGGCTGGGAGTCGCGCGGCGTGTCCGGCCAGTTGAAGGCCGCCTGCGCCTGCGGGTCGCCGATGGGCAGGAAGTCGTAGGGGCCGGCCAGGCCGATCCAGCCCGCGAGCTGCTTCGGGCTGGCGCCCACCTCGGCCAGCCAGCGCGCGTCGAGCGCGACCATGGCCGCGTTGTAGCCACCCGAGCTGTGGCCCATCACGTAGACCTGACGGGGGTCGGCGCCCCACTGCGCGGCGTTGTCGAGCGCCCATTTGACGGCCAGCGCGCTGTCGCGCACGAAGACCGGGTAGGTGAAGGCGGGCGACAGCCCGTAGTCAGGCACCACCACCACCGCCCCGCGCGCGGCCAGCGCCTCGCCGATGAACCTGTAGCTGGCGCGGTCGCCGCTGCTCCAGGTGCCGCCGAAGAAGAACACCACCAGCGGCCGCGCGCCACGGGCCGTCAGGGTGGACGGCAGCGGCTGGTACACGTCGAGCCGTTGACGGGGCGCGGAGCCGTAGGCGATGCCGCCCTCGAACTGGTAGGTGTCGGTGGGCACGAGGCCATTGAGCACCTTGACCGGCGAACAGGCCGCGAGAACGGCGGCGGCGAGGGCGGCAAGGGCGGAAGCGAAGCGGCGGAAGGTCATCGCCACAGTACGCACACCGGCGCGCGCCGGTTTCGTCAGATCGGCAGCTGCGTGGTCGACAGCACCTGCTTGAGCACCACGAAGGTCCGGATCTGCCGTACGCCCGGCAGGTACAGCAGCTGCTCGGCATGCAGGCGGTTGAAGCTGTCGTTGTCGCGCGTGCGCACGAGCATGAAGTAGTCGAACTCGCCCGTGACCACGTGGCATTCGAGGCAGCCCGACACCTTCTGCGCGGCCTTCTCGAAATCGGCGAAGGAGTCGGGCGTGGAGCGGTCGAGCACCACGCCGATCATCACGAGCATGCCGACCTCGAGCGCGTCGGGGTCGAGCAGCGCGACCACGCCCTTGATGAGCCCGCCGGCCTTGAGCCGCTCGACCCGGCGCAGGCAGGCCGCCGCGCTGAGGTTCACCTTGGCGGCCAGCGCCACGTTCGAGACCGAGGCGTCGCGCTGCAGGGCGCGCAGGATCGCGCGGTCGGTGCGATCGAGTTCCGTCGGGGCACGCAACTTTGTTGTGCTCATGGCTTCCTTGCCGGATGAAAAAATTTGCTTCTTTCCATCCTGCCTTCTTTTGATCGACGAATCCAGAAAACTTCGCAAGCACATTGCAAACCCTTCTTCCTACGATCGACAGCTTCACCCCCTCCCCTCATCACCCCTTGGAGCTGCGTCGATGAACCTGAAGAAATTCCCCCGGCATGCCCTGACCTTCGGCCCCACGCCGATCCAGCCGCTGAAGCGCCTGAGCGCCCACCTCGGCGGCAAGGTCGATCTCTATGCCAAGCGCGAGGACTGCAACAGCGGCCTGGCCTTCGGCGGCAACAAGACGCGCAAGCTCGAATATCTGATTCCCGAGGCGCTCGAAGGCGGCTACGACACGCTGGTGTCGATCGGCGGCATCCAGTCGAACCAGACGCGGCAGGTGGCGGCCGTGGCGGCACACCTGGGCCTGAAATGCGTGCTGGTGCAGGAGAACTGGGTCAACTACTCCGACGCGGTGTACGACCGCGTGGGCAACATCGAGATGTCGCGCATCCTCGGCGCCGACGTGCGGCTGGATGCGGCCGGTTTCGACATCGGCATCCGCCAGAGCTGGGAGGACGCCATGGAAAGCGTCCGCAAGGCCGGCGGAAAGCCCTTCCCGATCCCGGCCGGCTGCTCGGAGCACCCGCGCGGCGGCCTCGGCTTCGTCGGCTTTGCCGAGGAAGTGCGCCAGCAGGAGGCCGAGCTGGGCTTCAAGTTCGACTACATCGTCGTCTGCTCAGTCACGGGCAGCACGCAGGCCGGCATGGTGGTGGGCTTCGCGGCCGACGGCCGGGCCGACCACGTGATCGGCATCGACGCCTCGGCCAAGCCACAGCAGACCTTCGAGCAGATCCTGCGCATCGCCAAGAACACGGCCGAGTTGGTCGAACTGGGCCGCGACATCACCGACAAGGACGTGGTGCTCGACCGCCGCTTCGGCGGGCCCGAATACGGCCTGCCCAACGAAGGCACGCTGGAGGCCATTCGCCTGAGCGCGCGCTTCGAGGGCATGCTGACCGACCCGGTGTACGAGGGCAAGTCGATGCACGGAATGATCGAAAAGGTGCGGCTCGGCGAATTCCCAGCGGGATCGAAGGTGCTGTACGCGCACCTGGGCGGCGTCCCCGCCTTGAACGCCTACAGCTTCCTGTTCCGCAACGGCTGAGCCAACAGCGCCACCCAACGAAAAAGGCCGGCATGCGCCGGCCTTTGTCTTGCTGCGAGCGAACTCAGCTCGCGCGGCAGATTTTCAGCATGTTGGTGCCGCCCGGCGCGCCCATCGGCTCGCCGCAGGTGATCGCGTACACGTCGCCGGTCTGCACGATGCCGCGCTTCTTCAGGTGGTTTTCGGCCTGCAGCAGCGCGGTGTCGCGGTCGCTTTCCGAATCCATGAGCAACGGGCGCACGTTGCGGTACAGCGCCAGCTTGCGCTGCGTGGCCAGGCGCGAGGTCAGCGCGTACATGGGAATGTGCGCGCGGTGGCGGCTCATCCACAGGATGGTCGAGCCCGATTCGGTCAGCCCCACGATGGCCTTGGCGCCCAGGTGATGAGCGGTGAACAGCGCGCCCATGGCGATCGACTGATCGATGCGGCTGTAGGTCTTGCCGCTGAAATCGGCGTCGAGCGTCTTGTCTTCGGCGGCCTCCGCGGCTTCGCAGATGCGGCTCATTTCCTGCACGGTCTCGAGCGGATAGCGGCCCGAGGCGGTCTCGGCCGAGAGCATCACGGCGTCGGTGCCGTCGAGCACGGCGTTGGCCACGTCGCTCACCTCGGCGCGGGTGGGCACGGGGTTGGTGATCATCGACTCCATCATCTGGGTCGCGGTGATGACCACCTTGTCCATGTCGCGCGCCATGCGGATCATTTTCTTCTGCAGCGCCGGCACGGCGGCGTTGCCGACTTCAACCGCGAGGTCGCCACGCGCGACCATGATGCCGTCGCTGGCACGCAGGATTTCTTCCAGCTTCGGGATGGCTTCGGCGCGTTCGATCTTGGCGATCATGCCGGGCTTGTGGCCGTATTCGGCCGCTGCCACGTTGCACAACTGGCGCGCCATTTCCATGTCGGTGGCGTTCTTGGGGAAGCTCACGGCCACGTAGTCGGCCTGAAAGCTCATGGCGGTCTTGATGTCCTCCATGTCCTTGGCCGTCAGCGCGGGTGCCGTGAGGCCGCCGCCCTGCTTGTTGATGCCCTTGTTGTTCGACAGCTCGCCGCCGAGCTTGACCGTCGTGTGCACTGCTTCGCCGCGCACGGCATCGACCGTCAGCACGATCAGGCCGTCGTTCAGGAGCAGCTTGTCGCCGGGCTTCACGTCGCGCGGCAGGTCCTTGTAGTCGAGGCCGACGGCGTCGACATCGCCCAGCTCGGTGCGCGAGGCGTCGAGCACGAACTTGGCGCCCGGCTCCAGCCAGATCTTGCCCTGCGCGAACTTGCCGACGCGGATCTTGGGGCCCTGCAGGTCGGCCATGATGGCCACTTCGCGACCGGCCTTGCGGGCCGCTTCGCGCACCATGGCGGCGCGGTCGATGTGGTCCTGCGCGGTGCCGTGGCTGAAGTTCAGGCGCACGACGCTGACCTTGGCCAGGATCATCTGTTCCAGCAATTCCGGCGTGCTGGAGGCGGGGCCGAGGGTGGCGACGATCTTGGTGGCGTGGCGGGGAATGCGGTCCGTGCTCATGAAAAGGGTCTCCGTTTTGTATTCGCTACTGTATACACTTTGTGTGTCGAACGGAAGTCAGTCGCCCCGGGGACTTTCCCTCCCGGGGCCGGACCGCCGCCGGAATCAGCCGGCCGCGCGCTTGGCCAGGATCTCGAAGGCCGGCAGGGTCTTGCCCTCCAGCACCTCGAGGAAGGCGCCGCCGCCGGTCGAGATGTAGCCGACCTGCTTCTCGATGCCGTACTTGGCGATGGCCGCCAGGGTGTCGCCGCCGCCGGCGATCGAGAAGGCGCTGCTCTCGGCAATGGCTTGCGCGATGGCCTTGGTGCCGCCCGCGAAGGCGTCGAACTCGAACACGCCGACCGGACCGTTCCACACGATGGTGCCGGCTTCGCGCAGCTGCGCGGCCAGGATGGCGGCGGTCTTGGGGCCGATGTCCAGGATCAGGTCGTCGTCGGCCACGTCGGTGGCAGCCTTGACGGTGGCGGGTGCGTCGGCCGCGAAGGTCTTGGCCGTGACGACGTCGACCGGGATCGGCACGTCGGCGCCGCGCGCACGCATGGCGTCGATCACGGCCTTGGCCTTGTCGACCAGGTCGGGCTCGGCCAGCGACTTGCCGATCTTCAGGCCCGCAGCCAGCATGAAGGTGTTGGCGATGCCGCCGCCGACGATCAGCTGGTCGACATTGGCCGACAGGCTTTCGAGGATGGTGAGCTTGGTGCTGACCTTCGAGCCCGCCACGATGGCCACCAGCGGACGCTTGGGCTGGGCCAGCGCCTTGGTGATGGCGTCGATCTCGGCCGCCAGCAGCGGGCCGGCCGCGGCGATCTTGGCGAACTGCGCGATGCCGTAGGTGGTGGCTTCGGCGCGGTGGGCAGTGCCGAAGGCGTCGTTCACGTAGATGTCGGTCAGCGCAGCCAGCTTGCGGGCCAGCGCTTCGTCGTTCTTCTTCTCGCCCTTGTTGACGCGGCAGTTCTCGAGCAGCACGACCTGGCCGGGCTTCACGTCGACGCCGTCGACCCAGTTGGAGACCAGCGGCACCTCGCGGCCCAGCAGCTCGCCCAGGCGCTTGGCGACGGGTGCCAGCGAGTCTTCGGGCTTGAATTCGCCTTCGGTCGGGCGGCCCAGGTGCGAGGTGACCATCACGGCCGCGCCGGCGTCGAGCGCCAGCTGGATGCAGGGCACCGAGGCGCGGATGCGCGTGTCTTCGGTGATGTGGCCGGCGTCGTCCTGCGGCACGTTGAGGTCGGCACGGATGAAGACGCGCTGGCCGGTGGCCTTGCCTTGCGCACAGAGGTCGGTGAATCGAATAACGTTCATGGGTCTGAGGATGGTGAAAGACGGGACTGCCCGCATTGTAGTTTTCGCCCTCCGGCGCCCCTGCGCCGCTCGTGCGGCGTATCGATGCTTTTCAGGCCTTCGGCTGTGCGGTCGCGAACTGTTCGAGGATGCCGACGAAACTTGCCGCCGCCGGCGACAGCGAACGCCGCGCCGCGCTGTACACGCACACCTCGCGGTGGAAGTCGGGCGATTCGAGCCGCATCATCTGCAGCCCGTGCGCGCGCACCAGCGAGGCCGAGTACGTCGGGCACACGGTCAGCCCCAGCCCCGAGGCCACCATGCCCAGCGCGGTGGTCATGTACGACACCTCCTGCGTGCCCGGCCGCAGCAGGAACGCGCGCTCCTCGGGCCCCAGCTCGGGCAGCACGCGCTGACGGAAGTCGCGCGTGGGCGCGATGAAGGTGTAGGGCGCCAGCTCGTGCCAGCGCACCTTGCGGCGCTTGGCGAAGGCGTGGCCGGGCGGACAGATCAGCCAGTGGCGGTCGCGGAACAGTGTGCGGCGCTCGATGGCGGCGGCGTCCACCGCCATGTCCTGGCCCACGGCCAGCTCGACGTCGCCGGCCGCCACGCCGACCAGCAGGTGCTCTGGCAGGGTGTCGTCCAGGCGCACGTCCACGTCGGGATAGGCCTCGCGGTAGGCGGCGATCACGCGCGGCATCAGCGTGCAGGCCATGAGCTGCGGCGCTGCGAGCCGCAACAGCCCTTTCTTCTTGTCACGCAGATCGGTCACGCCGGCTACCGCGCTGGTGAGGTCGCCGAGCAGGCGATGCACCGACGGCAGGAATTCCCGCCCCGCCTCCGACAGCTGCACGCGGCGCGTGTTGCGGTCGAGCAGCTGCACGCCCATCTCGCGCTCGAGCTCGCGCACCAGCACGCTGAGCGCCGATTGCGTGAGGTGCAGCTGCCCGGCGGCGGTGGTGAAGCTGCCGGTTTCGGCCACGGCGGCGAACGCGCGCAGCTGGCGCAGGGTGAGGTTCATATATATGGTTATTTCATCAATCGATGAATTAATTTCGATTGCATCATAAGACGCGGCATTGCCCAATCGTGGCCTCACCGGAGACACCCATGCCGACGACCACCGCCCCCACGGCGCCCCCACCCATTCGCGGGTTGCACCACTTCGCCTGGCGCTGCCGCGACAGCGAGGAGACCCGTCACTTCTACGAAGACCTGCTGGGCCTGCCGCTGGTCCACGTCATCAAGAACGACCATGTGCCGAGCACGGGCGAGTACTGCCCCTACGTGCACATCTTTTTTCAGATGCGCGACGGCGCGTACATCGCCTTCTTCGACCTGGGCGACGACACCTCCGCCCTGCCCTCGCCCAACACGCCTTCGTGGGTGAACCACATCGCGCTGCGCGTCGATTCGGTGGCCGACCTGCGGGCCGCCAAGGCTCGGCTCGAGGCCGCGGGCGTCGAGGTACTGGGCGTGACCGACCACCACATCATCGAATCGATCTATTTCTTCGACCCCAACGGCATCCGCGTGGAACTGACCACGCCGACCGTGCCGCAAACCGAGATGGACGCGCATGCGCGCCATGCCCATGCCGACCTCGACGCGTGGACCGCGCGCAAGGCCGCGCTGCGTGCAACCGGGGGCACCTTGCATGTCTGAACTGCAACTCGCCGTCATCGACGTGAAGCCTGGCGCGGCCATGGACAGCCAGTCGGGCCTGCAGCTGCTGCGCCCGCGCATCTACGGCGCCTTCCGCGCGCCACCGGGGCCGAAGAAGATCGCGGCCATCGTGATGCACCCGACCAGCAACTTCATGGGCCACTACCTGATCGGCCCGCTGGCCGAGCGCGGCATCTGCTGCATGGGCCTGAACTCGCGCTTCGTGGGCAACGACACCGTGCTGCTGATGGAGCGCGCGATACAAGACCTCGGCGCCGGCGTGCAGTACCTGCGCGCGGCCGGCTACGAGAAGGTGTTCCTCGTCGGCAACTCGGGCGGCGCGGCACTTGCGGCCTTCTACCAGGCACAGGCTGAACAACTCACCGCCTCGCAGCTGCCCGACGGCGACCCCACGCACCTGCATCAGAGCGACCTGCCACCGGTCGACGGCCTCGCGCTGTGCGCCGCGCACCTGGGCCGCACGCGGCTGATGCGCGACTGGATCGACCCCTCGGTCACCGACGAACACGACCCGCTCTCGGTCGACCCCGAGCTCGACATGTACGACCCGCGCCACCGCGTGCCCTACGAGGCTGACTTTCTGAAGCGCTTCAGTGCGGCGCAGAAGGCGCGCATGGACCGCATCGAGCAGTGGTGCCTCGACCGACTCGCGCTGCTGCGCAGCACACCCGGCGCGCCGCGTGACCAGACCTTCGTGGTCTACCGCACGCATGCCGATCCGCGTTGCGTCGATCTCTCGCTCGATGCCAACGCGCGCCTGCCCGGCAGCGTGTGGGGCGATGCGCGACAGGTGAACTACTCGGCGAATGCGATGGGCCGCACCACCTCGCTGACCGCGTTCCTGTCGCAGTGGTCGTCGCGCTCGCAGGCCGACGGGCCGACCAACCTCGCGCGCACCACGGTGCCGAAGCTGCTGCTGACCTACACCGGCGACCAATCGACCTTCCCGAGCACGCGCGACACCTGGATGGCCGCGGGCGGCGCGCGCATCCGCAACGTCGACATCGTCGGCGGCAACCACTACCTGGCAGGTCAGCCCGAGCTGATCCCGAAGGCGGCGGACGCCATCGCCGAGTTCGCTCACGCGCTGTAGAGGAATTCGACGGGGCCTGCGCCTTCGCGCCCGCCCGATCGGCGGGCGGCTACCAGCCCAGGCCGAGGTGCAGGGGCAGGTAGACCGCCATGCCGGCCAGCATCGTGCCGAGCACACCGCGTCGCCAGAAATAGTAGGCGCCGCCGACCACGGCCGCGTACAGGCGCGCGTCGTGCAGCGTGGTGATCAGGTGGCCCTGCGTCATGACGATCTCGGGGGCGATCACGCCGGCCAGCGCGGCAGCAGGCGCATAGTGCAGCGCGCGGTGCGCCCACTCGGGCAGGCCCCAGGGCCGGTCGAGAATGAAGAAGAAGCAGCGCGTGAGCACGGTGACGGCCGCGAGGCCCGCGATCACACCCAAAGACCACCAGTCGGTGCCGCCGCTCACTTGTCGTCCTCCGCGTCGGGGTCGAGCCCGAATTGCTTTTCGAGCCAGAAGCACAGCAGCACCGCCACGCCGATGGCGACCACGATGTTGAGCTTGAGCGGCAGCGCGTAGGCCGCGACCGCCGTGGCGCCCGCGATGAGCGCGGCCAGCACGCGCAGCCGCGTCGTCGCCATCGAGCAGACGATGGCCACCAGGCTCAGCACGCCGGCGAAGCCCAGGCCCCAGGTCTGCGGGATGAGGTTGGCGAGCGCGATGCCCAGCAGGCTCATGCCCATCCATGCACACCAGGTCACGAAGTAGTTGCCGGTGAGGTAGGCCTCTTGCGACAGCTGTTCGGCGGGCGTCGTCGGTGGCTCGGCGTACTGCTTCGTGAAGAGCGCGTAGCTCAGGTCGGCCGTCAGGTAGCCGTGCAGCAGGCGGCGCCAGCGCGGCATGTGCATGAGGTAGGGCCGCAGGTGCAGGCTGAACACCACGAAGCGCAGGTTGACGCAGAAACCGGTCGCCAGGATCACCCAGGCCGGCGCGCCCGCGGCCAGCAGCGGAATGGCGGCGAGCTGCGAGCTGCCGGCGTAGACGAACAAGGTCATCGCCACGGCCTCGAGCACGCTCATGTCCGACTTGACCATGGCCACGCCGGTCATCAGCCCCCAGGCGCCGATGCCGAGCGCGGCCGAGGCCATGTCGCGCATGCCGGCGCGGAATTCAGGCTGGCGGCGCAGCGTGGGCGAGAGGAACATCAGCCGAAGACCTGGCCGGCCTTCAGGTCGAAGCCGCGCAGGAAATCGGCCGCGGGCAGGCGCTTGCCGCCCGGGCGTTGCAGTTCGGTGAGCACCACGGTCGCGTCCGACGCCGCCACGGCGACGCCGGTGGCGTCGGCCGAGACGACGGTGCCGGGCGCGGCGCCTGCAGGGCCGGGCGCCACGTGCGCGGCCCAGAGCTTGACGGTCTCGCCGCCGAGCGGGCTGTTGGCGCCGGGGAACGGATCGAAGGCCAGCACGCGGCGCACGATGGCGGCGGCCGGCTGCGTCCAGTCGATCAGCGCTTCGTGCTTCTCGACCTTGTGGGCGTAGGTGATGCCTTCGGTGGGCTGGGGCGTGCGCACGAGCTGACCGATCTGCGCCAGCGCCTCGACCACCATGCGGCCGCCGAGCGCGGCCAGCCGGTCGTGCAGGCGAGCGGTGTTGTCGCCGGGCGCGATGTCGACCGCTTCGCGCAGCAGCATGTCGCCGGTGTCCAGGCCCGCGTCCATCTGCATGATGGTGATGCCGGTCTGCGTGTCGCCGGCCTCGATGGCGCGGTGGATCGGCGCCGCGCCGCGCCAGCGCGGCAGCAGGCTGGCGTGGATGTTGAGACAACCGTGCACCGGCAGGTCGAGCACCCACTGCGGCAGGATCAGCCCGTAGGCCGCGACCACCATCACGTCAGGTTGCCATGCCAGCAGCGTGTCGCGCGCGGCCGTGGCCTCGTCGGGATACTTGCCGTCGAGCCGCAGGCTGCGCGGTTGCGCCACGGGCCAGCCGTTGGCAACGGCGCATTGCTTGACGGGCGAAGCCTGCAGCTTCATGCCGCGACCGGCGGGCCGGTCGGGCTGGCTCATCACGCCGACGATGTCATGGCCGGCGGCGGCAATGGCTTCCAGGGCGACGCGCGCGAACTCGGGCGTGCCCGCAAAAACAACTTTCAACACGCTCAATCCCGCAACCGTTCGAATTCGAGGTCATCCCCCGTGTGATACCGGCGAACCACGCCGGTGGGGTCGATATAGATATAGAGCATGCGGCGCTCGTTGATGGCCTTGTAGCGCCAGGTCCAGACGGTGCCGTCGAAGGAGCTGACGCGGCTGATTTCGTAGGGCTTGCCGTAGAAGGCCAGCACCTCGTTCTGGCGCCAGCGGTCGACCTGGATGTCGTGGCCGAAGCGCGCCTCAGTCAGCACCTGCGTCACCGAGACGACCTTGCCGGAGGCGTCGAGGTCGATATCGACCACCTCGAAGCCCGCCGGCATGCGCGAGTACTGCAGCCGCTCGCCGCCGCCGTTGAGCGGATAGCGGCCGGTGGGCGCGCCCAGGCGCTGCAGGGTTTCGGCGGCGGACGTGCCGGGCTGGATGCGCATGGGTTCGCTGACGCAACCTGCCAGGAACAGGAGCCCGGCGGCGGCCAGCGAGGACCACGCGGCCCGACGGCTCATGCCCGTGCTTCTCTCATGTCCTCGCGCTGCTGCTTGAGGAGCTTGCTCTTGATGCGGTTGCGCTTCAGCGGCGACAGGTACTCGACGAACACCTTGCCCATGAGGTGATCCAGCTCGTGCTGGATGCACACGGCCAGCAGGCCGTCGGCCTCGACGGTGTGGGTGTTGCCGTCGGCGTCGAGCGCCTGGACCTTCACCGAGGTCGAGCGCATCACGCCGTCGTAGATGCCGGGCACCGAGAGGCACCCTTCTTCGTTCAGCACCTTCTCGTCGCTGGCCCAGGTGATTTCCGGGTTGATGAGCACGATCGGCTCGTTGCGCTCTTCGGACACGTCGATCACCACCACCCGCTCGTGCACGTCGATCTGGGTCGCGGCCAGACCGATGCCGCTCGCGTCGTACATGGTTTCCAGCATGTCGGCGACCAGCGTCTTGATGCGCGCGTCCACGCCCTGCACCGGCTTGGCCACCGTGTGCAGGCGCTTGTCGGGGTAACTCAGAATGATTCGTTTGGCCATGAAATCGGGGGGAAGTTGTGGCTATTTTCGCCAATTCCGCGACGCGTCGCGGCGCATTGGCGCGAAAACGTTGCCCTTGCAAGGGCTTCGGGCGCAGAATTCGTAGCAAATTGTGAGATTCGTATGCGTCACGATACTTCGTGCGCTCACCCATCCAGACATGACACAGCCCAGCTCCACCGAACGCCAGCGCCCGACCTCTTTTGCCTTCTGGACCGTCGCCCTGGCAGTGGCCGGCAGTTGCGGCGCCACGGCGGCCTGGGCGCAGACGACCTACCCGGTCACGCCCCAGCAACGCGCCACCGCCCAGCAGACCGCCCAGGCCGGCGTGCCGCTGAGCGAGCTGTCGCCCAAGGCGCCCGACGAATACACGGTCAAGCCCGGTGACACGCTCTGGGCCATCTCGCGCCTGTACCTGCTGCGCCCCTGGCGCTGGCCGGAACTCTGGGGCATGAACATCAACGAGATCCAGGACCCGCACCGCATCTACCCGGGCCAGGTGCTGTACCTGGACAAGAGCGGCGGCCGCGCGCGCCTGACCACCCGCCGCGGCGCGGCCGGCGGCGACGGCGGCACCATCAAGCTGTCGCCGCGCACGCGCTTCGACTCGCTCGCGGGCATGGCCCTGCCCACGCTCAATCCGAGCCTCATCGAGCCCTTCCTCAGCGAACCCATCGTGGTCGACGCCAACACGCTCGACGCCGCACCGCGCATCGTGGCCGGCAACGACAGCCGCGTGCTGCTGTCGCGCGGCGACCGCGCCTATGCGCGCGGCAATGCCGAATCGCCGCTGGTCGAAAAGCCCGGCCCCGTACAGCACTACCGCATCTTCCGCAGCGCCACGCCGCTGAAGGACCCCGGTACCGGCGAGATCCTCGGCTACGAAGCGCAGTACCTGGGCAAGGCCCAGCTGCAGCGCGGCGAGTCGACCACCATCGAGACGACCGACAACAAGGACATCATCACCGTCGTGCCGGCCAGCATCGACATCATTGCGTCGCGCGAGGAAATGCGCGCCGGCGACCGCCTGCTGCCCGAACCGCCGCGCCAGCTGCTGAGCTACGCGCCGCGCGCGCCCTCCACCCAGGTGGACGGCCGCATCGTGTCGGTCTACGGCAACGCGGTGCAGTACGCCGCGCAGAACCAGGTCGTGGCCATCAACAAGGGCACGCGCGACGGCATCGACAACGGCCACGTGCTGGCGATCCTGAAGAACGGCGAGACCATCCTCGACCGCACCGGGGCACGCAAGGAAACGATCAAGCTGCCGAACGAACGCATCGGCCTGCTGATGGTGTTCCGCACCTTCGAGAAAGTCTCGTACGCGCTGGTGCTCGAAATCAACGACACTCCCCGCGCCGGCGACTTCCTCGTCAATCCCTGACACGCGCCTGAGGCTTCTTTTCCGCACACTCGTTTGGAACGCGCAGAACTCGCAGGCTGGCTGCGACTTTCACTGACACCCGGCATCGGTGACGGTGCCGCGCGCCGGCTGCTCGCCGCTTTCGGGCTGCCTGACGCCGTGTTCGCACAGCCCGAGGCCACGCTGCGCGAAGTCGTCAGCCCGGCCCAGGCGGCGTCGTTGAAGCAGCTGCCGAGCGGCCTGCAGGCGCAGGTCGACCTCACCTGGCAATGGCTGCACCCCGCGGACGACACCACCGGCGGCGCTGTCACGCGCCGCCTCGTGACGCTCGGCGACGCCGGCTACCCCAGCTCGCTGCTCGAGATGGCCGACCCGCCGCTGATGCTCTACGTGCTCGGCGCCGCCGCCTTCGACCTCACCCAACTCGGCCACAGCCTCGCCGTGGTCGGCAGCCGCAACCCGACGCCGCAGGGTGCCGGCCACGCGCGCGCCTTTGCGCGGGCGCTGGGCGAAGCGAAGCTGCCCGTGGTCTCGGGCCTGGCGCTCGGCATCGACGGCGCGGCCCACCTGGGCGCGCTCGACGCGGCCGGCGACGCTCCGGTGCTCGCGACGGTGGCCGTGGTCGGCACCGGCCTGGACCGCGTGTACCCGGCGCGGCATCGCGAGCTCGCGCACCGCATCACGCTGCAGGGGCTGATCGTCAGCGAACTGCCGCTGGGTACGCCGCCGCTCACGCAGAACTTCCCCAAGCGCAACCGCCTCATCGCGGGCCTGGCGCGCGGCACGCTGGTGGTCGAAGCTGCACTGCAGTCGGGCTCGCTGATCACGGCGCGGCTCACGTCGGAGCAAGGCAAGGAAGTGTTCGCGATCCCGGGCTCGATCCACTCGCCGCAATCGCGCGGCTGCCATGCGCTGATCCGGCAAGGCGCGAAGCTGGTCGAGTCGGTGAACGACATCCTTGAAGAACTGCCGCCGCTGGCTCCACCTGCACGCACACCGTCCAGCAGCACGCCTTCGTCGGCCCCGGAACATCCGCTGCTCGATGCCCTCGGCTTCGACCCCGTGAGCCTCGACGCACTGAGCGCGCGCACCGGCTGGAGCGCGGCCATGCTGCAGGCGAAGATGCTCGAGCTCGAACTCGACGGGCATGTCTCGCGGTTGCCAGGTGGCCTGTTTCAAAGAGCGGCCATCGGCTGACTCGCGAAGTACACGAAAGCCTGAGGACGCACGACAGATTCCTGGGCTATATTGAGTCCATGTTCGAAGTGCTCGTGTTTGTGTATGAAAACTACTGGCGCGGCGATGCCTGCCCCGAACCCGAACAGCTGGGCCGCAAGCTCAGTGCACACGGTTTCGAGGCGGAGGAAATTCGCGACGCCTTGCAGTGGCTCGACGGCCTGAGCCTCGCAACGCAGGGCCTGCAGCTCGAACGCCAGGCCGGTGAAGGCGACGACAGTCCCATCACTACCGCCCGCGTCACGCTGGGTGGCGCGCCCGAGGCGGCGCTGCCGCAGTCGAGCCAGTCGATGCGTGTGTATTCACCGTCGGAGCAGGAACACCTCGGCGCCGAGTGCCTCGGCTTCATCCGGTTTCTCGAACTGTCGAACGTGCTGCCCTGCGGCCTGCGCGAGATCGTCGTGGAGCGCTCGATGGCCGCACCGGGCGATCCGGTGGCGCTGGACGAACTCAAGATCATCGTGCTGATGGTGCACTGGCGCACCGGCATCGAGCCCGATGCGCTGGTGCTCGACGAGCTCTGCGAGAGCCGCGAAGGCCGAATAGCGCATTAGCTCGCCCCCAGGCGGACCAAGTTCTCCCCCAGGCTGCGCGCACTTCGTGTCGCTTCGCCAACCCCCTACCGGGGCAACACCAACGGCCTGGCAAAGCCAGTTCCGTGGTGTTCCACGAACAGACGGGGACAGTCGCGCGGCTGATCAGTTCAGCAGCCGCTCGGGATTCGCATCGAGCTTCGCCAGCGCCTCGCGCGTGGCGCGCGCGGTGAGCGTTTCTTCCTCGGCGGGCACCAGCAGGCCGGCCTGCAGGTACATCGCCAGCCGCCCAGCCTGGATGAGGAAGCTGCGGCCGTCGGCCGAGGCGAACAGGTGCAACTGCTTGCGGTCGCTGCGCCAGACGAACTGGACCTGGGTCACGCGGTCGTTGTGGTCCAGCATGAACCAGTTGCCCACCTGCAGCTCGTGGGTCCACGCGAGCATGTCCTCGGCCACCTTGACGCCGGAGGTGTCGGGAATGACCTCGATGGCGGTAGCGTCCACGCCGAGCAGCAGTTCGATGCTCTGCGCATCGAGCGGCAGGTCGGAGGCGCCGCCGTCGTCGCTCACGAAGTCTTCCAGGTGCGCCAGCCGCTCGGCCATGGCCTCGATCTTGGCCTGGGGAATGGCCTCGGTCTTCGACATGAAGGCGTCGGTGAGCGTGGCGCCGATGGTCTTGATGTGGCCTTCCTGCGGCTCGCCGACGATGCCCAGCAGGTCCATGCCCTGGCGCAGGCGCTGCAGCAGCTGTGGCAGGTCCTGGATGACGCGGGCGCGGTCGGCGCGATTGGGCTTGGCGCTCGCGGCCCAGACCAGCTCGGAGGCCGCGCGCTTGAGCATCACGGTGTGCTCGCCCTGCGCACCGTAGCGCAGCGCGGCGATGGCCAGCACCTCGGCCCAGACCTTGAACAGGAATTCACGGATCTCGTCGCGCACCGGCATGTCGTTGAGCATCTTGCGCAACTCGATGGTGTACTGGATCGCCATCGTCTCCTTCTGCTCGACCTGCTGCGCCACGCTCATCACGCGCTGCGTGGCGTCGCTCTGCGTGAGGTAGCGGCCGAGGAAGGCGACGAACTCGTCGAACACCAGCTTGAACACGCGCTGGCCGGTTTCCGGGTACTGCTCGATGACCTGCACCACGCGCTTGATCTCGTTCTCGAGCGCACTGCCGGTGATGGCGGCGGCGTCGAAGCCCATCACGCAGGAGCCCATGCGGTCGATCAGCATGCGCGCGGGGTGCTGCAAGGTGCCGAAGAACTCGGGCTCGGCGATGGCCACGCGCAACACCGGCATTTGCAGCCGCGCGAACCACACGCGGGCGGAGAACGGAATGCGCTCTTCCGCGAGGATGGCCTGGAACATCAGCGCCACGATCTCGACCGTGGCCTTGTCGGCCGTGGTGGGGGCGCGCTTCTTGAGTTCGGCGGTGCGGCGGCGCAGGTCGACCGCGGTCTGCTGGATCAGCGTGGCCTGTTCGCCGGCGCCGTCCATGTACTGCGTGGCCGCCATGCGGTAGGCCACCTCGGCATCGGCGATGGCGCCGGCAAAGGTTCTGGAAAACACGCGGGGGCCGGCAATGCCGCCGCCGGTACCGGTCGCGCCGCCACCGGGCTGCGAGGCGCCGGCATCGCCGCCGATGCGCGCGGCCACGAAGCGCTTGAGGCTCAGCAGCGCGGTCTGCGCGCGCTGCCGCGCGAAGGCGAGCGGCGAGCTGCCCATCATCGAGCTGGAAGCAGGCGCTCCCGACGGCACCGACGGCTGGAAGCCGGAGCCCGCTCGCTGCGGCTGCGGTGACTGTTGCGATGGGTGCTGGCCGTGCGGCATCGCGCCACCGGCCGGGCCGTGCCCGCCCTGGCCCATCGGCATGTTCGACGACACCGGCATGCCCATGGACGAGGTGCTGCTGCCGCCTGCATCGCCCGTGCGGCGCACGAAGCTCTTGAGGTCGATCTCCTGCATCACGCCCTGCGCGATCAGGAAGGCGTTGGCGCTTTCGTAGGCCTTCGCGACCACGTCCGCCAGGGCCTGCTGCACCGTGCCCTGCACGCGGCTCCAGGTTTCGCGGCTCAGGCCGGCTGCCAGCCACTGCTCCACCAGCAGCTTGGCCAGCGTCTCGGGTTTCAGCACGTCCCTGGCATCGAGTTCGTGCGTGCCTTCGAGGTGCTGGATGCGCAGGCGCAGGTCGCTGAGTTCGAAGCTGGCCTTGTCGTGGATGGTCTGTGCCAGGCGCGAGGCGAGGATGTTGCTCTCGACCACCTCGTCGCCGATGAGTTCCAGCCGCAGCGCTGCGGGACCCGACGAGGTAGTGCCCGTCGGGCTTGCGCCCAGCGCCTTGCGCCAGCCGGTCTGCGCGAGCGACACCCACTGCGAGGCATGACCCTGGAACGCGACGAGGTCGTCGCGGCTTTCCTGCATGGTGCGCGCGCTGCCGACGTCGGCAGCCACCGCGGTCAGGCGGTCGCGGATGGCGTGGGCGAGCGGAGCGATCGCGCCTTCCGTGGCCGCCACGAAACGCTCACGCGCCTCGCGTGCGAGCTGCAGGGAAGAGGCGGACCGCGCAGTGCTCATTGAAAGATGGAAAAGGCCTGGAGAAACGGTTCGTCGGCGACAGCCCCGAGCTTGCATCGGGATGCGTCACCGCACAAGTGCGGGTGACGCGGGGCTGGCGCCGGAGTATCCCTCAGAAGAAGGATGTGAATTCGCCGCCGCGCTCGCACGGGGGCGGATTCAACCGGCTCAGACCACGGCGCCGGCGTTCGGGTCGTCGCTGCCGGAGTCGCCGTCGCGCTTGACCGGCGGGCCCTTGATCAGGTCTTCACGCTTCACGCCCAGCCACATCGCGATCGCGGCGGCCACGAAGCACGACGAGTAGATGCCGAAGCAGATGCCGATGGTCAGCGCCAGCGCAAAGTAGTGCAGCGTGGGGCCGCCGAAGAAGAACATCGACAGCACCACGAGCTGCGTGGAGCCGTGGGTGATGATCGTGCGGCTGATGGTCGAGGTGATCGCGTTGTCGATCACCTCGGTGGTCGTCATCTTGCGGTAACGACGGAAGTTCTCGCGCACCCGGTCGAAGATCACGACCGACTCGTTCACCGAATAGCCCAGTACTGCGAGCACCGCCGCCAGCACCGCCAGCGAGAACTCCCACTGGAAGAAGGCGAAGAAGCCCAGGATGATCACCACGTCGTGCAGGTTGGCCAGCACGGTGGACAGCGCGAACTTCCATTCGAAGCGGAACGCCAGGTAGATCATGATGCCGATCACCACCATGGCCAGCGCCTTGATGCCGTTGGTGGTCAGCTCCTCGCCGACCTGCGGCCCGACGACCTCGATGCCGCGCTGCGTGGCCGACGGGTCGACCGACTTCAG
The DNA here is from genome assembly GCF_003581445.1 of Acidovorax cavernicola. Taxonomy (NCBI): domain Bacteria; kingdom Pseudomonadati; phylum Pseudomonadota; class Betaproteobacteria; order Burkholderiales; family Comamonadaceae; genus Acidovorax; species Acidovorax cavernicola. The sequence goes on along the minus strand of NZ_QXMN01000031.1, from coordinate 43,658 downwards.
TGCCTGCATGACCTGCGCGCTCTGCTGGTCGGAGCTCATGCCCTTCTGGGTGGGCAGGCGGATCTGCACGTCGCGCGAGGTGCCGTAGTTCTGCACCTGCACTTCGGGATAGCCGAGCTTGGTGATGGCCTCGCGCACCTTGCCGATGTCGGCCGATTGCTCGTAGGCCACTTCCATCACTGTGCCGCCGGTGAATTCCACCGACAGGTGCAACCCGCGGTGGAACAGGAAGAACAGCGCCAGCGCAAAGGTCGCGAAGGAAACGATGTTCAGCACCAGGGCATGGCGCATGAACGGGATGGTCTTGTGGATGCGGAAGAATTCCATGGCGATGGTCCTCGGCCGTTACTTGGTTTCGACCACGGCGCTGCCGTCGGTCTTCGGCCGCCAGACGGTGCCGATCGACACGGTCTTGAGCTTCTTCTTCTGGCCGTACCAGAAGTTCACGAGGCCGCGCGAGAAGAACACGGCGGAGAACATCGAGGTGACGATGCCGATGCAGTGCACCACCGCGAAGCCACGCACCGGGCCCGAGCCGAAGGCCAGCAACGCGATACCGGCGATGAGCGTGGTCACGTTGGAGTCCAGGATGGTGCCCCAGGCGCGGTCGTAGCCGGCGTGGATGGCGGCCTGCGGCGAAGCCCCGTTGCGCAGTTCCTCGCGCACGCGCTCGTTGATCAGCACGTTGGAGTCGATCGCCACGCCGATGGCCAGCGCCATGGCCGCGATGCCGGGCAGCGTGAGCGTGGCCTGCAGCATCGACAGGATGGCGACCAGCAGCATCAGGTTGACGGCCAGCGCGATCGACGAGAACAGGCCGAACAGCGCGTAGTAGGCACACATGAAGACCATGATGGCCAGGAAGCCGTACATCACGCTCTTGAAGCCCTTCTCGATGTTGTCGGCACCGAGCGTCGGGCCGATCGTGCGCTCCTGGATGATTTCCATGGGCGCGGCCAGCGAGCCGGCGCGCAGCAGCAGCGCGAGGTCGCTGGCCTCGGCCACCGTCATCGAGCCCGAGACCTGGAAGCGGTTGCCCAGCTCGCCGTTGATCGACGGGGCCGTGAGCACTTCGCCCTTGCCCTTCTCGAAGATCAGCATGGCCATGCGCTTCTTGTAGTTCTCGCGGCTGACGTCGCGCATGATGCGGCCGCCCTTGGCGTCCATGGTCAGGTCGACCTTGGGCTGGTTGCTCTGCTGGTCGAAGCCGGGCTGGGCGTCGGTGAGGTTCTCGCCGGTGACGAGCACCTGCTTCTTCACGATCACCGGACGGCCGCTGCGGTCGAGGAATTTCTCGGAGCCGAAGGGCACGGGCGCGCCGCTCAGTTCGGCCGCGCGGCCTTCGGAGCTTTCGTCCACCATGCGCATTTCGAGCGTGGCGGTGCGGCCCAGGATTTCCTTGGCCTTGGCCGTGTCCTGCACGCCGGGCAGCTGCACGACGATGCGGTCCAGGCCCTGCTGCTGGATCACCGGCTCGGCCACGCCGAGTTCGTTGATCCGGTTGTGCAGGGTCGTGATGTTCTGCTTGAGGGCGGCATCCTGCAGGCGGCGGGCCGCCTCGGGCTTGATGCTGGCGGTCAGGCGCCAGTTGGCGCCGTCGGGCGCGTCGGTGGTGCTGAGGTCGGGAAACTGGTCCACGATCAGGCGCTTGGCGGCGGTGAGCGAGGCCTCGTCGCGGAACGTCACCTCGACGGTCTGGCCGTTGCGGCTGACCTGGGTGCCGCGGATGTTCTTGTCGCGGAAGGTGGTGCGCAGGTCGCTGGCGAACGACTCGGCCTTCTTGTCGATGGCGCCCTTCATGTCGACCTGCAGCAGGAAGTCGACGCCCCCGCGCAAGTCCAGGCCCAGGTACATCGGGTACGCATGCAGCGCCGTGAGCCACTTCGGCGAACGGGACAGCAGGTTCAGCGCCACCGTGTAGGGCGGGTCGCTGGCGTCCGGCACCAGGGCGCGCTGGATGACGTCGCGCGCCTTGAGCTGGTCGTCGGTGGTGGTGAAGCGGGCGCGCAGCGAGCCGGCGTCCAGCGTCACCAGGTCGGGCGTCAGGTTGGCGGTCTTCAGCGCCTCCTCGACCCGGGTCTGGGTGGCGGCATCGACCTTGATGGTCGTCTTGGCCGCGGACACCTGCACCGCAGGTGCCTCACCGAAGAAATTGGGCAGGGCGTAGATGAGCCCCACGAGCATCACGATCACGATGATCGCGTACTTCCAGACCGGGTAACGGTTCATGAGAAGGCGCTTTTCACAAGCGTTTCAGAAATGGAACACGGCGTGACTTGGGGCCCTGCGCCGCGAAGCGCAAGGTTCAGCTCACGCTTTTATTGCTTGACGGCGCCCTTGGGCAGCACCTGGACCACCGCGCTGCGCTGGATCTTGATCTCGACGCCGTTGGCGATCTCCAGGCCGAGGTACTGGTCGTTCAGCGAGGTGATCTTGCCGAGCACGCCGCCGGCCGTGGCGACTTCGTCACCCTTGGCCAGGGCTTCGATCATGGCGCGGGCTTCCTTCTGGCGCTTCATTTGCGGGCGGATCATGACGAAATACAGCACCACGAACATCAGCACCAGCGGCAGCATGCTGCCGAGCGAGGACATCATGTCGCCACCACCGGCGGCTGCGGGCGCGGTTTGTGCGAAAGCAGAGGAAATGAACAAGAGAGTCTCCAGCAGAGGGAAGAGAGAAGAAAAAGACTTCAGATGCGCGGGCCGGGCCCGCGGTTCCGCGCCCACGAGGGAGGCGGGCCGCAAGTCAAAGGCTCGGCGGGGGAGGCCGCGCGCAGTCGGGCATTGTATTCGTCGCAGATGGCCGTTTCGCGCCCTTATCCGGCGCGCCTCGCAGGGCTTTCAGCTATCGTTTAAATAGCAAAGAGCGCCGCAAGGGCGCTCTTTGTCAGGGGAAACGGACCTGGCGGATCAGGCCGCCGCGCACTGCGCCTGGGGGTTGCGCCACTTGCCCAGCAACTCGTTCCAGCGGGTGCGGGCCGCCGCCAGGTTGCGCTCCTTCACGTGGCCGTAGCCGCGGATCTGCTCGGGCAGGCCGGCGATCTCCAGCGCCAGCGCGTGGTTGTCGGCGCGCAGGCCCTTGATCACTTCCTCGATGCTGGCGCGGTACTCGCCGATGAGGGCGCGCTCGGTCTTGCGCTCCTCGGTGCGGCCGAAGACGTCCAGCGCCGTGCCGCGCAGGCCCTTGAGCTTCGCCAGGAAGCGGAAGCCCGTGAGCATCCAGGGGCCGAACTTCTGCTTCTGCAGCTGGCCCTTGGCGTTCTTCTTGGCCAGCAGCGGCGGCGCCAGGTGGTAGTTGAGCTTGTAGTCGCCTTCGAACATGCCCTCGACGCGGTCGAGGAAGGTGCGGTCGGTGTGCAGGCGGGCGACTTCGTACTCGTCCTTGTAGGCCATCAGCTTGAACAGGTAACGCGCCACCGTCTCGCTCAGGGCCGTGCTCTTGCCGGCGGCGGCCTCGGCCTGCTGCACGCGGCCGACGAACTGCTTGTATTCCTCGGCGTAGGCGGCGTTCTGGTAGCCGGTCAGGAACTCGACGCGGCGCGCCACGAGGGCCTCGACCGTCTCGCGCTTCTTGAATTCGATGACCTGGCCCGGGCGCACGCGCTTTTGCAGCTCGTCGGGACGCACGGCTGCCTGGCGGCCCCACTCGAAGGCGGTCTTGTTGTTCTCGACCGCCACGGCGTTCAGCTCGATGGCGCGCATCAGCGACTCGTGCGCCAGCGGGATCCAGCCCTTCTGCCAGGCGTAGCCCAGGATCATCGGGTTGACGTAGATGGTGTCGCCCATCAGCGCAGTGGCGGCGGCATCGGCGTCGAAGGCGCCCAGGCCGTCGATGCCCACGGCGCGCGCGATCTCGGCGGCACAGGCGTCTTCGGGGTTCTGCCAGTTGGCGTTGCGCACGAAGGCGGCGGTGGGCGAGCTGTGGCTGTTGAGCGCCACGTGCGTGCGCCCTTCGCGCATGCGCGTCATGGTCTCGGCATTGATCGTCACCAGCGGATCGCAGGCCAGGATCAGGTCGGCCGCCGCGGTGCCCACGCGGGTGGTGCGGATGTCGTCCTGCGTGTCGCCGATGAGCACATGGCTCCAGGTGGCGCCGCCCTTCTGCGCCAGGCCCGCGGCGTCCTGCGTGACGATGCCCTTGGCTTCGATGTGCGCGGCCATGCCCAGCAGCTGGCCGATGGTGATCACGCCGGTGCCGCCGACGCCTGCCACCACCACGCCCCAGACCTTGCCGCCGTCCAGCGACGGAATCGCAGGCTCGTTCAGCAGGCCGAATTCGGCCGGCGTGGCTGCCTTGTTCTTGGCCTTCTTCTTGAGCTGGCCGCCCTCGACGCTGACGAAGCTCGGGCAGAAGCCCTTCAGGCAGCTCATGTCCTTGTTGCAGCTGCTCTGGTTGATGGTGCGCTTGCGGCCGAACTCGGTCTCCAGCGGCTCCACGGAGAGGCAGTTGCTCTGCACGCTGCAATCGCCGCAGCCTTCGCAGACCAGCTCGTTGATGACCACGCGCTTGGCCGGATCGACGGCCGTGCCGCGCTTGCGGCGGCGGCGCTTCTCGGTGGCGCAGGTCTGGTCGTAGATGATGGCCGTGGTGCCCGGGAGGGCGCGGAACTCGCGCTGGATCTCGTCCAGCAGGTCGCGGTGCTTCACCTGCACGTGGTCGCCGGGGATGTTCACGCCCTCGTACTTCTCGGGCTCGTCGGTGACGATCACGACCTTCTTCGCGCCTTCGGCATGCAGGCTCTCGGCGATCTGCAGCACCGAGTGGCCCTCGGGGCGCTCACCCACGGTCTGGCCGCCGGTCATGGCGACCGCGTCGTTGTAGAGGATCTTGTAGGTGATGTTCACGCCGGCCGCGATGCTCTGGCGGATGGCGAGCAGGCCGCTGTGGAAGTAGGTGCCGTCGCCCAGGTTCGCGAAGATGTGCTGGTCGGTCGTGAAAGGCTGCTGGCCCACCCACGGCACGCCCTCGCCGCCCATCTGCGTGAAGCCGATGGTGGAGCGGTCCATCCAGGTCGCCATGAAGTGGCAGCCGATGCCGCCCATCGCGCGCGAGCCCTCGGGCACGACGGTGCTGGTGTTGTGCGGGCAGCCCGAGCAGAACCAGGGCTGGCGGGTGGCGTCGGCCACGCTGGAGGAGGCCTGCTGCACCACCATCGAGCGCTCCTTGGCCTCGAGGATGGCGAGTTGCGCGTCGATGCGCGCGGCCATGTCGGCGCCGGCGGCGGCCAGCAGGCCGGTCTTCTTCAGGCGCCCGGCGATGGCCTTGGCGATGAGTGCGGGGTTCAGGTCGGCGTTGGCGCGCAGCAGCGTGTGGGCCGTGGGGTTGGGCATCGACCATTCGCCGCCCGAGTAGCCCTCGGCCGCGTGCACTTCGCCCTCGTCGAACTTGCCGACCACGTTGGGGCGCACGTCGGAGCGCCAGTTGTAGAGCTCTTCCTTGAGCTGGTACTCGATGACCTGGCGCTTTTCCTCGACCACCAGGATTTCCTGCAGGCCGGTGGCGAATTCGCGCGTGAGCTGCGCCTCCAGCGGCCACACCACGCCCACCTTGTGCAGGCGGATGCCGAGCTGGCGGCAGGCCGCGTCGTCCAGACCCAGGTCGATGAGGGCCTGGCGGGTGTCGTTGTAGGCCTTGCCGCTGGCCATGATGCCGAAGCGGTCGTTCGGGCCTTCGATCACGTTGTGGTTCAAGCGGTTGGCGCGGATGTAGGCCAGCGCGGCGTACCACTTGTAGTGCATGAGCCGGGCTTCCTGCTCCAGCGCATGGTCGGGCCAGCGGATGTGCAGGCCGCCGGGCGGCATCTCGAAATCGGTGGGAATGACGATGTCGACGCGCTCGGGGTCGATCATGGCCGTGGCGCTGGACTCGACGATCTCCTGGATCGTCTTCATGCCCGACCACACGCCCGAGAAACGGCTCAGCGCGAAGGCGTGAATGCCCAGGTCCAGGATTTCCTGCACGTTGGCCGGGAAGAACACCGGCGTGCCGCAGGCCTTGAAGATGTGGTCGCTCTGGTGCGCGGCCGTGGAGCTCTTGGAGATGTGGTCGTCGCCGGCCACCGCGATCACGCCGCCCCAGGCGGTGGTGCCCGCCATGTTGGCGTGCTTGAAGACGTCGGAGCAGCGGTCCACGCCCGGGCCCTTGCCGTACCAGATGCCGAAGACGCCGTCGAACTTGTTGGTGCCAGCAGGCGAGAAGCCCAGCTGCTGCGTGCCCCACAGCGCGGTGGCCGCCAGCTCTTCGTTCACGCCGGGCTGGAAGACGATGTTCTGTTCCTTGAGGAACTTGCTGGCCTTCCACAGCGCCTGGTCGTAGCCGCCGAGCGGGGAACCGCGGTAGCCGCTGATGAAGCCGGCGGTGTTCTTGCCGACCTGCTTGTCGCGCAGGCGCTGCAGCATCGGCAGCTTGACCAGGGCCTGCACGCCGCTCATGAATGCGCGGCCGTAATCGAGGGAGTATTTGTCGTCGAGCGTGACGGTTTCTAGCGCGCGGCGGATGTGCTCGGGCAGCGGGGCATTCATGTTCTCTGTCTCCGTTTTGGCAGGGCTTTGTGGGCCTGGCTGAGGGGTGTGGGTCTGTGCCCGGTAGGGCGCAAGCCCATGATCACGCAAAGTGTATGCCGGGGTCCGCGACAGGTGTTTGCGTTTTTTGCCTCGAAAAAGCAGCTTGCAGAAAGAATCTTGCTTAACATCCACCTCCATGGAAAGCATAGACAAGTTCGACCTCGCTATCCTGCAAGAACTGCAGACCGATGGCCGCCTCACGAATGCCGAGCTTGCGCAGCGCGTGGGCCTGTCGGCGGCGCCCTGCTGGCGGCGCGTGCGCGCGCTGGAAGAGGCGGGCTTCATCAAGGGCTACCGCGCCGAGATCGACCGCCACAAGATCGGGCTGGGCGTGCTCGCCTTCGTGCGCGTGGACACCGAGCGCGTCACCCACGAGGCCACGCGCAAGCTCGAAGACGCGATCCGCAAGATGCCCGAGGTGGTGGCCTGCCACTACATCAGCGGCACCGGCACCTTCGAGCTGCAGGTGGTGGCGCAGGACCTGAACGGTTTCTCGGCCTTCGCGCGGCAGAACCTCATGAACCTGCCGAACGTGAAAGACCTGCACACCAGCTTCTCGCTGGGCGAGGTGAAGGCCAGCAGCGCGCTGCCGCTGGCGCACCTGGGCGACGGCTCCGGCCGGCCGCGCGGGTCCTAGCCTCGGGACAGATCAGCGCCGCTCGGCCCGGCTCGCCTCGCGGACCGCGCGGAATTCCGACGACGGGCCCCATTCGGGCCAGCGCCGGCTGTTGGCCAGCGTCTCGCCCACGCGGTACAGCAGCGGCAGGTCGTGCGCCATGCCGGTGAAAGACCAGTCCGCGCGCCACTCGTCGGCCGGCTGGTGATAGCGCTCGGCGGTGTAAGCCTTGCTGGCGGCTTCGCCGGCCGCGAGGCCGCCGTTCACGAGGTCGTTGCCGGAGGCGAAGGACAGCGCGGGCACGCCGCGCTTGGCGAAGGAGAAATGGTCGGAGCGGAAGAAATAGCCGGCCTCGGGGTGCGGGTCGGGCGCGTAGGCCAGGCCGAAACCCCGGGCCTGCGCGACCAGCAGGTCCTGCAGCTGCGAGACCGCGCTGCCCGAGGTGCTGAAGTTGCGCGCCGGGCCCTCGGGGCTGAGCGCGTCCATGTTGAGGACGGCCACCGTCTTTCCGAGCGGGTACAGCGGTTTCGCGCCGTAGAACTCCGAGCCGAGCAGGCCGCGCTCTTCCGCCGTCACCGCGAGGAAGACGACCGAGCGCTCGGGCTTGCGGCGCGCGCTCGCGAAGGCACGGCCCATTTCGACCAGCGCGGCCAGGCCGGTGCCGTTGTCGACGGCGCCGTTGTAGATGCGGTCGCCCTTGGCGTCGGGCGCGCCCACGCCCAGGTGGTCCCAGTGGGCGCTGTAGATCACCGTCTCGTCGGGGCGTTTGCGGCCTTCGACACGGCCCACCACGTTCTTCGAGACGATCACCTGCCGGTCGATCGCGTATTCGGCCGACAGGCTCGCGTCCTTGAGCAGCTGCGGCTGGAACTCGCGCGTCTGCGCGAGCTTCTTCTGCGCCTCGAAGTCCAGGCCCGCGCGGCGCAGCAGGTCGACCGCCACGTCGCGCTGGATCCAGCCCTCCAGCTTCGGATGCACCGACGCGGGCTGTTCGCGTTCGATGTCGAGCATGGTCGCGGTGTTGGAGTTCTTCACCGTCGCCCAGCCGTAGGCGGCCGGCGCGGTCTCGTGAACGATCAGCACGCCCAGCGCCCCACGGCGCGCGGCCTCCTCGAACTTGTAGGTCCAGCGGCCGTAGTAGGTCATGGCCTTGCCGCCGAAGTCACCGCTTCCGGTTTCGAAGTCGGGGTCGTTCACCAGCACCACGGCGATCTTGCCCTTGAGGTCGACGCCCTTGTAGTCGTCCCAGCGCCGCTCGGGCGCGCTGACGCCGTAGCCCACGAAGACCAGCGGCGCCTGCTGGATCGACACCGCGGTCGAGCCGTCGAGCGCCGCGCGCACCGCGATCTGCTCGCCCTGCGCCAGCGCGTCGCGCTGCGTGCCCACCTGCAGCGTGATCTGCGGCGGGCCGCGGAACTCGGTCTTCACCAGCGGCACCGACTGCGTCCAGCCGCGCCGCCCGCCCTCCAGATCGCCGCCGGGCGCGAGGCCGGCGGCCTTGAACTGGGCGATGAGGTAGTCGACCGTCTTCGCTTCCCCCGGCGTGGCCGGGGCGCGGCCTTCGAAGTCGTCGCCGGAGACCGTCTTCACGATCTGCGAGAGGCGCTGCGGGTCGAAGCGCGGCGCCGGGGGATCGGCCGCGGCCAGTGCGACGGCGGCGCCCGACGCAAGGCCGATGCCGCAAAGAAGATAGGACGCAAGCCGCTGGATCGTCATGCAAGGCTCCTGGACCGCAAAGCCCCGGATGCTAGCCAACGGCCGCGCCCTTTCGCCCATGCCCTTCGCCCGGCGTCGAGAACCTTGGTTAGCCCCTCAACGCGCGACACGCCGGATGGAATGAAAAAGGCCGGCCCCCGCGAGGGAGCCGGCCCGGCGATCCGCCCGCAGGCGGTGTTCCTCTGACGGATGTCTATCGGATCAGAAGGCCATGTCCTTCTCAACGTCCTGCAGCTTGCGGCGAGCCAGCGCGAGGTTCGACTTGGCCTTGTCCAGCACGAAGTAGATGAACACGCCTTCCTTCTGCGCCATCGGGCGCAGCAGGTGGTACTGCTTGCCGAGGGTGATGAGGATGTCCTCGATGGTGTCGTTCAGGCCGAGGGCGCGCATCGTCTTGAGCTTGGCGCGCACCACTTCGGTGTTGCCGGCGGCCGCCACTTCGAGGTCGACGCCCGTGCCGATGGCGCCCAGCATCATGCCGCTGGCGGAATCGACCACGGCGGCGCACAGGGCGCCGTCGGCGGTCAGGAGGTTTTCGAGGCTGCTTTGGATCGAGGCCATGTCAATGTTTTCCTGTAGCTCATGCGAAGGTAATGATGAGGCGGAGGCGTCGCATGCAACCCGTCCCCGCCTGTGAATTCGGTGTGGGCGGCGGATCAGGGCGCCTCGAGCGACCGCACGCAGGCGGCCGTGCGGTACAGCGCCTGCGCGAGCACCGCGTCGGCGTCGGCGATGACGTTCACCACCAGTTCGGTCTCGCCGTTGTGCACAGGGCTGACGAGCGCAAAGCCGTTGTCGGTCGCGACCGTGATGCAGGTGCAGCGGCCCAGGCCGGCCTCCTGCGACACGACGGCGCCGATGGCGGCGATCGAGCTGGCCATGGCGGCGATGCGCGCGGGCTCGACGTCGCGCCGGGCGACGCTGGCGATCTCGAAGCCGTCGGGCGTGGCCACCACCACCGAGGCGACGCCGCTCACCTCGTCGAGCACGCGGCGGGCCTCGGCCGCGGCGCGCAGCTTGAGGGCATGGGGAATCCTCATGGTGCGGCCTCCTCGTCGAGCACTTCGATCTGCATCAGCAGCGTCTCGATCAGCGCGACCACGTCGTCCTTGCGGCGCGGGTCGACCGCCAGCAGCGGCAGCACCAGCCCGCGCGCCGCCAGGGCCTGCGCGTAGTCGTCGAGCGTGGGCGCGGGATGCGACGGCAGCCGGCTGACGCCGATGGCGCAGGGCATGCGCTCGAGCGCGCCGGCGAAGCCGTCCAGGTACTGGGCCAGGTCGGCCATCGGGTCGGGCCGGCTGTTGTCCAGCAGGATCGCCAGGCCCAGCGCGTCGCGCACCAGGATCTTCCACATGAAGTCGAAGCGGCTCTGGCCCGGCGTGCCGTACAGGCGCAGGCGGTCGCCGTTGTCCAGCGTGACCTGGCCGAAGTCGAGCCCTACCGTGGTGGTGGCCTTGGCGACCGAGGTGTCGGCGTTGACGACCTCGGTGGCGATCGGCGCGGTTTCGCTGATGGCCGCGATGGCCGTGGTCTTGCCCACGCCCATGGGGCCCGTGAAGACGAGCTTGAAATCCCTCATGGCGGCGCCCTCAGGCCAGTCCGAGGCGTCGGCGGATGCGCGAGAGCAGGCCCCGCTTGTGCTGGGCGGCCTCGCCGCCAGCGCTGACGCCACCCGAAGGGCGCGACCCGCGCGCCTCCTCCGACCAGGTCAGCGCGCCCTCTTCCTCCAGCAGGCCGAGGAAGGTGCTGCACTCCTGCACGTCGATGCGGCCCAGCACGCTCAGGCTTTCGGCCGATTGCGCGCTCTTCGACAGGGCGGCGGCCAGCCGCACGTAGATCGGGTGGCGCTGCAGCGTCACCTGCGAGGGCCAGCGGATCAGCGAGGCGCGCGCGCGGATCGAGCGCACCATGGCGCGCGCCGCATCGCCCGAGGTCGTGCCCGGCACGACCTGGTTGACGTGGTTGAGCAGCTCCACCAGCTCTTCCGCATAGATGGGGCGCGCCAGCGTACGGCGCGAAGGAGCGGCCGACGCGGCATCGCCGCGCGCCACCATCGGCACCACGAAGCGCGCCGCCGGCGCCTGCCGCTCGGCGGCCGGCGCATCACCGTCCACCAGCAAGAGGTCGCACGGTTGCGATTCGCTGACGGTCCAGAGCGAGCGGAGATTGGAACTGAGGCGGACGATGATTCTCAGGAGCTCGACCTCGACCTGAGGCAGCCCCATGACGCCCAAAACCAGTGGCATGACTTCTTCCCTGAGCAATTGTTCTTAATAGTTCCTTATTGTTATATGTGTTAACTAAATGCTGCGTCATGTATCAAGTCAATGCCCAAATTTGGACGCGCAGCGAGAAGTAACGCACACGGCAGGAGCACCAGGTCGGGCATGGCCATCCCTCGAAAAGCCCTTGGGACCCCTGTCCCCATGCATCCCGCTCGCCACTGGCCGGCGCGGGGCGGCCGATAGCGACCGCCTAAAATGCTCGCCCACCGCTCCCCGCCGGGCGGCAAGACACAAGGACTCCGAATGAACTCTCTACGCCGCGCACTGGCCCTCGGCCTGGCTGCAGCCACGCTCGCCTTCGGCGCCCAGGCCCAGAACCGCGAACTCACCGTGGCCTCCAGCGCCACCTACGCGCCCTTTGCCTTCGAGAACAAGGACAAGCAGATCGTCGGCTTCGACATCGACATCATCAACGCCATCGCCAAGCAGCAGGGCCTGAAGATCAAGATCGTCAACACGCCCTTCACCGGCATCTTCGGCGCGCTGAACAACGGCGACGTCGACCTCGTGATCTCGGGCGTCACCATCAACGAGAAGCGCAAGCAGAGCTACGACTTCACGCCGCCGTACTTCGCGGCCCGCCAGCTCATCGCGCTGCCGAAGAACAGCACCGTGGCCTCGCTGAAGGACCTCACCGGCAAGAAGATCGCCGTGGTCAGCGCCTCCACCGCCGACGACATCGCCTCGCGCGAGTTCGGCAAGACCAGCCCCAACATCCGCCGCTTCGAGAGCACGCCGCTCATCATTTCCGAGCTGGCCGGCGGCGGCGTCGATGCCGCCATGGGCGACAACGGCGTGATCGCCTACCGCGTGTCGCAGCACCCCGAGCTGAAGACGCTGGACGACAAGTCCTTCCCCGAGGAAGGCTTCGGCATCGTCGTGAAGAAGGGCGACAAGGCGCTGCTCGACAAGCTCAGCGCCGGCCTGGCGGCCATCCGCGCCGACGGCAGCTACGCGACGATCTACAAGAAGTGGTTCAACAAGGACCCCAACGTGCGCTGAGCCGCACGGCTTTTCCCTGAACACGGCCGCATCCATGCGGCCGTTTCGTTATCCGTAGTCTGAGAAAAATATTGTGAGGATGTAAGCATGGAACAACCGATCCTGCTGTTTGGATGGTTCCGCTGGGACATCCTGGTCGAATACAAGGACCTGTTCTGGCAAGGCGCCTGGATGACGCTGCGCATGACCGTGGTCTGCGTGCTGCTGGGCGCGAGCTGGGGCCTGTGCCTGGCGCTCGCGCGGCTGGCGCAGGCGCGCCACGCGCCGTGGACCTGGGTCACGCGCGTGCTGCTGCGCTGGCCGGCCACGGTGTACGTGAGCTTCTTCCGGGGCACGCCGCTGTTCGTGCAGATCCTCTTGATCCACTTCGCGGTGATGCCGGTGTTCATCCACCCGAGCACGGGCCTGCTCATCGACGGCGACCTCGCGCGCACGCTCAAGCAGGAGCACGGCGCGCTGATCTCGGGCGTGGTCGCGCTCACGCTGAACTCGGCGGCCTACATCTCGGAGGTGTTCCGCGCAGGCATCCAGTCGATCTCGCGCGGCCAGTTCGACGCCGGCCGCTCGCTGGGCTTCAACCCCGCGCAGGTGATGCGCTACGTGGTGCTGCCGCAGGCTTTTCGCCGCATGCTGCCGCCGCTGGGCAACAACGCGATCGCGCTGCTCAAGGACACCTCGCTCGTGTCGGCCATCGGCCTGGCCGAGCTGGCCTACGCCGCGCGCACCGTGGCCGGCGCCTACGCGCGCTACTGGGAGCCGTACCTCGCGATCTCGGTGATCTACTGGGTGATGACGCTGGTGCTGACCACGCTGTTGCGCCGCCTCGAACACCGTCTCGCACGCAGCGATAGAAGTTAGGCACACCCCCAGGCTTCGCGCACTTCGTGTCGCTGCGCCAACCCCCTTGCAGGGGGCAACACCTGAGGCCCGGCAAAGCCGGTTCCTCGGTGTTCCTGGAAGGGACAGCGCACCGCGCCCGCACGTCGAAGTCGCGGGCGCCACAATAGCGCCACATGCCGCCCATATCCCCCGAAGAGACACCCCTCCCGCCGGCCAAGCCGCAGCCCACGAAGTTCGCCGCGCTGGAGCCGTTGAAGCTCCCCGTGTTCCGCATGCTGTGGAGCACCTGGCTCATCGCCAACATCTGCATGTGGATGAACGATGTGGCGGCGGCGTGGATGATGACCTCGCTGACCTCCTCGCCGATCTGGGTGGCGCTGGTGCAGTCGGCCTCCACCTTGCCGGTGTTCCTGCTGGGCCTTCCCAGCGGCGCGCTGGCCGACATCCTCGATCGCCGGCGCTGGCTGGTGGCCACGCAGTTCTGGCTGGCCGGCACCGCCGTGGTGCTGTGCGCCGCCATCGCGCTCGATGTGATGACCGCGCCGCTGCTGCTGGCGCTCACCTTCGCCAACGGCATCGGGCTGGCGCTGCGCTGGCCGGTGTTCTCGGCCATCGTGCCCGAGCTGGTGCCGCGTCCGCAGCTGCCGGCGGCGCTGGGGCTGAACGGCATCGCCATGAACGCCTCGCGCATCGTCGGCCCGCTCACGGCCGGCATGCTGATCGCGAGCGCGGGCAGCGTCTGGGTGTTCGCGCTCAACGCGGTGCTGTCGGTGGCCTCGGGCTTCGTGGTGCTGCGCTGGCGCCGCGAACACACGCCCAACCCGCTGGGCCGCGAGAAGCTCATCAGCGCGATGCGCGTGGGCGTGCAATTCGTGCGCCAGTCGCAGCGCATGCGCGCGGTGCTCACGCGCGTGTCGCTCTTCTTCTTCCACTCCACCGCGCTGCTGGCGCTGCTGCCGCTCCTGGCGCGCAACCTCCAGGGCGGCGGCGCGGGCACCTTCACGCTGCTGCTGGCGGCCATGGGCACGGGCGCGATCATCGCGGTGCTGTTCCTGCCGCGGCTGCGCCAGGCACTGGGACGCGACCAGCTCGTGCTGCGCGGCGCGGCGCTGCAGTCGGCCGCCACGGCGGTGATGGCCTTCGCGCCCAACGCCTGGGTCGCGGTGCCGGCGATGTTCTTCGGCGGCATGGCGTGGATCACGGTGGCCAATTCGCTGTCGGTGTCGGCGCAGCTGGCGCTGCCCGACTGGGTGCGCGCGCGCGGCATGTCGACCTACCAGATGGCGATCATGGGCGCGAGCGCGATCGGCGCGGCGCTGTGGGGCCAGGTGGCCACCGTCACGTCACTGAAGCTGAGCCTGGCCATCGCCGCCGTGAGCGGCACCCTGCTGATGCTCGCGGCCATGCGCTGGGTGACCGACGTGAGCGACGAGGACGACGTACGCCCCGCCCAGGCCGGCTGGGCCACCGGCCCGCCCGCCGAAGCGCCGCAGGAAGACGGCCGCGTGGTGATCACGGTCGAGTACCTCATCGACCCGTCGCGTGCCGCCGCCTTCCATCTCGTGATGCAGCAGACGCGCCGCGCGCGCCTGGGCCAGGGCGCCATCGGCTGGGAGTTGCTGCACGACATCGCGCAGCCCGAGCGCTATGTGGAGCAGATCGTCGACGAGTCGTGGACCGACCACCTGCGCCGCTTCAACCGCGCCACCGCCGCCGACATGGCGCTGCGCGAGCGCCGGCTGGCGTTCCACCTGGGCGAGACGGCGCCGGTGATCACGCGCTTCGTGGTGCGGCGCTGACCTCGGCCGTCAACGAAAGAACAGCAGCCGCGTGAGGAAGGTGTGGTCGGCCTCCGCCGCCATCAGCCCGACCAGCACCAGCAGGCACAGCGGTGGCAGCAGGATGGCGTAGACCAGCGCCAGCCGCTCCCAGGCCATGTGCATGAAGACCGCGACGATCAGCCCGGCCTTCAGCAGCATGAAGACGATGATCAGGCCCCAGCGCAGGTAGCCCTGCACATGGAAGTAGTCGACCATGTACGACATCGCGCTGAGCACGAACAGCAGCCCCCAGATCTTCAGGTACAGGCCGATGGGGTGTTGCTGGCCTGTGGTGGCGTTGGTTTTCATGGTCGCCCTCACCAGAGATAGAACAACGCGAAGATGAAGACCCACACCAGGTCCACGAAGTGCCAGTACAGGCCCACGATCTCGACCACCTGGTAGTTGCCGGCCTTGTCGTAGTCGCCGCGCACCAGCTTGAAGGCCACGGCGAACAGCAGCACCACGCCGGCCGACACGTGCAGCCCGTGGAAGCCCGTGATCATGAAGAAGGCCGCGCCGAACTGCGCCGCCCCCATCGGGTTGCCCCAGGGCCGCACACCCTCCTCGAGGATCAGCTTGGACCACTCGAAGGCCTGCATGCCGACGAAGAGTTCGCCGAAGGTGGCGGTCACGAGCATCAGCGTAGCGGCGTTCATGCGGTCGCCACGGTAGGCGAAGTTGACCGCCATCGCCATCGTGCCGCTGCTGCTGATGAGCACGAAGGTCATGATCGCGATCAGCAGGAGCGGCACGTCGGCCCCGCCCACGTGCAGCGCGAACACCTCGCTCGGGTTGGGCCACGCCGCGGTGGTCGAGACGCGCACCGTCATGTAGCCCGTGAGGAAACAGCTGAAGATGAAGATGTCGCTCAAGAGGAAGATCCACATCATCGCCTTGCCCCACGAGACGTGGAACGCCTGGCGATCGGACGACCAGTCGGCCACCAGCCCGCGCCAGCCGCTCACGGCGACGGTGGGGCCGGAAAGGGTTGCGGTGGAGTGGTTCATGCCAAGCCTCCTCACGGCGTGCCGCAGATGACGCGCGCCACCTCCGGCGTCACCCATCCCAGCAGCGCGAACAGCGCCAGCCACACGGCCCCCATGAAGTGCCAGTAGCGCGCGCACAGCGCCAGGCGCCATCCGGCGCGGGCGGGGTCAGCCCACGCGACACGCGTCGCCATCGCCCACCCGACCAGCCCGCCCGCCAGGTGCAGCCCGTGCATGGCGGTCAGCAGGTAGAAGAAGCTGCCCGACGGGTTGCCCGACGGCAGCACCTGCGCGTGCGCCATCGCGCTCCAGGCCCACAGCTGCACGCCGAGGAAGCCCGCCGCGCACAGGCCGCCGGCCAGCAGCAGGCGGCGCATCCGCACCGGGTCGGGGCGGTGCGATGCGCGCGATGCACCGTGCAGCGCCACGCTGCCCGCCACCAGCAGCGCCGAGCTGAGCCACAACTGCCACGGCAGCGCGAGCGCGATCGCGTCGCCGCTGCTCATGCGCATCACGTAGGCCACGGTGAAGAGCGAGAACAGCGCGGTGACCACGCCCATGAAGACCCACAGGCCGATGCTGGCGGCGCTCGCGTGGGCGTCGCGCAGCCGAACATCGCGGCCATCACGGGGCGTGCCGCGCATGCGCAGGGCGGCATCCGCGTTCATGCCGGTGCTCCCCGCGCGCCGGTCGCCGGCACGTCGTTCCTGTCGCTCATGTCGTCACTGGCCTGCGGCGGCGCGTTCTGCGCGATGAAGTCTTCCGCCGCGCCCGGCACCCCGTAGGCGTAGGCCCAGCGGTAGGCCACCGGCAGCCGCGGCCCCCAGTTGCCGTGGCCGGGCGGCGTCTCGGGCGTCTGCCATTCGAGCGAGGCGGCGCGCCACGGGTTGGCGCCGGCCGGCCGGCCGCGCCAGGCGCTCCAGGCCAGGTTGACGATGAAGAGCAGCTGGGCCGCGCCGACCACCAGCGCCACCACGGTGATGAAGGTGTTGAGGCTGAAGGCCGACGGCGGAATGAACTGGTAGCCGTCGAAGTTGTAGTAGCGCCGCGGCATGCCCAGCACGCCCAGGTAGTGCATGGGAAAGTAGATCGCGTAGGTGCCCAGGAAGGTGATCCAGAAATGCAGCCGGCCGATCCGGTCGTCCAGCATGCGGCCGGTGATCTTGGGGAACCAGTGGTAGATGCCGCCGAACACCACCAGCAGCGGCGCCACGCCCATCACCATGTGGAAGTGGGCCACCACGAAGTAGGTGCCCGACAGCGGGATGTCCACGCTCACGTTGCCCAGGAACAGCCCCGTGAGCCCGCCGATCACGAAGGTGCACATGAAGGCCAGCGCGAACAGCATCGGCACCGACAGGTGGATGTCGCCGCGCCACAGGGTCAGCAGCCAGTTGTAGACCTTGATCGCGGTGGGCACCGCGATGACCAGCGTGGTGGTCGCGAAGAAGAAGCCGAAGTACGGGTTCATGCCGCTCACGAACATGTGGTGCGCCCAGACCACCACGCTGAGTCCGCCGATGGCCACGATGGCCCACACCATCGTGCGGTAGCCGAAGATGCGCTTGCGCGCGTGCACGCTGATGAGGTCGGAGACGATGCCGAAGGCGGGCAGCGCCACGATGTAGACCTCGGGATGGCCGAAGAACCAGAACAGGTGCTGGAACAAGAGCGGGCTGCCGCCCTTGTGGCCCG
Organism: Acidovorax cavernicola; assembly: GCF_003581445.1. Classification (NCBI taxonomy): domain Bacteria; kingdom Pseudomonadati; phylum Pseudomonadota; class Betaproteobacteria; order Burkholderiales; family Comamonadaceae; genus Acidovorax; species Acidovorax cavernicola. The sequence goes on along the minus strand of NZ_QXMN01000031.1, from coordinate 26,129 downwards.
ACAGCTGCCCCATCGACACCAGCGCCGGCATGAAGAAGCTGGTGCCCATCGTGCGGTCCAGCAGCAGCATCACGCCGCTGACGAACAGCGCCGGAAAACCCAGCAGCGCCAGCACCGTGGCCACGAAGATGCCCCACACGGTGAGCGGCATGCGCAGCAGCGTCATGCCCCGGCAGCGCGCCTGCAACACGGTGGTCGCGTAGTTCAGGCCGCCCATGGTGGTGGCCACGATGAAGATCAGCAGCGACACCAGCATGAGCACGATGCCGCCGCCGTGGCCCGGCGTGCCGGGCAGGATCGACTGCGGCGGGTACAGCGTCCAGCCCGCGCCCGTGGGGCCGCCCTCGACGAAGAAGCTCGCCATCAGGACCACCACCGACAGCAGGTAGACCCAGAAGCTCAGCATGTTGAGGTAGGGGAACACCATGTCGCGCGCCCCCACCATGAGCGGGATCAGGTAGTTGCCGAAGCCGCCGAGGAACAGCGCCGTGAGCAGGTAGATCACCATGATCATTCCGTGCATGGTCACGAACTGGTAGTAGCGCTCGGCGTTGATGAACTCGAACTGGCCCGGAAAACCCAGCTGCAGCCGCATGAGGTTGGACAGCACCAGGCCGACCACGCCCACCGCGATGGCGGTGCAGGCGTACTGCACGGCGATCACCTTGTGGTCCTGGCTCCAGACGTAGCGGCGCAGGAAGCTCTGCGGCGCCGGGTGGCCGCCTTCGCCGTCGTGTTCGTCGTCGGGGATGAGCGCAGAAGTAGAAGTCATCGCGCGGCCTTCTGTTCGGTGGCAGCCTGCGCCGGCGGGCTGCCCAGACTCTGGATGTAGGCCACCAGCGCGGCCAGTTCCTCGTCGCTCAGGTCGATCTTCGGCATCACCGGCGGGAAGCCCTTCACGTGGCGGGCCTGCGGGTCGCGGATGAAGCTGCGCAGGTAGGCCTCGTCGACCAGCGCCGTGCTGCCGTCGGCCATCGACTCGGTCTTGCCGTACAGGCCCTTCCAGGTCGGCCCCACGCGTGCGCTGCCGTCGACGGTGTGGCAGGCCACGCAGCCCTTGGCGTCGGCCAGCGCGCGGCCCTGGTCGACGCGTGCGCCGCCGCCGGCCGGCAACGGGGCAGTCTGGGCCGCCTTCGCCGACAGCTGCGCCGCGGCGAAGGTCGGCAGCGCCGCGCGCCAGGCGCCGTAGCCCGCCGGGTCCTCCACCACCACGAAGCCTCGCATGTTCGGATGGCCCACGCCGCACAGCTGCGCGCACAGCGCCTCGTAGCGGCCGGCGACGGTCGGCGTGAACCAGAAGCGGCTCACCTGCCCCGGCACGATGTTCATGCGCGCGCGCATCGGCGGCACGAAGAAGTCGTGCAGCACGTCGTGGGAACGCATCAGCACCAGCACCGGCTGGCCCAGCGGCAAGTGCACCTCGTTGCCCGGGACCAGCAGGTCGTCCTGCCCCGCCGGGTCGGCGGGGTCGAGCCCGAAGGGGTTGGCGGCGCTGACGAAGCGCGCGTCGGTCGCGCCCAGCTTGCCGTCCGCGCCCGGCAGGCGGAAGCGCCATTGCCATTGCTGGCCCAGCACCTCGAGCACGAGTGCGTCATGCGGTGTGCGCACGTAGTTCGCGTACACCACGAGGCCCGGCGCCAGCAGCGCCATGATGCCGACGGTGGTGCCGCCGATCAGCCAGCGCTCGAGCCTCTTGTTCTCAGGCGCATGCGGCGCCACGCGGCGCCCCTCGCGGTGGCGAAAGCGCACCACGGTGTACGCAAGGAACACGTTGATGACGACGAAGAAGAGACCCGTGATGACCAGCGTGATCGTCAGCGTGTCGTCCATGCGCTGCCAGTTGGAGGCCAGCGGCGTGGTCCACCACGGGTTGACAACGTGAAACGCCACCGAGGCCCCCACGATGAGCAACAGGACGACGGCGATGGTCATGCGCTGCGCTCCCTGGGCTGGCCATCGTGGGTTCCGGGGATCGCATGCGCGGCGACATCAGCGGATCGCCGGGATGTGCGGCTCTTCGCCCTCGAAGCGGGCTTCGGGGTGCGTGGCGTCCAGCATCGCCTCGACCTCGCGCACGCGCGACGGCGGCAGGTCGACCATCAGCAGGACCTGGCCCTGCGCGATGGCGCTCTCGAAGCGTTGCAGCCGCGGGCTCGGGATGGAGATGCCGACCATGCTGGCCGACCAGGCACCCACCACGCCGCCCAGCAGCGCCAGGCCCACGGCCACGGCCCATTCGGGCTCGTCGCCGAAAACGGGGAACAGCAGCGCGGCCAGCAGCCCGGCGACGACACCGCAGGCGGTGCCGAGCACCCAGCCGGTCTTGGCGGCGTGAACGAGGTCGGAGGTCTGCCAGACGTTGGCCGCATGGAGCCCGGCCATGTCCATGCCTTCGCGTGCGGCGAAATGCAGATGCGCGATGTCGACACGCGCCTGCAGCAGATCGTGCATTGCCTGCCTGGCGCTCGCCAGGTCCGGCAACAACCAGTAGATGCGTCTTTTCATGGCGCCTCCTTTCCGTCTTGCGACGAGCAAGAGACCATGAATGATTTATAGGCTCCGGAAGGTCGGCATTCAAGTCGGCGGCGAAAGCCCACGCCGGACGATGCGGCGCGGCGCCCGCAGGTGTTTTGACCACCTGCATGATTTTGCTGGCACGCCACTTGCGAGCGAAAGGGCAAGGGTATCCACGCATGGCCTACTTTTTTTGACCACGTGGATAATTTAGACCTCCCCACCCGTTCTGACGAGGTTTGCCACGATGAATCCGCCCCCGTTGCGCAGCCGCTTCTGGTCCGACCTGACCAGTGAAGAGTTCTCCCGCCTCGACCGCGAACGGCTGATTGCCGTGCTGCCGGTGGGCGCGACCGAACAACACGGCCCCCACCTGCCGATGTCCACCGACACCGCCACCATCGACGGCATGGTGCAGGCCTGCCTGCCCTACCTGCCCGACGAGCTGCCGGTGGTGTTCCTGCCCACCGTGCCCTACGGCAAGAGCAACGAGCACTCGCGCTACCCCGGCACGCTCACGGTGTCGGCGAACACGCTGATCGCGCTGTGGAAGGACATCGGAGCCTGCGTCGCCAAGGCCGGCGTGCGCAAGCTGGTGCTCTACAACAGCCACGGCGGCCAGATGAGCGTGATGGACATCGTCGCGCGCGACCTGCGCGAGGAGCACGACATGATGGTCGTGGCCGCCAACTGGTACACGCTGGGCCTGCCGGAAGGTCTGTTCACCGCGCACGAAGGCAAGCACGGCATCCACGCCGGCGACCTCGAAAGCTCGGTGATGCTGCACCTGACGCCCGACTACGTGCGCAAGGATCAGTTCCGCAACTTCAGCTCCATGACCGAGCAGATGGCCGCGGAAAACAAGTTCCTTTCGATCACGCCCAGCGGCAAACTCGGCTGGCAGATGCACGACATCAACCCGGCCGGCGCCGCCGGCGACGCCACCCGCGCCAGCGCCGAGAAGGGCGCGGCGGTGCTGGACCATGTGGGCCGGCGCTTCGTCGAGCTGCTGCAAGAGATCGACCGCTTCCCGCTGGAGCGGCTGGCCAACGTTCCCGCCTGGCGCTGACCCCGCCCGCGCGCATTAGGAGTCCCATGGAAAGCCCCACGCCATCCACCGCCCCGCCCTCGTCGGCCCCACTGGTCCGCCTGCGCAACGTCGGCAAGCGCTTCGCCAACGGCACGCTCGCCCTGCAGGGCATGACGCTCGACATCGGCGAGCACGACTTCGTCAGCTTCCTGGGCCCCTCGGGCTGCGGCAAGAGCACCGCGCTGCGGCTGATTGCCGGGCTCACCCGCATCAGCTCGGGCGACATGCAATGGTCGGGCGCCAACACCGGCTCCGCCAAGGACAGCAAGAGCGACCGCGACCTGGGCTTCGTGTTCCAGGAACCCACGCTCATGCCCTGGACCAAGGTGTTCGACAACGTCTGGCTGCCGCTCAAGCTGGCCGGCACGAGCCGCGACGCGGCGGCGCCGGTGGTGCAGCAGGCGCTCGAAATGGTGGGGCTCTCGCGCTTTGCCGACGTCTACCCGCGCGAGCTCTCGGGCGGCATGAAGATGCGCGTGTCGATCGCGCGCGCGCTGGTCACGCACCCGCGCCTGCTGCTCATGGACGAGCCCTTTGCCGCGCTCGACGAGATGACGCGCATCAAGCTCAACAACGACCTGCTGGCCATCTGGCGCGAGCACCGCTTCTCGATCGTGTTCGTCACGCACAGCGTGTACGAGTCGGTCTACCTGTCGAACCGCATCGTCGTGATGGCGGCGCGCCCGGGCCGCGTGATCGACGAGATCCGCATCGACGAGCCCTACCCGCGCGGCGAAGACTTCCGCACCTCGAGCCGCTACAACGCGCATTGCACGGCGGTATCTCAATCCCTTCACGGAGCGCTCCATGGCCTCGACATCGACCATTGAAACCGTGATGCCCATGGACACCACCACCGAAGCCACGCCCTCCGCCGAGACGCTGCGCGCGCACGAAGACAAGCTGCGCCGGCGCGAGTCGATGCTGCGCATCGCCGTGCCCGTGGCCATCGTCGCGGCGCTGCTGCTGGTGTGGGAGTGGATGGTGCGGGCCAACAACATCCCGCACTACATCCTGCCCGCGCCCTCGCTCATCCTGACCACGCTGTTCGACAACTGGGGTTCGCTCTCGGGCGCGCTGTGGTTCACGGTGAAGCTCACGCTGCTCGCGCTGGGCGCCGCCATCGTCGGCGGCGTGCTGCTGGCCATTGCGTTCGCGCTGTTCAAGTGGGTGGAGATCGGCCTGTTCCCGATCGCCGTGATCCTGCAGGTGACGCCGATCATCGCGATCGCGCCGCTGATCCTGATCTACGTGTCGAGCACCACCGCAGCGCTGCTGCTGTGCGCCTGGATCGTGGCCTTCTTCCCGATTTTGTCGAACACCGTCATCGGCCTGAAGAGCGCCGACAGCAACCTGCGCGACCTGTTCCAGCTCTACAAGGCCTCGCCCTGGCAGACCTTCCGCTACCTGCTGGCGCCCAGCGCCCTGCCCTACTTCATGGCGGGCCTGAAGATCGCCGGCGGCCTGAGCCTGATCGGCGCGGTGGTGGCCGAGTTCACGGCCGGCACGGCCGGCAAGGAAACGGGGCTGGCCTCGCGCATCCTCGAATCGAGCTTCCGCACCGAGATCCCGATGATGTTCGCGGCGCTGCTGCTGGTGTCGCTGCTGGGCATCGTGATCTTCATCGTCTTCGCCGCCCTGTCGCGGCTGGTGCTCGGCCACTGGCACGAAAGCGAGATGCGCCGTGAACGCTAGGACCCCTGTGCCCCTGGTCGACTGGGACGCCGTGTGCGCCGACCTGCACGGCCTGAACATCGTCTCGGCGCCCAGCCAGCGCAAGCAGCTGTCGAAAGACTTCTACTGGTACAGCCCGATCCTCACCGCGCAACTCGCGGACTGTGTGGCCGACCTCGTGGTCAAGGTCACCAACGAGGACGACGTGCGCCAGGCCTGCGCCACGGCCGCGAAGTGGAAACTGCCGATCACCGTGCGTGCCGGCGGCACCGGCAACTACGGCCAGTGCGTGCCGCTCGAAGGCGGGCTCGTGCTCGACGTGACGCAGATGTGCCGCGTGCTCGACCTGGCCGACGGCCGCATCCGCGCCGAGGCCGGCGCGCGCATGCACGACATCGACCTGGCCGCGCGCGAGACCGGGCAGGCGCTGCGCATGTGGCCCTCGACCTGGCATGTGGCCAGCATCGGCGGCTTCATCGCGGGCGGCTTCGGCGGCATCGGCTCGTTCCGCCACGGCATCCTGCGCGACCCCGGCAACCTGCTGCGCGCACGCGTGATGACAGTGGAGCGCGAGCCGCGCCTCATCGAGCTGGTGGGCGACGAGATCCAGCAGGTGCACCACGCCTACGGCACCAACGGCGTGATCCTCGACGTGGAAGTGGCGCTGAGCCCGGCGGTCGACTGGGTGCACTGCACGGTGCTGTTCCCGACCTACCGCGGCGCGCTGGACTTCGGCATCGCCGCGCAGGCGCCCACGCTCGACATCTTCCTGCTGTCGACGGTCGAGGCCCGCTTCTCGGTCTATTACACCGCCATGCGCGACCGCTTCCCGGCCGACCGGCACGCGGTGTTCACCATGGTCTCGCCCGCGTCGATGGCGGAGTTCCGTGCTCTGGCCGATGCGCACGGCGGCACGATCTCCGTGGCCGGCACCGAGGCCGAGCTGCTCGCCGAAGGCCTGCCGCCCGCCTACGAGTGCGCCTTCAACCACACGACGCTGCAGGCGCTGAAGGCCGACCGCAGCTGGACCTACCTGCAGGTGGCCTACGCCCAGCCCTTCGACCCGGCCGTGGTCGAGCGCCACCTGGCCATCTTCGGCGACGACGTGCTGCAGCACCAGGACTTCGCGCGCGCCAACGGCGAGTGCGGCACCTTCGGCATCCTGCTGGTGCGCTGGAAGGGCGAGGCGCACCAGTACGAGGTGATGCGCGAGATCGAGTCGCAAGGCGGTGCGCAGATCTTCAACCCGCATGTCTTCACCATCGAGGACGGCGGCATGAAGACCATCGACACGCAGCAGATCGAGTTCAAGAAACGCAGCGATCCGATGGGCCTGATGAACCCCGGAAAAACGCGCGGCTGGACGCCCGACATGGCCGTCGAGCGCTGAAAACAATTAGGCTTCGCATCCCGCTCTCACCCCAACCTCCACAGGAGTCCGTCCCCATGCGCATCCCCGCTTTCTCTCTTCGGCCGCTGGCCTTCGGCCTGGTCCTCGCAGGCGCTGCCTTCGCCGCGCAGGCGCAGGAAAAGGTGGTGTTCGCCACCAACTGGAAGGCGCAGGCCGGCCACGGCGGCTTCTACCAGGCACTGGCCGACGGCACCTACAAGAAGTACGGCCTCGACGTGGAGATCATGCAGGGCGGCCCGATGGTCAACAACCGGCCGATGCTGCCGGCCGGCAAGATCGATTTCCTGATGACCGGCAACCTGCTGCAGTCCTTCGACAACGTGAAGAACGGCGTGCCCACGGTGGTGGTCGCGGCCATCTTCCAGAAAGACCCGCAGGCCATGTTCGCGCACCCCGGCCAGGGCTACGACACCTTCAAGGACATGACCAAGGCGCCCGTCGCCTTCATCGGCAAGGACGGCCAGTTCAGCTTCTGGCAGTGGATGAAGTCGGAGCACGGCTTCAAGGACTCGCAGCTCAAGCCCTACACCTTCAACGTCGGCCCCTTCCTGGCCGACAAGAAATCGATCCAGCAGGGCTACGCCATCTCGGAGCCGCTGTCGATCAAGGCGCAGGCCGGCTTCGACCCGGTGGTGCACCTCCTGGCCGACCACGGCTTCTCGACCTACGCCACCACCATCGAGACGCGCGCGGACCTCATCAAGACCAAGCCCGAGACGGTGCGCAAGTTCATCGAGGCCTCGATCGTGGGCTGGAACAACTACCTCTACGGCGACAACAAGGCCGCCAACGAGATGATGGCCAAGGCCAACCCCGACGCCACGCCCGCCGCGCTGCAGGGCTCGCTCGACCTCATCAAGAAGATGGGCATCATCGACAGCGGCGACGCACTCACCAAGGGCATCGGCGCGATGGACGAAGCCCGCGTGAAGGACTTCTACGACAAGATGGTCAAGGCCGGCCTGTACAAGCCGGGCGAGATCGACCTGTCGAAGGTCGCGACCACGCAGTTCGTCAACAAGGGCGTCGGCATCGACGTGCGCAAGAAGCTCACCGGCAAGTAATTCGTTTCGCTGTTTCCCGTGGGTCGCGCGGGGCTTGCGCCGGGGTCAGATGCCGGCGCCTGGGTTGCCATAAGGCACTGCGCGGTCCTTTGTTCCCTGGGCTCTGACCCCGTCTCGCCGAAAGGATCTGTTTTCACTCAAGCGCCCTCGCGAAGCCCTGTTGCGCGGTGCAGTGCAAGGCGCCCTGAGCGCCGTGTAGCACCGCTACACAAGCGAAGGGCAACGCCGCAATGCGCCGCGCAACAGGGCTTCCCTCCGGGCTGGCCCCGCCATACGGCGTCTGCTTTGTCGGCCGGCTTGCCCATGGATGACCATGGACTGCGCCGCCCTTCGCGCATCCACCGCATGGCGGGGCCAGCGCGAGGGCGCTTGAGTGAAAACAGATCCTTGTGCGAACCGGCCCGAACCATGAAAACGCTCGTCGTCCATTGCCATCCGAACCCTGACAGCTTCAACCACGCGCTCTACCGCACCGCCCTCGAGGCGCTCCAGCCCCGGCATCCCGTCCGGGCCATCGACCTGTACGCCGAGGGCTTCGACCCGACGCTGACACGCGAAGAGCGCATCGCCTACCTCGACAACCCCGAACTGATCCGCGAACGTGTCAAACCCCACGTCGAAGCGCTGCTGTGGGCCGAGCACCTGGTGTTCGTCTATCCCACCTGGTTCCATGGACCGCCGTCCATGCTCAAGGGCTGGCTCGAGCGCGTGTGGTTGCCGGGCGTGGCTTTCCTGCCGGCGGAACGCAAGGGGCAACTCGCGAAGTCGGGCATGCGGCACATCCGCCGGCTCACGGTGGTCACCACGGGCGGTTCGCCGCGCTGGTTCGTCATGGCCATCGGCGACCCCGGGCGGCGGCTTTTCACGCGCGCGCTGCGCGCGCTGTTCGCGTGGCGCTGCAAGGTGACGTGGCTGCAACTGCACGACATGAACGCCGTCACCGACCACGACCGCACCCATTTCATCGCGCGCGTTTCACGCACGCTGCACAACATCTAAGCAGGGAGACCCCATCATGAGCCTCGAACGCACGCTGACCGTCCGCGTGGAACGCATCTCCCGCCAGACGCCGGAAATCCTGGCCTTCGAGCTGGCCCACCCATGGGGCCGCGCCCTGCCCGGCTACGAGGCCGGCGCGCACATCGACGTGCACATGCCCGGCGGCTTCTCGCGCCAGTACTCGCTGGCGCGCGCGCCCGGCATGACGGACGACGGCGCCTACGTGATCGGCGTGAAGCGCGAGCACGACAGCCGCGGCGGCTCGGCCTCGATGCACGAGCGCGTGCGCGAAGGCGACCTGATCGCGATCAGCGCGCCGCGCAACACCTTCCCGCTGCGTGCCGAGGCGCGGCGCCACCTGCTGCTGGCCGGCGGCATCGGCATGACGCCGCTGCTGGCCATGGCGCAGGCGCTGGCCGCGCGCGGCGCCGACTTCACGCTGTGCGTGTTCGCGCGCAGCGAGGAGCACCTGGCCTTCGCCGACGCGCTGCACGCCCCCGCGCTGGCGCCTCACCTGAAGCTGCACCTGGACCAGGGCGAGGCCTCGCAACGCATCGACCTGCGCGCGCTGCTGGCCGAGCGCGCGCCCGACACGCACCTGTACGTCTGCGGCCCCGGCGGCTTCATGCAGGCGGTGCGCGAGGCCGCCGCGCACTGGCCCGAGGAAGCGCTGCACACCGAGTACTTCGCCGCGCCCACCGGCACGGCGGCGGCCACCACCGGCCTGCCCTTCACACTGAAGCTGGCGCGCCGCGGCATCGACGTGCCCGTGGCCGCCGACCAGACCGCCGTCGATGCGCTGCACGAAGTCGGCATCGACATCCCGGTGTCGTGCCAGCAGGGCCTGTGCGGCACCTGCGTGGTCGAGGGCCAGGGCGACGACGCCGAGCACCGCGACTTCTGCCTCACGACCGCCGAGCGGCGCGGCAAGGTGGCGCTGTGCTGCTCGCGCGCCAAGGGCCAGGAACTCGTGCTCGACCTGTGACGGCGGCCATGCGATCCGACGCAGTCCCCGAGGAGGTCGACGCCGCCGAAGCACCCGCCACGCGCGGACGCTCGCGCAAGTACACGCAGGTGCTCGGCCTCATCAACCAGGCCGCCATCGAGGTGTTCGCCAGCGAGGGGCTGGCCGGCGCCTCGACACAGGCCATCGCCGACAAGGCGGGCCTGTCGAAGGCGCAGCTGCACTACTACATCGACAGCAAGGAAGCGCTCTACCGGCAGGTGCTGCAGGACATCCTCACCGACTGGATCGTGGTGTTCGGCTTCAGCGACGAGGCCTTCGGTCCGCGCAAGGTGCTGGGCGACCTGATCCAGCGCAAGATGATGTTCTCGTTCGAGCATCCGCTGCGCTCGCGCATCTTCACCGCCGAGATGATGCGCGGCGCGCCCGTCATCAACAGCATGATGGACACGAGCAAGCAGCGCACCGACCAGGCCGCCGCCGTGATCCAGAACTGGATGAACCAGGGCCTCATGGACACCGCCGACCCGATGCTGGTGCTGTTCCACATTTGGGCCGTGACGCAGTTCTACGCCGACCACGCCACGCAGGCGGCCTACTACCGCAGCGCCGCGCAGCAGGGTGACGACAAGGACCGCCGCTATCTCATCGAGCAGGTGACGGAGTTCCTGCTCAAGGGCGCAGGCGTCAAGTAGCGCTGCGCAGGGGGAGGAACATGGTGGCTTCTACTTCCACCAGCACCTCGTCGCCCGGCAGGAAGCGCGACACCTCCACCACCGTGCTCACCGGCGGCTCGCCCGGATAGAACAGGCCGCGCACGCGGTTGTAGAAGGCGTAGTGCGGCAGGTGGCGGAAGTACTGCACCAGCTTCACCACGTCTTCCATGGTGCCGCCGTGCTCGGCGGCGATCTGGCGGATGCGCTCCAGCACGAACCAGCTCTGCGCCACGATGGGCGCTTCGAACACGTCGACCGACATCTGGCCCGTGGCATAGCCCACGCCCTGCAGCGCGGTGCGCGCGGCTTCGGGAATGGCGTCGTAGCCCGCGACCGCGCGGCGCGTGGCCGGGTCGACGGCGACCACGCCGCTCATGAAGACGAAATCGCCGACGCGCTTGGCGGCGGCGTAGTTGGCCATCGGCTTGCCCATGCTCATGATGCGGTCGGCTCCAGAAGTTGACCCGCGCGATAGATGTGGCGCAGGCGGCCGCGCGGGCCGATGAGTTCGTGTTCGTCGGTGGCGGCGAGCACCACCAGGTCGGCCGGGCAGCCCGGTGCGATGCGGCCGTCCCACGCCAGGCCCAGTGCCTTCGCGGGGTTCACGGTGATGGTGTCGAGCCAGTCGGCGGCGGGCGCCAGGTGCGCCATCTGCACGCCGAGGCCGAAGGTCTCCAGCAGGTCATAGCTGCCGTAGGGATAGAAGGCGTCCTGCACGTTGTCGGTGGCCAGGCTCGCGCGCAGGCCGTGCGACGCCGCCTCGCGGATGCGCGTGATGCCGCGCGCCACGGGCGTGCGGTCCCACGCGCCCTGCAGGTAGAGGTTGGTGGTCGGCAACGCGACCAGGTGCAGCCCCACACCGGCGCACAGTGCAAGCGTTTCCGCCGCCACCGCGTCGTCCTGCACCGAGAGCGAGCAGGCGTGGCCGCAGACCACGGGCCCCTTGAAGTCGCGCGCGCGCACCAGCTGCGCGATGCTGCGCAGGCCGCTGGCGTCGGTGTCCAGGCCCTCGTCGACATGGAAGTCGAGCCCCAGCCCGTGCTGCTGCGCGAGATCGAACACGCGGCCCAGCTTGTGGACGAGGCCTTCGTTGCGATAGACGAAGGCGCCCAGCGTGCCGCCCGCGCGCTTCACTTCGCGTGCGATGCGCTCGCCGGCCGCGAGATCGGCGAACACGTCCAGCGGCACGAGCGCGACGAACTGCAGCTCGATGTGCGCGCGCCATTCCTCGCGCAGCGCCTCGAACACGGCCAGTGCGGCCGGTGTTTCGGCCTCGACCCAGTCCAGGTGCGTGCGCAGTGCGCGCGTGCCGGCGCGCCAGGCTTCGTGCAGCGCGCGCTCCATGCGCAGGCGCAGCGACGCACCGGTCCAGCTCGCACGGTGCCGGCCCATGCGCTCGATGGCGGTGAACAGGTCGCCCTGCGCGGCGCCGACGTCCTGCACGGTGAAGTTCTTGTCGATGTGCGCGTGCGCCTCGACGAGGGCGCTCAGCAGCGTGCCGCGCGCGTGCGACTGCGAGGCACTGGGCACGATGGCCGCGATCCTGTCGCCCTCGATCGTGACGTCGAAGACCTGCGCATCGCCCGCATCGAAGCCGCGCAGCGGCGCCGGAATGCGCAGTGCCTCGAGCCGCGTGGGGGTGGTCATGCGCGCTGGCGCCAGTCGCGCAGCCAGCCCAGGCCGGCCGAGGTGCCACCGGGTTCCATGCCGCGGCGCGGACGGTACTCGCAGCCGACCCAGCCCTGCCAGCCGCACTGCGCCGAGACCTCATCGATCACCCCGAAGAGGTAGTCGTAGTTCTGCTCGCCGACATCGGGCTCGTGGCGCTCGGGCACGCCCGCGATCTGCAGGTGGCCGACGCGGCCGGTGGGCAGGTACTGGCGCAGCTTCATCGCCACGTCGCCCTCGACGATCTGGCAGTGGTACAGGTCCATCTGCACCTTGAGGTTGGGCGCGCCGACGGTCTCGGCGATCTGGTGCGCGTGGTCCTGCCGGTTGAGGAAGAAGCGCGGAATGTCGCGCGTGTTGATCGGCTCGATGAGCACGTCGCGCCCGGCCTTCGCGGCTTCGGCGGCGGCCCAGCGCAGGTTCTCGACGTAGACGGCTTCTGCCGCATCGCGTGCCAGGCCTTCGGGCACGAGGCCGGCCATGATGTGGATGCGCGGGCAGTCGAGCGCCACGGCGTAGTCGATGGCCTTGGCGATGCCTTCGCGGAACTCCGCCTCGCGCCCCGGCAGGCAGGCCAGGCCGCGTTCGCCCGCGGCCCAGTCGCCGGGCGGCGCGTTGAACAGCACCTGCTGCAGGCCGTTGGCCTTCAGCTTCGCGACGATGGCTTCTTTCGTGAAGTCGTAGGGGAAGAGGTACTCGACAGCCTGGAAGCCATCCTTGGCGGCAGCGTCGAAACGGTCGAGGAAATCGAGCTCCGGGTAGAGCATCGAGAGGTTCGCGGCGAATTGGGGCATGGGGTGTTTGTACTACCAGCGCGCACCGAATGTGCGGCGCAGTTCATCGATCTGTTCGGGGGTGAGCGGCGCAGGCCGTGTGGCCTGCGTGAGCATCTGGAGCTTGGCGGTTTCTTCCAGCTCTTCGAGCACCGACATGGCGGCGGCCGGCGTGTCGTGCCAGACGTTGGGGCCCAGGCGCGCGAGCATCGCCGCGCGGATCGGCGTGCCGGCCGCGCCGTAGCGCGCGATGGTCCGTGCCACCTGCTCGGCCGCTTCGGGCGCGCCGGGCCGGTGGTACGCGATGACCGGCACATGGCCGACCTTCATCACGAAGTAGGGCGTGAGCGCGGGCAGCAGTTCGGCTTGCGGGTTGCCCAATGTCAGGGCGACGCAGTGCGTGCTGTGCGTGTGGATCACGCAGGCCGTGCCGGCATCGAAGTCGCGCGCGGCGGCGTAGATCTTCGTGTGCAGCGCGATGGTCTTGCTGGCGCGGTCGCCGCCGGTCTGCATGCCCTGCGCATCGAGCCGCGCGAGCCGCGCGGGGTCGAGGAAGCCGAGGCAGGCATCGGTCGGCGTGATGAGAAAACCGTCGTCCAGCCGCACGCTGATGTTGCCGGCCGTGGCATGCACGTAGCCGCGCTCGAACAGGCTGCGGCCGACGCGGCAGATTTCTTCGCGGGCTTCGTTCTCGGTCATGCGAGGACTGTAAAGGCCTTGGTGAAGAAATCGTCGCTGCCGAAGTTGCCCGACTTCAACGTGATGTGCAGGCCCGCTTCAGGCGCAGCATCCGAACGCGCATGGCACCACGGCACGCCGGGGTCGATCTGCGGACCGATCTGCATCTGCGCGATGCCCAGCGCCTGCACGCACGCGCCCGAGGTCTCGCCGCCGGCCACCACGAGCTGGCGCACGCCCCGCTCGACCAGGCCGCGCGCGATGGCGGCGATGGTGCGTTCGACCATCGCGCCCGCCTCTTCCACGCCCAGCCGGCCCTGCACCGACTTCACGGCACCAGCTTCAGCGGTCGAGTAGACGAGCACCGAGCCCTGGTCGATGCGCGGTGCGGCCCAGGCCAGCACCTCGGCCGCGACGTCCACGCCTGCCGCGATGCGCAGCGGATCGATGGCCATGGCCGCGCCGCCACGCTGGATGAAGTCCAGCACCTGCCGGTTGGTGGCGAGCGAGCAGCTGCCCGAGACGATGGCGGTCTTGCCGCCGGCCTTCGGCAGCGCACTGGCCTGCGACGACGGCGCGAGGCCGAAGTTGGCCGGCAGGCCGATCGCCACGCCCGAGCCGGCCGTGAGCAGCGGCAGCTTCGCGAGCGCCGGGCCCATGCGCAGCAGGTCGTCGTTCGAGACCGCGTCGACGATGGCGATGCTCACGCCTTCGGCCTTCAGCTGCGCGATGCGCGCCTCGATGGCCTCGGCGCCGCGCGCCACGACCGCGTGATCGATCAGCCCCACCTTGCGCGTGCACTGCGCCTGCAGCACGCGCACGAGGTTGGGGTCGGTCATCGGCGTGAGCGGATGGTTCTGCATGCCGCTCTCGTTGAGCAGCACGTCGCCCGCGAACAGGTAGCCCTTGAACACGGTGCGCTTGTTGTCGGGGAAGGCCGGCGTGGCGATGGTGAAGTCGCAGCCCAGGGCCTCCATCAGCGCCTCGGTCACCGGGCCGATGTTGCCTTGCGCCGTGCTGTCGAAGGTGGAGCAGTACTTGAAGTAGATCTGCTGCGCACCCTGCGCCTGCAGCCAGCGCAGCGCATCGAGCGACTGCGCGATGGCCTCGGCCGGCGCGATGGTGCGCGACTTGAGCGCGACCACGACCGCATCCACGTCGGCATCGAGCGGGCCTTCAGGCACGCCGATGGTCTGCACCACCCGCATGCCGGCGCGCACGAGGTTGTTGGCCAGGTCGGTGGCGCCAGTGAAGTCGTCGGCGATGCAGCCGAGCACAAGCTTCGCCATCGCTCAGCCCTTCAGCGGCAGCGTGACCGCCTGCGCGTTCTCGCGCACGTAGTCGCGCAGGATCGCGTCGAAGCTCGCGTCGGCCTTCAGGCCCAGCGCTTCGGCGCGCGCGGCGTGGATGCGGCTGGGCCAGCTGGTGACGATCTTCGCGATGGCGGCGTCGGGTTCCCAGTCGATGAGGGCGGTGGCCTCGGCGCCGGCGACGCGTTCGAGCGCCTGCGCCATCTCGCGCACGGTGGTGGTCAACGCGGGCAGGTTGATCGCCGTGCGCGCGCCCCATTCGGCGGCGGTTGCGGTGGCGGCGCGCACGATGCCGGCGACGGTGTTGCCGGGCGAGGCCAGCGCGACCGGCGTCTCGGGGGCCACGGGGCAGCGCGCGCGCACGCCGGCCAGCGGCTCGCGCAGCATGCCGCTCAGGAAGCTGGAGGCCGCGCCGTTCGGGCGGCCCGGACGCACCGACACCGTCATGAGCCGCACGTTGCGGCCCTGCACGAAGCCCTTGCGCGTGTAGTCGGCCACGAGCTGTTCGCCGATGAACTTCTGGATGCCGTAGCTGTTCTGCGGCGTGGGCAGCGTGGTGTCCTCGATCACGGCCGGCAGGCGCTGCTCGGGCGAATCGCCGAACACGGCGACCGAGCTGGAGAACACGAACACGGGCGCGTGGCCAGCGGCGCGGCAGGCGTCGAGCAAGGCGCGGGTGGTGTCGAGGTTGCTGCGCATGCCGAGGTCGAAGTCGGCCTCGCATTCGCCGCTCACGGCGGCGGCGAGGTGGAACACGGCGTCGGTGTCGGCCAGCGGCAGCGCGCCATTGGCGGCCTGCTCGTACAGGTCGCCCTGCACGAACTGCACGCGCGCGTCGGCCGCCAGGTCGGCGGGCGGCGGCACGCGATCGGCGAGCGTGATGCGCGCGATGTCTTTGGCCGGGCCGCCGGCCAGTGCGAGCGGGCCGCCTGCGAGCAGGGTGCGGGCGAGGCGGGCGCCGAGGAAGCCGCAGCCGCCGGTGATGAGAACGTTCATGGTGTGTGTCTTTCCTAGTTCGGTGGAGCGCTAACGCCCGAGGCTATTTCTTCGATTCTTTCGATTCTTTCGCGGCAGGCACTTCGATGCCAGGGAAGATCTTGATCACCGCGCTGTCGTCCTCGCGCGCATAGCCCGCGGTCGAGGCCTGCATGAACATCTGGTGCGCGGTCGACGACAGCGGCAGCGGAAACTTGCTGGCGCGCGCCACGTCGAGCACCAGGCCCAGGTCCTTCACGAAGATGTCGACGGCCGACAGCGGCGTGTAGTCGCCCGCCAGCACGTGGGCCATGCGGTTCTCGAACATCCAGCTGTTGCCGGCGCTGTGGGTGATGACCTCGTACAGCGCGTCCGGGTCCACGCCCTCGCGCAGGCCCAGCGCCATCGCCTCGGCGGCGGCGGCGATGTGCACGCCGGCCAGCAGCTGGTTGATGACCTTCACCTTGCTGCCCGCGCCGGCCGAGTCGCCCAGGCGGTAGACCTTGGCGGCCATCGCGTCGAGCATCGCGCCGGCCTTCTCGTAGGCGGCCGGGGTGCCGGCGGTCATCATCGTCATCTGGCCGCTCGCGGCCTTGGCGGCGCCGCCGGAGATCGGTGCGTCGAGGTACAGGATGCCCTGCTGCGCGAGGCGCGCCTCGAGCGCCACCGACCAGTTGGGGTCGACGGTGGAGCACATCACGAACAGGCTGCCGGGCTTCATCGACGCGGCGCAGCCGGGCGTGGTGCCGTCACCGAACAGCACCGACTCGGTCTGCTGCGCATTGACGACCACGCTGACCACGATGTCGCACTGCGCGCCGAGCGCGGCGAGCGTGTCGCAGGCGGTGCCGCCCTCGCGCGCGAAGGCCTCGGCCACGCCGGGGCGCACGTCGAACACGTGCGGCGCATGGCCCGCGCGGCGCAGCGATTGCGCCATGCCGCTGCCCATGGCGCCCAGGCCCACGAGGCCGACGACGGGAGTGTTGGAAGAAGAAGTCATGTCGCGTGTCCTTCGATCAGCGGTTGACCAGTTGCTTGGGCGTGAGCCACACGCCGATCGCGCCGAGCACCAGCGCCGCGGCCAGCACGTACATGCCGATCTGCGTGCTGCCCGTGAGGTCCTTCAGGTAGCCGATGAGGTACGGGCTCACGAAGCCCGCGAGGTTGCCCACCGAGTTGATGACCGCGATGCCGGCTGCCGCCGCCGTGCCCGACAGGAAGGCGGTGGGCAGCGACCAGAACAGCGGTGCGCAGGTCAGCACGCCGGCCGCGGCGAGCGACAGGAAGGCCAGCGACACGGCGGTGTTCTGCGTGTACGAGGCCGCGACCGTGAAGCCCACGGCGCCCATCATCGCGGGGATGATCAGGTGCCAGCGGCGCTCGCGGCGCGCGTCGGCGCTGCGGCCGAACAGGTTCATCGCGACGATCGCGCACAGGAACGGAATGGCGCTGAGCAGGCCGATGTTGAAGTTGCCCTGCACGCCCGTGGCCTTGACCAGGGTAGGCAGCCAGAAGGTCAGCGCGTACTGGCCCATCACGAAGGCGAAGTAGATGAGCGCCATCCACCATACGCGCGCGTCGCGGAACATCGCGCCCACCGAGTGCGGGCCCTTGGCGCCGTGCGCCTGGTCGCGGTCGACCTCGCGCTGCAGCAGCTGCTTTTCTTCAGGCGTGAGCCAGCGTGCATGCTTGATGCCGTTGTCCAGGTAGAACAGCACGACCGCGCCGATCAGCACGGCCGGGATCGCTTCGATGATGAACATCCACTGCCAGCCGTGCATCGACGACACGCCGTGGAAGGCGTCCATGATCCAGCCCGACAGCGGGTTGCCGAAGATGCCCGCCACGGGAATCGCCGACATGAACACCGCGATGATCCGCGCGCGCCGGTGCGCCGGGTACCAGTGGGTCAGGTACAGGATCACGCCGGGGTAGAAGCCGGCCTCGGCCACGCCGAGCAGGAAGCGCAGGATGTAGAAGCTGGTCGGCGATTCCACGAACACGAAGCAGGCCGACAGCAGGCCCCAGGTGATCATGATCCGCGCGATCCACACGCGCGCGCCCACGCGGTTGAGCAACAGGTTGCTCGGCACCTCGAACAGGAAGTAGCCCAGGAAGAAGATGCCGGCGCCCAGGCCGAACACGGTTTCGCTGAAGCCGAGGTCCTGGCCCATCTGCAGCTTGGCGAAGCCGACGTTCACGCGATCGAGGTACGCGATCACATAGCAGAGCATCAGGAAGGGCACGAGGCGCCAGAACACCTTGGCGTAGGCGCGTTTTTCGAGCGCGGCGTCGGCAGGCGTGCCGGCCGCGAGAGGCTCACCGGCCTGGAGGGTGGAAGTCATTGGGAGGGAGTCCGCTGGATGGAAAAACGGGGTCGTCCCGTCACCCTGCGGCGCGGTCGCCCCTTACTTGTCAGGTCATCATACAAATTTAAGACAAGCTGCCGGATACGGGATAACCCGCACATCGCGGTCCGTCGAACGGATTGCGAGCGTGGGCTTACTTGCCCGCTGGCCAGCCTTCGACCAGGGGCCGGGCCAGCTGGGCGCCTTCCTGCTGCCAGAAGGCCGGGTCGGCCTGCTCGATGCGGCGGATGGCGTTGTCCATGTGGGCCTTGGCCGCTTCGCGCGCGGCCAGCGGGTCGCCGGCGTCGATCGCCTCGACGATCCGCAGGTGCTCCTGCGCCACTTCGCGCGCAAAGTCGGCGCGGCGCGCCTCGTTGGCGCGCGTGACACGGGTGGCGCCATGCAGGAACTGCCGCAGGTACTGCAGCGTGCCGATCAGGAACGGGTTGCGCGCGGCCTCGGCAATGGCGCGGTGAAAGCGCACGTCCTCGTCGGCCCCGTTGCCGCCCAGCACCACCGCCGCATGCAGCGCATCGATGGCGTCGCGGATGCGCAGCATGTCCTCGGGCGTGCGGCGCTCGGCCGCGAGCGCGGCCACCTCGGCCTCGAGCGCGCGGCGCAGTTCGACCATCTGCACCACCGCTTCGCGCGAAGCCACGTGCGGCATCTCGAAGCGCAGCGGCTCCACGCCGGCAGCGCGCACGTACACGCCGCTGCCCTGGCGCGAATCGACCAGCCCGAGCGACTTCAGCCGCGACATCGCCTCGCGCACCACCGTGCGACTCACGCCGAACTGCGTGGCCAATGCGGTCTCGGTGGGCAGCCGGTCGCCTTCCGACAAGCGCCCGCTGCGCACCTCGGCCACGAGCGCATCGGCCACCTGGTCGGCCAGGCGGACGGCGGGAGCGAGGGACTGGAATCGGGCGGTCATGGGCGCGGGAAGGCGGTGGGGTCTGTGACTCTACCGCAGGGCACCGCGGTGCCCTGCCCCATCGCCGGACCCGCGTCAGAGACCGAGCGCGTGCCGCGCGGCCCGCGCGATGCTCGCCGCATCCACGCCGAAGAAATCGCGCAGCGCGGCGCGCGTGTCGCTGCGCCCGAAGCCGTCGGTGCCCAGCGTGAGGTAGCGGCGGCCTTCGGGCAGGAAGGCGCGCACGCTTTCGGGCAGCGCGCGCACGTAGTCGGTGGCGGCGACGATCGGAGCCTTGCCCTTGCCGAGCTGCTGCGCGATGAAGGGTGTGCCGGCGTCCTTCTCGCCGGCCAGTGCGCGCTGCTCGCAGGCCTGGCCGTCGCGCGCCAGCTCGCTCCAGCTCGTGACGCTGAACACCTCGGCCTCGATGCCTTCGTCGGCCAGCTGCTGCGCGGCCTTGATGACCTCGGTGAGGATCGCGCCCGAGCCGAGCAGCGTGACGCTCTTCTTCGCCTTGCCCGAAGCGGGAGCGTAGGTACCGAAGCGATAGCAGCCGCGCAGCACCTCGGCCTCGACGCCGGCCGGCAGGTCGGGCTGGGCGTAGTTCTCGTTCATGAGCGTGACGTAATAGAACACGTCCTGCTGCTCGACCATCATCTCGCGGATGCCCGCGTCGACGATGACCGCCATCTCGCCCGCGAAGGCCGGGTCGTAGGCCTTGCAGTTGGGGATGGTCGCGGCCACGAGGTGGCTGCTGCCGTCCTGGTGCTGCAGGCCTTCGCCGCCGAGCGTGGTGCGCCCCGAGGTGGCGCCCAGCAGGAAGCCGCGCGCGCGCTGGTCGGCCGCCGCCCAGATGGCGTCGCCCACGCGCTGGAAGCCGAACATCGAGTAGTAGATGTAGAACGGCAGCATCGCCAGGCCGTGCACGCTGTAGCTGGTGGCCGCGGCGGTCCAGCTCGCGATGGCGCCGGCTTCGCTGATGCCTTCTTCAAGAATCTGCCCGTCGGTCGCTTCGCGATAGCTCAGCACCGAACCGATGTCTTCCGGTGCGTAGCGCTGACCCACGCTCGAATAGATGCCGACCTGCTTGAACAGGTTGGCCATGCCGAAGGTGCGCGCCTCGTCGGCCACGATGGGCACGATGCGCGGGCCGAGCGCCTTGTCCTTCATGAGGTTGCCCAGCATGCGCACGAAGGCCATGGTGGTGCTCATCTCCTTGCCGGCCGCCGCGGTGGCGAACTGCGCATAGGCCGCGAGGTCGGGCTTGGGCACGACGTCGCACGCGGTCTCGCGGCGCGGCATGGCGCCGCCGAGCGCTTCGCGGTGCTGGCGCAGGTAGCGCATCTCGGCGCTGTCTTCGGCGGGGCGGTAGAAATCCATCGCGGTGGCCTGCGCGTCGGTGAGCGGCAGGTTGAAGCGGTCGCGGAACTCCAGGAGGTCCACGTCGCCCATCTTCTTGTGCGAGTGCGTGGTCATCTTGCCCTGCGCGGCGCTGCCCATGCCGTAGCCCTTCTTGGTGTGGGCCAGGATCACGGTGGGCTGGCCCTTGTGCGCGGCGGCTGCGGCGTAGGCGGCGTGGATCTTCACGAGGTCGTGGCCGCCGCGCTTCAGACGGTCGATCTGCTCGTCGGTCATGCCTTCGGCCAGGCGCGCCAGCTCGGGGTTCTGGCCGAAGAAGTTGTCGCGGTTGAAGCGGCCGTCCTTGGCGGCGAAGGTCTGCATCTGGCCGTCGACGGTTTCGGCGAACACGCGTGCCAGCGCGCCGCTCACGTCCTGCGCGAACAGGCCGTCCCAGTCGCTGCCCCACACGAGCTTGACGACGTTCCAGCCGGCGCCGGCGAAGAGCTTCTCGAGCTCGTCGATGATGCGGCCGTTGCCGCGCACCGGACCATCGAGGCGCTGCAGGTTGCAGTTGACGACCCACACGAGGTTGTCGAGCTTCTCGCGCGCGGCGAGCGTCAGCGCGCTCATCGATTCGGGCTCGTCCATCTCGCCGTCGCCGAACACGCCCCACACCTTGCGGCCTTCGCAGTTCAGCAGGTTGCGGTGCGTGAGGTAGCGCATGAAGCGCGCGTGGTAGATCGAGCTGATCGGGCCGATGCCCATCGAGCCGGTGGGGAACTGCCAGAAGTCCGGCATCAGGTACGGATGCGGATAGCTGCACAGGCCGCGCGCGCCGCTGCCGTCCACGAAGGCAGGTGCGGTGAGTTCCTGGCGGTAATGGTTCAGGTCGTCTTCGCTCAGGCGACCTTCGAGGTACGCCCGCGCATACACGCCGGGCGCGCTGTGCGGCTGGAAGAACACCAGGTCGCCGCGATGCGCCGGGCTGCGCGCATGGAAGAAGTGGTTGAAGCCGGTCTCGAACAGGTCGGCCGCGCTCGCGTAGCTGGCGATGTGGCCACCGAGTTCGCCGTACGCCTGGTTGGCCTTGGCCACCATCGCGAGCGCGTTCCAGCGCATCAGCGAGGCGAGCTTTTCCTCGACCGCGAGGTCACCCGGGAACGGCGGCTGGTCGGCCGCGGCGATGGTGTTGACGTACGGCGTGGCCAGTTCGGGCTGCCAGCCGATGCGCTGCTGCCGCGCCAGCCGTGCCAGCTCGGCCAGCATCTGGCGCGCACGCTGCGGGCCCTGTGTCTGCGCCAGCGCCAGGAAGGCGTCGCGCCATTCGGCGGTTTCCTCGGGGTCGGGGTCGTGCGAGGGCGGCGTGTCGAGCAACAGGGCGCGCATCTGGTCGGCGGAGATCGGGGCGTTCATGCCAGCACTTTAAGCCGCCTCAGGAAAAATTAGCTACCGGCACCTTTGATTTCATGGCTATTGGGAAGCATAAAATGCCGCAACCCGAGCGCTTCACGGAATTTCATGGAACTCGACGCCATCGATCTGCGCATTCTCGACGAGCTGCAACGCGACGGCGCCCTCTCCAACGTGGAGCTGGCGCGCCGGGTGCACCTGTCGCCCTCGCCCTGCCTCGCGCGCGTGAAGGTGCTGGAGACCGGCGGCGTGATCGACCGTTATGTGGCGCTCGCGAACGCCAAGGCGCTGGGCCTGGGGCTGAACGTGTTCATCTCGATCAGCCTGACCACGCAGAGCAAGCAGTCGCTGGCCGACTTCGAGCAGCGCATCGCCGAGCACGACGAGGTGATGGAGTGCTACCTGATGACCGGCGACAGCGACTACCTGATCCGCATCGCCGTGGCCGACATGGCGGCGCTGGAGCGCTTCATCATGGAACAGCTCACGCCGATTCCGGGGATCGAGAAGATCCGCTCGAGCTTTGCATTGAAGCAGGTCAGATACAAAACGGCGCTGCCGTTGCCGACAGCGCCGCAGTAATCGGTACTTCCCCAGGCTTCGCGCACTTCGTGTCGCTGCGCCCCCCTCGCCGGGGGCAACACCGGTGGCCCGGCAAAGCCGGTTCCACGGTGTTTCCCGAAGGGGGTTGAGGACGCTGACGCTTACAGGCCGATCAGGCCGCCGTCGTTCTTCGTGATGACCACGGTGGCCGAGCGCGGGCGGGCGTTGCCACCTTGCGGCCAGTGGCTCAGGAACTTCGTCGGATCGCCGATGTCGGTCTTCTCCGTGTTCTCGCCCGGGTGCTGGATGTTCACGAACAGCGCACGGCCGTCGCCCGATTCGGCGATGCCGGTGATCTCGCAGTCCTTCGGGCCCACCAAGAAGCGGCGCAGGCCGTCGGTACCCGGGGCCTTGCCGACGAAGGTGGCCTGCTGCACGGTGGTAGCGCCGTCGAAGTTGGTGATGGTCTTTGCCCCGCCGTCGCCGACTGTGCCGGGCAACGCTGCGAGCAGCATGCAGTTGGTCACGTCGGTGTACTTGCCGTCGTCGGTCTCGAGCCACAGCAGGCCGGGGGCGGCATGGCTGAACCACATGCCGTCGGGGCTGGAGAAGTCGTTGTCGGCGCCGAGGGCCGACACGTTCACGTCCGCCGACGCGGTCGAGCGCGCGCCGAAGAGGTACACGTCCCACTTGAAGGTGACGGCCGTCGGGTCACCGCCGGTGTCGGCGAAGCGGACGATGTGGCCGTTCGGGTTGCCCCTCTGTGCGGTCGTGCCCTTGGGGTCGTTGTAGAAACGCGGGTTGGCGGCGTCGGTGCCATTGGCGCCATTGATCGTGCGAGCCGCGTTGTTGGTCAAGGTAAGGTACACCTCGCCGTTCTTCGGATTGACGGCCGTCCACTCCGGGCGGTCCATCTTCGTGGCGCCAGCCGCATCGGCTGCAAGGCGTGCATTGAGCACGACATCGGCCGCATCGGCGAACGCGTAGGGGGCGTAGCTTGCGGTGATGTTGTTGACACCAAGCTTGAGTTCAAGCCAGTCGCCCGTGCCGTCGGCCTTGAACTTGGCCACGTAGAGCTTGCCGTCGTCCATGTACTTGTCGCCGGAGGCGATGCCACCGCCGATGTCGGCCGCGTCCCAGTTCTTGGTGGACACGAACTTGTAGAGGTACTCGCCCTGCGAGTCGTCGCCCATGTACCAGACCAGCGGCTTGCCGACCACGACCGGGCCGAGGCAGGCGCCTTCGTGGCCGAAGCGGCCGAGGGCGGTGCGCTTCTTCGGCGTGCTCGTCGGGTTGAACGGATCGATCTCGACCACCCAGCCGTAGGTGTTGTGGCCGTTGCGGTAGTCGTCGGTGGCAGTGGCGCCGATGACTTCGGTGTTCCAGCGAGCATGGATGTCGGCGCCACCGGCGACGGTGGCCCAGAGTTCGCGGCCAGTGCCGGACACACCGTAGCGGGAGAAGGTTGCAAGTTCCTTCGCCGAGCGCTTGGTGTCGTCGTTGGCCTTGACGCGGCGGAAGTAGCCCGCCCAGTTCTCTTCGCAGGTCAGGTACGTGCCCCACGGCGTGGTGCCGTTGGCGCAGTTGTTGAGCGTGCCGCGGGTCTTGCTGCCGTCGGTCGAGTACTTGGTCTTCAGGTAGTCAGTCTTGGCGGCCGGACCCGAGAACTGCATTTCGGTCAGGGTATGGACGCGGCGGTTGAAGCTCGAATCCTGCTTGTAACTCCAGGCGTTGCCGTTCTTGTTCACCTCGATCACGCTCACGCCGTGCAGGTAGAACTCGCGCAGCACTTCGTCGGCGACGGTGCGTGCACCGCTCACGACGGTCTGGCCAGTCGGGTGCAGGAACAACGGCGTGATGGCTTCGTGGTTCATCACCAGCAGGCCACGCGAGGCGTTGGCCGCGTCCCACTTGTTGGAGCCGTTCATGCCGAAGAAGGTCATGCCGTCATGATGGTCACCGGCGCGGCGGTCATAGGTGGCCGGATCGTCGGTGCCGTCGTTGTTGTACGCGGCCACGCCGGCGGCGATCGGGTCGCCCAGGCGGTAGAGCACGCTGGCGGTGTAGCCGGCGGGCACCGTGACCACGTCGTCGAGGCTCTTGGCGACGGCGTTGAAGCCCAGCTTCATCGGCGAGGGGGCCGGTGCGGGGGCCGGCGCCGGCGCAGGGGCTGGTGCGGGCGGAATGATCGGGAAGGCTGCGCCCCCGCCACCGCCACCACCGCAGGCCTGCAGCAGTGCGGTGCCAGCGGTGCCGACGCCCAGACCGAACAGACGGCGACGGCTCAGCCGCGATGCGATCAGGTCGGTGAAGGAAGGGTTCGGGGAATCGTTGGTGCCGACATCGTCGAGATCGACGCCGTGGGCGTCCGTGCGGGTGTTTGCGGTCATGCGCAATATCTTTCGTGGGTTGGGAGAAAAACCAGCCCACGAAGTTAGGCACTTCGCATGACATCCCCGTGAAAGACTCAGCTCCCGGTCAGCCTTGTCGGGGCAGTGTCAAGAAAGCTTCACGTCGATGCAACACATTGGCTGTCACGCAAGCGCACGCAGCACCATGCGCATTGCACGCATCTGCCGCATTCCATCGAGAGACACCGCAGAACCGGCTTTGCCGGGCTGCAGGTGTCGCCCCCGGCAGGGGGTTGGCGAAGCGACACGAAGTGCGCGAAGCCTGGGGGCGAGCCCTATTTATGGCGCCGGCAACTGCCTCGGCCACAGCGCCCACAACCGCAGCGGCTGGTTCACGCTCGCCGCCAGCCGTCCGGCCTCGGCGCCGGTGCCCGCGAAGTAGTCGGCGCGCACGGCGCCGAGGATGGCGCTGCCGGTGTCCTGCGCCACCACCAGCTTCTGCAGCTGCGCGGCCGGGCCACTGGACGCGAGCCAGACCGGCGTGCCGTAGGGAATGCTCTCGCGGTCGACGGCAATGGAGCGCCCCGCCGTCAGCGGTACGCCCTGCGCGCCGCGCGGGCCGAAGGCGGCGTCGAGCTCGCTCATCGTCTCTTCGCGGAAGAACACGTAGCGCGGGTTGCTCCACATCAGTTGCGACACGCGCTGCGGGTTCTGCGCGGCCCAGGCCTTGGTGTCGTCGGGCCACTTGCCGACCTTGGACACGCCCTGGCTCATCAGCCATTGCTGCACGCTGCGGTAGGGCTGCTCGTTGGTGGCGGCGAAGGCCACGCGCACGGTGTGCTGGTAGCCGTTGGCCTCGGTGATGCGCAAGCGGCCCGAGCCCTGGATGTGCAGCATCAGCGCGTCGATGGGATCGGCCATCCAGGCGATCTCGCGACCGCGCAGCGCGGCCTGGGCCTCAGGCAGGGTCTCGATCTCCTGGCGCGTGAACCAGGGGCGCTTGGGCACGAGGCCGTCGGGCGTCTGGTACAGCGGCACATTGAAGCCGGCCGAGGGCACGCGCGAGGCTTCGTACACGGGCTCGTAGTAGCTGGTGAGCTTGCCCTCGCTCTGGCCCGCGAGCGACTCGACGCGGTAGGGCTGCAGCCGGTCGGTCATCCAGCGGCGCTGTTCCTCGGGCGTGGCGATGGCGAGCTGGCGCACCTCGCGGCACAGCGGCGCAAAGGCGGCGTTGGGGCGCGCGCAGTTGGCCAGCAGCGCGATCCAGCCTTCATGCAGCGGGTCTTCGCTGAAGCCCGGCAGTTCGGACCAGCCCACGGGCACCCAGCGGCTCTTGGGGTGCGCGAGCGAGCCGGTCAGCGGACCGAGGTCGCGCGGCGGGGTGACGGTG